>CAXTKV010000156.1:0-12892 GCA_964244895.1 uncultured Deinococcales bacterium
AACGCCGAGTTTGAAGCCGATTTGGGACAATGTGATTGAGAAAGCAGATTCGGGTGCTGTTGTTGCGCCGCCTAAATCGACTCCGATGCAGGAACAGACTCCCATTTTTGGCGTGACACTTCCTGATGCGCCAATACAAGAAGTGAATTCATCTAGTGCAATGGGCCAGTTCTTTGGATGTTACAGAGTATCTGCTTCAAATTATAATGTAACCTGCTTTCTGAAATTAGTTTCAAATCGAGACATTAGTGTTTTTTTCAGAAAAAACGATAGCAAAATCACAGATGAATTTGGACGGATCATTAGCAATATAAGCGCCGGATTCATTGACTACAAAGAATCTGATGAGGTTATCAAGCAAGATTTGCGCCCAAAAGTTCCAACAATGCTAAGATTAAACTTTAAACTTGACGTCAGTATAATTGCATTTCCGATTTTAGATGTGTTTGTACCTTGCAATGGTTGTAACGACCTTCAATACAGATTTGAAAAAGTTCTCATCAGCAAAATGTAAGTAATTACGGGAAAACGTGCCAAAAACATACATAACTTCCATCGAGGACGGTCAATCTCGTGATGTCCCACTCTCGAGCCAACCTGTGCGTGTTGGGCGCGGCGCGAACAACGACATCGTTTTCGTTTCGGGCTTCATCTCGGGCAATCACGCCCTGATCCAACCGGATGGCATCGCGCACCGCATCACCGACCTGAACAGCACGAACGGCCTGCTGTACGAGGGGCGGCGCGTCTCGAGCGTGCTGCTCACGGACGGCGCAGTGGTTCGCATCGGCGATCCGACACTCGGGAATTTCGTGTCCATGACGTACCACAACCCGGCGCTCGGCACGCCCGGCAAGAAGCTCGCGGCGGTCTCGAGCTTCGCGCTCTCCGGGTCG
Source organism: uncultured Deinococcales bacterium (assembly GCA_964244895.1). Classification (GTDB taxonomy): domain Bacteria; phylum Deinococcota; class Deinococci; order Deinococcales; family JAAFIG01; genus CAXTKV01. The sequence continues at coordinate 897 of CAXTKV010000156.1, forward strand.
CGCGTGCGGATCGGGCGCGCGGGTTCCGGCTGCGAGATTGAACTCGACAGCCCTCAGGTTTCGGCCTGGCACGCCAGTGTCACACCGTCGTCGGGCGGGTTCGCGGTCTCGGATGAGGGCAGCACGAACGGCACCTTCGTCAACGGCGCGGCGGTCTCGAGCCGGGCGCTCGCGGCGGGCGACGCGATCGGTGTCGGCCCGTTCCGCCTAGTGCTGAACGGCTCGAGGCTCGAGTGGCAGACGGACCCGAACGGCCTGCGCGTGGACGCCCTCAACCTCTCTCGCGCGGCCAGGGGCAAGACTTTTCTGAACAACGTCTCGCTGACCATCATGCCGCGAGAGTTCGTGGCGCTGGTCGGCGGCAGCGGCGCGGGCAAGAGCACGCTGATGAAGGCCCTCTCGGGCTTCGCGCGGGCGGATAGCGGTCAGGTGCGCGTCAACGGCGAGGATTTCTACACGATCTACGAGGCCTTCAAATCGACGCTCGGGTACGTCCCGCAGGACGACATCATTCATCGCACGCTCGAAGTTGGGCGGGCGCTCGGTTTCGCGGCGCGGTTGCGCCTACCGCCTGACCTCTCGAGCGCGGAGATGGACCAGCGCGTCGCGGACGTGCTCGAGCAAGTGCAGATGGAACCGCACCGCTCGAAGCTCGTCGAGACCCTCTCGGGCGGGCAACGCAAGCGCGTCAGCATCGGCGTGGAGTTGCTGGCCTCGCCGAATTTGCTGTTCCTGGACGAACCCACCAGCGGTCTCGATCCGGGCCTCGAGAAGCACATGATGTACAGCCTGCGGACCTTGGCCGACGGTGGCCGCACGGTCGTGCTGGTGACGCACGCGACCGCGAACATCCACCAGTGCGATCTGGTCGCGTTCATGGCACTCGGGCGATTGGTCTACTACGGCCCGCCGTCCGAGGCGCTCGCGTTTTTCGGCGTGACCAGCGGGGATTTCGCGGACATCTACTCGAGGCTCGAGGAGGTCTCTGGCGATACCAAACGGTTGACCCAGGAGGCGCACGCTCGAGGGCTTCAGGCGGAGCTCGCGGGCTGGTGCGCTCAGAATCCTTCGCCCTCGAGCGTGCCCAGCATCGCGGAGCTGTGGGAGTGGCGCTACCGCTCGAGTGCGCCATTTCAGCGATTCGTCGCGGATCGCCAACGCGTCGTGTCCGGACCGCCGAGCGCGAACGCGAACGCCGGACGTTCGGGCGCGAAGGCGCTACCCGCGCGCCAGTTCGGGATTCTCACCCGGCGATACCTCGAGTTGTTCTTGCAGGATCGGCGCAACCTCCTGATCCTGCTCGCGCAGGTTCCGGTGGTGGTCGCGCTGCTGCTCATCATGGTCAACCCTGACGCGCTGAGCTTGACGCGCGAGGAACCCGGCAGGCGCTATGACGCCCAGACGGTGCTCTTCATGCTCGCCACGGTCAGCGTCTGGTTCGGGATCATTAACGCGGCCCGTGAGATCACCAAGGAATCGGCGGTCTTCAAGCGCGAGCGGATGTTCAACCTGCGAATCGCGCCCTACGTGCTCTCGAAGTTCGCGGTGCTGAGCGCCGTGACCCTCGTGCAGACGCTGCTGCTGGTGGCGCTTTTGGCGCTGCGCGTGTGCTACCCGACGGACACGGGGCTCTTCACCGCGCCCGCGCTCGAGGTCTTCGTCACGGCGCTGCTCTCGGCGCTCGCGGGCGTGGCGCTCGGGCTGGTGGTGAGCGCCTTCGCGGCCACGCCCGACCGGGCGATCAGCGTCGTGCCGATGCTGCTGATCCCGCAGATCATCTTTGCGGGTTTGATCTTCGAGATCAAAGGCGCAGCCATGGTGCTCTCGTGGTTGAGCGTCAGCCACTGGACGATGGGTGCGTTTGGCGCGAGCCTGAACCTCAACCGTTTTTGTGACACCCTGCCCGCCTGCCCGAACGAGTCGCTGTACGCGCACTCGAGCGAGCACCTGGCCGTACACTGGGGTGTTCTGGTGGCGTTCACCGTTGTGGGGTTGTTGCTGACCGCGATCTTGCTGCGGCGGAAGGATGGAGTGGTCGAATGAACGCCTGCCCGTACTGTGGCACCACCAACGCCGACACCGCCACGACCTGCGCGAACTGCGGTGCGAGCCTGGTGTTCACCGACCCCGCGCTCCCGGCGGGCACGCTGCTCGACCACGGCAAGTACAGACTCGAGCGCGTCCTCGGACAGGGCGGCTTCGGTATCACCTACGCTGCCACTGAACTCCTGACGAACGACCGCGTAGCGATCAAGGAGCTCTTCCCGAACCAGGGCGCGACCCGCTCGAGGGCGGGCACGGTCGCGGTCATCCCGAACATCCAGGCGGATTACCAGCGCTTGCGCGACAAGGCGATCAACGAGGCGCGCACGCTCAATCACCTCCGCCATCCCGGCATCGTTCAGGTCAAGACGGTCTTCGACGAGCGCAACACGATCTACATCGTGATGGAATACCTCGAGGGCGAGACGCTCGAGGAACGCTTGAAACGCGGCGCGTTGCCGGAAGCCGAGGCGCGCGCCTACCTCGTGCAACTGCTCGGTGCGCTCGAGACCATCCACGCGCAGAGTCTGTACCACCGCGATTTGAAGCCGAGCAACATCATGCTCACCAAATCGCATGGCCCGGTGCTGATCGACTTCGGTACGACGCTCGAGGCCGCGCCCGGTCAGAAGAAAACCCTGACCAGCGTGACGCTCACACCTGAATACGCGCCGCTCGAGCAGTACAGCACGCACGTCCCACCGACCCCGATGGCCGACCTGTACGCGCTCGGCGCGACCTTTTACCACGCCCTGACCGGACAGCTCCCACCCACCGCGAACGAGCGGGGCAGCGGTGTCGCGTTGAAACCCGTGCGGTCCATCAAGCCGGGGGTGAACGCCGATCTGGCGACCACCCTCGAGCAGGCGCTCGAAATGCACGTCTCGAAAAGACCGCAGAGCGCGGCGGCTATGCGCGCTCTGCTGGGCACACCGTCCCAGACGGTGATCTCGAGTACAGTACTATTTGGGACGGCGAATCCGCCGCCAGCGCCGATCCCTGGATTGGCACGAACCGTGCGAAGTCCGACTGGATCGAATCAGACCAGTTCTGTAGCGCACACACCACCCAAGAAAAACGCATGGTGGCTGTGGTTGCTTGTCCCCGCAATCGGGGTGGGCGGCTGGATGGTGTCCATCGGCATTTTCGGCAGCTCGGCTCCGAGTCCATCGAGTCAGAACCAGAACCCGGCGGGTGGAACGGCGACGGCAGGCTGGCGACCCTCGCGCGTCGAGGTCGCCACAGACCGATTGAACGTGCGCGCCCAGCCGGACGTCAACGCGAGCGTCGTGACAATGAACGGCAAGGACTTGCGCGTCGAACGCAACGAGATGGTCAACGTCTTCGACGCGAGCAACGGCTGGTACGAGGTCGAGGCGCGCGGTCAGCGCGGCTGGATACGCGACCGATTGACGATCCCGGTCGCGCCCGAGGTGGACGCCTCAGAACTCCAGCGCTTCCTCGAGATCGCCCGAACTGGCGGGCGCGTCGAGCTTCGGGAGGGCGTGTATATGCTGCCCAACGCGCTCGATCTCGGTCAGGCGCTCGAGATCGTCGGGGCGGGCGTGGATCGGACGTTCATCGTCTCGAACGCGGTCGGCGCGACCCTTCGGTATCAGGGCTCGGGGCGGCTGGCGTTCTCGAACCTGACGCTCGCGCACGCGGGCGGGGCATCGGCAGCGGTTGCGGTCGTGAGTGCCGACGAGATCGAGGTTCGAGATGCGCGCTTCATCGGCGGGCAAGACACGGGCACCGACCCGAGCGGCGACGAGGGTGACGGCTTAACGCTGCGCGGCGCGACGCGCGGCCTGATCTCGGGCGGTCAGTTCTTCGGTAACCGCTGGCGCGGCCTGACGATGCACGACTCGGTCAGCGTGCGCGTGGAGGCGAGCACCTTCAAGACGAATACGGGCAGCGGCCTGGCCGTGTACGACCGCGCCACGCCGGTCGTCACGGGCAACGAGATTTCCGACAACGGCCTGGCGGGGGTCAAGGTCTGGGATCAATCCAGCCCGACGCTCGAGAACAACACCCTCGAGCGCAACGCCAAGGGCGGGATCGCGTTCAACGACGCATCGCGCGGTGCGGCGAGCGGCAATCACTGCGATGCGAACGAGGAATTTGCCATCAAGGTCGAGTCCAGCAAGGCGCAACCCCGTTTCGGTGCGAACCCTGGGTGCGTACTGGACCGGGCCGTAAACCCTGGCAGTTCATCGCAGTCTTCGACCCTGACGCTTCCGCGCGGCCTGCGATTGACCAGACCCGTGCAAGATCCTCAACAACTGGGCCTCCTGCGATTGTACGAAGGGGCATCGTCGGGCGGCGATTTCCCGAGCGATCAATGCAACGTCATCGATGTGCGTTTCCCATCCAAGCAGTGCAGCGTCACCATCGATCCTGGCGGTCGATACTCCTGGGGGAGCGCCTGGTGTGCGACCAAACCGGCTGCGTTTCCGGCGTTGCTGAGCAGCACGAGCTTCGGATACGAAATTGACGGAACCGCCATCCCGGTGAGTCAATTCTGGGTTGAGAAAACGGGTATTTGCCTGCGGCGACGCGCGATCCTGGACGGGTTTCAGTCAGGTTCATCGCACGAACTCAAGCTCGTCTTGAACATCAGTCAGGACGTGAGCGACGGTACGGAAATTTTTCGTGCAGGACGATACGAGTTGATGCTTGAGGTGCAGGTGCAGTAACGGTCATGGCAGGCCTGCGACTGAGGTTCTGCACCTCACTCTCGACAACGCAGCTTGCCCGCACAGCCGCCGTGTTCACCAAATCTTCAGCGACCCACAACGCATGCTCGCCAACACAGCCGATGTGAGGTCGTCCTCAGCTCCAGCCTGCGGTCGCGTGAGCAGGCGCGCATTTAGGGCACTGAGTCGCGGTTCACTGTTTGGTTGAGAATCACACGTCATACCCGCATCCGAGAGACCAGCCTCGCGCCCGGGGTATGAAACGAAGAGAACCCTCGTCCCTTTTGCTGGTACGACATTTTGAATCGCAGTTTTGAACTCCAGCGCGTGCGTTTTGGCAGCTCAACGAACTACATTTCGTGCTCGAGATCGTGATTGCGCTCACTCCGATGCTGATTTCGGCTGGGAAATCGACCCGTCATCAAAAGTGAAGGGCAGCCACTTCGTTGTCTACCCTTCAACACGACCACCAACAAGACCTGAGCCCTGAACAATATGCCTCTAAAGTGCCATTGCCAACCGGTGCAATTGCCCGGCGGCATCCTCATGAACCAAGCCACCGTGAAAACAAAGGATCGCGGACGGCTCGAGTGCTGCCAGACGGCGCACCGAGGTGTTAGCGCTGGTCTTGTCTGGGGTGGCCATATCCAAAGGACCGGTCAAAGTTCCGTTTATCACCATCAGCGCATCTCCGGCCAGCAACACCCGCGTGCGTTCCAGGAAAAAGCTGGTATGCCCAACGGTGTGTCCCGGAGTGAAGATTACCCGAATCCCACCAGCGAAGTTCAGAACCTCGTTGTCACTCAGGGCGCGTGTGACGGGAACGGGCGGTTGGACATGGGTCCACATCGCTCGAAAGTAAGCTCGTGCTCCTTCTGGAAAGGTTTGTAGGGCAGCTTCGACATGCTCGAGCGGCGGTGGCTTCTGGGCACGTTTGCCGTCTTGGATGTAAGGAATTTCTGAGGTTGCGGCCAGCACCTGAGCGTTTGTGGCTTCAATGATTTCTGGGAGTGAACCGATGTGGTCGTAATCGTGATGGGTGATTAACACGGTTTTGACATCCGTAAGCGGAAACCCCGAGGTCAGTAGGGCAGCTTTGATTTGCTCGAGCAGTCCGGGGACACCGGTATCAACCAGAATGGGTCCGCGTGCCGCATCCAAGATCAGGGCTGGATGAATGGCTTCCGGTCCCTTCATCAGCCCTGCGGTGAGGTTGAGGTCGATCAGATCGTCATCGATTCGGATGGGCATGGTGTTTTCCTTTGGTGTTTGGGTTCAGCGGTTGAGGGCCAATGGATTGGTGTTGAACTGCGCGAGGACACGAGTGCCCCGATTTGGCTGATCCCGCTCGAGTGCGATCAAATGCGCGGAGTCAGCCCGCACACCTGGTGAAGAATGGCCCGTGCTGTCGCGTAATTCACCGCTGCACCGCGCCAAGCCACGTGCTGATCGGGGCGAACCAAGACGAGCGGCTCGCCGTAGCGCTCGAGGCGCTGACTTTCGGGGAGTAGTTCGTGCAACTCGATGACGCGAAGCGGAATGCCTGCATTGTTCGCAGCCTCGAGAAAGCTGGCGACATCGGCGTGACCATCGAATCGCAGCAAGGAGAGTCCCTCTCCAAGTTGATCGTAGAGCGATCTGCCATCCGACATCCATACATGAGGGAGCCGCGCCCCAGGATTGGCTGTGGGTTGGTATTCCCGTTGTTCTGGGTCTGGCGCTGCTGGCGCAATGCGGTCGTTCACAATCACCGGCGAAGAGATGTAGGAGTAGCCGAGCACCAGGGTAAGACTGTGAAACTCACGGTCTTTACTGACCTGAATCGTTTTTGCCGCAGCCTGTCGTGCTTGCAGCCCAGCCAGATCATCGCCCGCCATCTCGAGGTTGCTGAGTTCGGGGGCGAGCACTTTCATGTTAGCGCTCGCCTCGAGAATTGTTTGCTCGGCGATGGGTCGACGCTCCACCTCGTAGCTCTCGAGCAGCGTGTCCCCGCCCCAGCCGTTGAGCCTCGCCGCCAACTTCCAACCGAGGTTAACGGCATCCCCGATCCCGGTGTTGAAGCCATGTCCGCCCCATGGTGGATTCAGGTGCGCCGCATCGCCGAGCAAGAACATTCGACGGTTCCGGTAACGGTCAACCAGCAGCATCCGCGCCGTCCAGGGATCGGTTGCCAAGACCTGTGCCTTCACTTCGCCCCCGACCAAACCCGCGATTAACTCGAGCGGATCCGCATTGACGTGAACGCCATTGACGATGGCCCACCAGCGGTCTTGCATGTCCATGCGTCCCATCAATCCAGAACTGCCCGGTTTGAGCACCCAGTACTGAACCGCCGGTCCGTGCGGTTGCTGTTCGAAAAGTCCAGGGGCGCGAAAGACGATGCCCAGGTTGGGTCGCGGATCGGATTGACCCTCGTAACGTGCGCCCATCGCCGCCCGAACGACGCTTCGCGCCCCATCGCAACCCAGGGCATAGTCCGACACGATTTGGCGCTGCTCGCCGTCTGCGTTGAGGATGATCGCCGAAATCCGGTGTTCGTCCTGCTCGATGGCTTGCAGCGTCCATCCCAGGGCGAGGTGGCAGGACGGGAGCTCGGACACTGCCTCACGAAGCACCTCTTCGATCAGTGGCTGGGCAATTTGCTGCCCCGATTCCGGCGAGAGGTCCGCGGGTTGCGGCGAGAGTCCGAAACAGTCGTGAAAACGTGTCACCTCATGACCCAGCAGGGAGGTGCAAAACACGACCTCCTGGGACCAAGCCACCTTGAGGGGTGCGACCTCCCGGATGCGTTCGGTTATTCCCCATCGGCGAAAGTATTCCATCGTTCGCACGCTGGTCGTCTTGGCTCGTGGCTTCAGGTGCGAGATGCTCGTTCTCGGCTCGAGGATCAAGCATGAGACGCCCTGTCGCCCGAGTTCAATGGCGGCGCTGAGTCCAACCGGACCGCCGCCGACGATCAACACCTGCACCGATGCCGGGGGCTGCCGATGTTCGTTGAATGCTCGTTCGTTGGCGAGGGTCATAGGTTGCCCACCCTGATCGGAGCGCCTGTTTTGTCGTGAAGCTCCTCGAGCGTCACGTTCGGCGCAAGTTCTACCAACTCGAGACCGGAGGCTGTCACATCCAACACGCACAACCCGGTGATGATCCGATTCACCACACGCCGCCCGGTCAGTGGCAAGCTGCACGCCTCGAGAATCTTGGGTTCGCCCTTGGCGGTGTGTTCCATCAGCACCACCACGCGCCGCACGCCCGCGACCAAATCCATCGCGCCGCCCATGCCCTTGACCATCCGTCCGGGAATCATCCAGTTCGCCAGATCGCCAGCACTCGAGACTTGCATCGCGCCCAAAATCGCCAGGTCGATGTGACCACCACGAATCATGGCGAACGAATCGGCGCTCGAGAAGTGACTGGCTCCCGGCAGTGCGGTCACGGTTTGTTTGCCCGCGTTGATCAGATCGGCGTCCACTTCAGCCTCGAGAGGGAACGGGCCGATGCCCAAGAGTCCGTTCTCGGATTGCAGCACGACATCGATGCCAGCGGGAATAAAGTTCGCCGCCAGCGTCGGCAAGCCGATGCCGAGGTTGACGTAGAAGCCGTCCTGCAATTCTTGGGCGGCTCGGGTGGCCATTCTCTCATGCGTCCACATCAGTGCACCTCGAGTTCGGTTTTGGTTGGCTCGCGGACGGTTCGTTTCTCAATGCGTTTTTCAGGATTGGCATTCAGCACCACACGCTGCACAAATACACCCGGCGTGTGAACCTCGTCCGGCTCGAGTTCGCCGACTTCAACGATTTCTTCAACTTCGGCGATGGTGATGTCGCCGCAGGTGGCGATCGTCGGATTGAAATTGCGTGCGGTCTTGCGATACACGAGGTTTCCCAACCGATCCGCCTTCCACGCTTTGACCAGGGCGACATCGGCGCGAATGCCGCACTCGAGGATGAAGGTTTCACCATTAAATTCCTGGTGTGGTTTGCCGTCGGCGACGACCGTGCCGACCCCGGTTTTGGTGTAGAAGCCTGGAATGCCCGCACCACCAGCGCGAAGTCGTTCGGCGAGCGTGCCCTGAGGCGAGAACTCGAGTTCCAATTCACCGCCCAAGAATTGACGCTCGAATTCTTTATTTTCGCCGACGCAACTCGAGATCATTTTCTTGATTTGCCGCGACTCGAGCAGCAAGCCCAAACCCCAGCCATCCACCCCGGCGTTGTTGCTGGCAATCGTCAAGTGGCGCACACCGCTGTCGTGCAGCGCCAGAATCAGCGCCTCGGGAATCCCGCATGTCCCGAAGCCACCGACTGCCACGGTCTGTCCGTGTTGAACGATGTCGCTCAGGGCTTCAGGGGCGCTCGAGTAAATCTTGTTCACGAATGGATTCCAATCATGCTGCTGGCGAGGGACCAAGGTCGGTTTCCCGTTGGATTGCTGGGTCTCACTTTTCCGCCGCCGAGAGCAGGTTCATGACGTGAACAACAGTCTGTTGTAGGTGGTGGCGAATGGCGCTGGCCGCCCGAGCGGGGTCGTTCGCTTGACAGGCGCTCAGAATCTCGCGGTGTTCGCCATCGAGGCGGTGCGCATCCCTGGGTACATCGTTGGCCGCGTAGAGGTGCAGGTAGGCGTTCGAGGCGTTCCGAAGCTCCTCGATCATGGTGATCAGGCGTGAACGCCCAGACAGGCGGTACAGCCCCAAGTGAAACCGCTGGTTCCGCTCGAGATACGCATCCGCGTCGGTGATGGTCTCCATTTCGTCGAGCAGTGCGTGAAGCGGTGCAGCGTCCTGGGCCCTGAATTGTTCGGCGGTTTTTTCGATGGCCAGCGTCTCGAGGGCCATGCGAATCTCGTAGTGCTCAATCAAGTCTTGGGCGCTCGGCGAAAAAACGGTGACGCCGCGGTGGGTCTCTGCCTGCACCAGACCTTCGCTTTGCAAAAGCGCAAACGCCTCTCGAACCGGTGTGGTGCTGACCCCGAAGCGGGCGGCGACCTCGACCTGGCGCAGCTTGCTTCCCGCCTTTAATTGCCCTGTGGCAATCTCGCGCCGGAGGGTGGCCGCAACCTGTTCAGCCACGGTCAGCCTCGAGACTGGCACCGGTTGGGGATGCTCGATGGATACCATGGATGAAGACATTTTCTAAGGCTCCCTTGACAGATTTATTGTGTATTATGCATAATACATCAAACACGGTTTCATTTCAATACGCAATCGATCGATTCGAACCCCTTTGCCGCATTGCAATCGTGGGGATTTTAGCCGTCGTCATCGCAAGCCGGAACAAACACTTGGACATTGGGGGATTCATCATGATGCTGGTCAGCTATCGAACACGTGAATCACAGGCAAAGGGGTTAGAGGCACACGGTTTGACCCAGTGGCGTGCTGGCGTCGCATTCAATCAAGTCGTGATCGACGCGGGAAGCTTTCGCCCAGCGAATTCAGACTCGCCAATCACCTCTGTTCGTGCCGTGCTCGAGCGGGGACGAGTCTACCTTCAAGAACTTTGGGTCTGGGCGCAGCAACAATTTCGAGCGGAAAGCGGGTTGATGGCGATGGAAACGCTCGAGTTGGGACCACCCGTTCCCGATCCCGACAAGATCCTCTGTCTGGGCGTGAACTACCGCGAACACGCCGCCGAGGCGCAACAGGCGCTCCCCGTCGTGCCGCTTTTCTTTGCCAAGTTCCGCAATAGCTTGATCGGACCGACCGGACAGATCGTCATCCCTCGAGTCAGCAGCCAGATCGATTACGAGGGAGAATTGGCTGTCGTCATCGGCACGCGATGTAAAGAGGTCTCCGCACAGGATGCGCTCGAGTACGTGGCGGGGTACACGATCATCAACGACATCAGCGCCCGCGACGTGCAACTGCAAACCAGTCAATGGACGGCGGGCAAGGCGTTGGATACCTTCGCACCGATGGGACCGGGGATCATTCCAGCCTCCGCGATTCCCGATCCTCAGGTGCTCGCACTGACGACCCGAGTCAACGGTGTGGTGGTTCAGCAAGACAGCACCGCCAACATGGTCTTTTCGGTGACGCACGCCATCTCGTTCCTGAGTTCGCTGATGACCCTCGAGCCCGGCGACATCATCGCCACAGGCACACCTTCCGGCGTCGGTTTCAAGCGCACTCCGCCGTTGTTCCTGAAGGACGGCGACGTGACAGAGGTGGAAATCGAGGGTATCGGAAAGATCAGCAACCCAGTGGTGACCTCGCGCTCGAGCCGTGCCGACTAAAGACAGCTGCTTCAAACTTCTCGAGGCGGATCGGTTGTGCAAGATGATCTTGGAGGAGAACTAAAATGTCTGACAGCTCAACAGTTCATCGCCCCACTTTTCACCACATCAACCTCAAGACGCTCCGAATACAAGCATTAATTGATTGGTACGGAACCGTCTTGGGAATGAAACCAAACTTCCAGTTTCCGGGTGGAGCCTGGCTGACCAACGACGAGGCGAACCACCGCATCGCCCTGCTGACCTCCCCTCATTTGCGCGAAGATCCCGATAAGCAAAAGCACACCGGGATGCACCACAGTGCCTTCGAGTACGCCAGCATGGGCGAATTGCTCGAGACTTACCTGCGCCTGAAAGCGTTGGGCATCGAGCCGCACGCCTGCCTCGACCACGGCATGACCACCTCGTACTATTACGCCGACCCAGACGGTAACAGCGTCGAGTTGCAATCGGACAACTTTGGAAGCTGGCAGGAATCGGGCGAGTTCATGCGAAATACCGCAGCGTTCGCCGCCAACCCCATCGGAATGCCCATCGATCCGGCACAGATGGCGCAGGCGTATCGGGCTGGAGCGTCATTTGCAGAACTTCACACGCGAGCCTACGCGGGCGAGTTCCAGCCGTCCAGCCCGTTGGATTTGCACGTGCCGCTTTGAACGCAGGGGTGATTGAACCCGACCAGATTCGAGATGACGGAACCAGTCAAAGCGAGGGATTTTAAGCGATACGAAGGTGAATTGCCAGAGCGTTGTAAGTCAAGAGGTCAAGGAAGAACCAACGACGGGACACCAATTCCAGGATGTGCTGACTGGTGCCATCCAATGAGGGCTGTGTGGATCGCCCATTTTGACTTGAAAACACATGAATTCGACACACCGTTGACTGCCGCACACCGCGCATGGCCACACTCGAAGGAGCAACCATGAATCGTCTGCCGATCCATTCGTCAATCACCGACCCGACGATTGCGTAATTCACGTGAAATGGGCCACCGGGGCTCTCCCGCAGTTCGCGTGCAAC
>CAXTKV010000157.1:0-12809 GCA_964244895.1 uncultured Deinococcales bacterium
GAGAATACCGTTCCAGACGGTGCGTTGGATACAGCGCGGGTTTCGCGGTCAGGGTTTGACGCGCGGGAATCTTTTGTCCAGCGCGCCGATCAGCGCGACCTCGAGTTGGTTCGTGATGCTTTGCGGGTTCTCGTCCAGACCCTTTCCGGCCTCGGAGTCGGAGAAAGCGACCGCTGTTCGCGGTTGGGCATACCCTTCAATCGCAGAAACCAGGATCAGCACGTTCCGGGCGCGACCATCGATTTCTTCGCGCCACGGGGTTTCGCGCAGCGTGATCTGAAACAGATCCGAGTGGACGGGTTCGAACTGCGTGTTCGCGACTTGCTCGAGTTTTGCATCTTTGAAAAAGAATTTGACTGGAAGATCGAAGTCGCGCACGAGCACGGGCGGATGGTTGAAGCCTCGAACAAATTGGACGGAGAAAGCGGCGATTTCTTGCGCTTTGCCTTCCCAGATCATGTTCCCTAAATCGAGGTCATCCTGGGCTCGAGCCAGGCAACAGACCAGCAAGCAGGTCGCCAGCGCGTACAGAATTCGCATCGTTTCAGTTTATGAAACCAGCTTCTTGAATTGTCCAGAAAGCCTTTTTCACGCGTACTGGGGGGATTTGCGAGTTGCATCACTCGAAGAGTCGCCTGGGGCTTCTAACCCTACAGTCAGCGTGGGGCGCGCGGCGTAAACTGCGCGCATGACGCTCGAGCCACAAGAATCAAGCGCCGAGAGGCCAGCCATCGTGCTCGTCTCGCCGAAAGAGGCGGGCAACGTCGGGAGCGTGGCGCGGGCCATGAAGAATTTCGGGTTGATGGATTTGCGGATCGTCCAGCCGCGATTTCAGCTCGAGAAATCCTTGCTGATGGCCGTTCACGCCTTCGACGTGATCGAGGGCGCAAAAATCTTTGACACGCTCCTGGATGCCGTCGGTGGGTGCGAACTGGTGGCGGGCACGACCGCTCGGGGTCGGCGGGATCACGCGCCGCCGGTCGCGCTGCGCGAAGCTGCGCGGGGTTTCGCGGGCGTGCGCTCGAGCGCCGTGGTCTTCGGGCGCGAGGAACACGGGCTCTACAACGATGAACTCGATTTGTGCCACGTGCATATTCGCATCCCGACGGATGCCGTGTATCCCAGCATGAATCTGGCGCAGGCCGTGCAGGTCGTGGTCTACGAGCTGATGATGGATCGCACCAACCCCGAACCGATTCCGGCGCGGGCTCCGGTGGCGGATCGGCGCGCGATGGAAGGCCTGTATGCGCACCTCTTGGAATTCATGCTCGAGGTCGGGTACACCGACCAATTCCGGCAGGATCACGCGCTCAGGCGCTTCCGGCAGATTTACGACCGCGCCCAATTGAACGCGCAGGACGTGGCCTTCGTGCGCGGGCTGGTCTCGCAGGGCTTGTGGGCATCCCGCAAGGCCAGGGGCTTGGGCGTGCCGGGCAGCGTGCCGTGGCCTCGAGAACCCCAGGACACCGCCCTTGCTCAACAGACGGCACCTGACGGGCCACTCGCGCTTCTTGCTCCTGAAATGGCACCTGACGGGCCACTCGCGCTCCAGGACGATGAATCACAAGCGCCGTCCCAGACGGAGCTTTCGAAGTGAGCCAGACCCGAGAACTCGAGAAAGCACCGTTCGGCCTGGGTGCGCGATTGTTGGCTCCGCTGCGCACCGCTTTGAACGCGTTCGGGCTGCTGCGCCCGAACGCCGAACCGGGCGTGCTGTACCGCCGCGTGCGGCTGGCGCAGGTTTTTTTGCCGCCGTTGATCGCGCTGGTGGTGGTTTTTTACCAGTTGTACGTGGTGCGTCTGACCAGCCTGAGCGGCGCCTTCTGGGCTGAGTTGGGGTTTTACGGCATCATCGGGCCGATGGTGACGTACTACACCATCGGCTGGATCGGTGCGGAAGTGCGCGAGCGCGAGAAGGCCGAGGGCGATTTGCGCAACCTGTACCTGGAGCTTTCCGAATCGCACCGGCGGCTGGCGGCCATCCAGCGCGTCACCAAGCAGGTTTCGGAGGCCAACGACCTGGCCAGCACGGTCGAAACCGCTATCCGAGGATTGACCGAAGCGGTCGGGGCGACGGCGGGCGCGATCGCGCTCGAGAGCGGCATCGTGCGCACCGTCGGCATGGGTGACGCGCCGGTACCTCTGGAGGTTTTCGACCTCGAGCCCGTGAGAACCGGGTCTCAGACCCTGGAGAGGCCGTCCGGCTGGGCGGGCGCGACCAACCGATTGTCCGTGCCGCTCAGGTGGGGCGACCGTTTTCTGGGTGCGGTTCACGCGTACTTTCAGGGCATGCCGCGCCCGGAGGCCAAGGAACTTCTGGAAATCCTGGTCGGTGAACTGTCCGCCGCCATCGAAGCCACCGAGCACCGCACGCGCGACCTCCTGACGGTCTTCGAGGTGGATCGGAGCATCCGCGCCGAATCGAACCTGGAACGATTGCTCGAGGCCGTGCTGGGGCGCATCGGGACGCGCGTGAATGCGGCGGCGGCGGCGGTCTACCTGGCGGACGAGGGCGACCGTTTGACGCTCGCCTGGGGTCGGGACGTGCGCGGTGAGCGCGTGCGCGGCTACGAGGTCGGACGGCTGGCGCTTCAGGTCGCGCAGTCCAGAACGCCAGTCTTGCTGGACGATCTCGAGGCCGCACCGGAATTCGAAGGTGGGGCCGACCCGGTGCTCGAGGGTGCGCGTTCCGCGATCGGCCTGCCGATGCTGTCCGACACGGAACTGGTCGGGGTGATCGTGCTGGCGGACGAACGCCCGAACGCCTTCGACCCGAATGAGCGTCCGCTGCTGGGCTTGCTGGCCAACCAGGTCACGCTGGCGGTGCGCAACGCCCGCGCGTATCTGTACTCCGAGGAACTGGCGATTCTCGATGAACGCAACCGCATCGCCCGAGAGATCCACGACGGTATCGCGCAGAGCCTGGCTTTCACGGCTCTGAAACTCGACCTGGCCGGACGGTTGCTGGGCAAGGACAACGAGCGCGTCAGGACGGAACTCGAGACCGCCAAGAACACGCTGCGCGAGCAGATCCGCGAGGTGCGCCGCTCGATCTTCGCGCTGCGCCCGATCGACCTCGAAAGGCTGGGTTTCCTGGAAGCCGTGCGTTTTTTCGTGCGCGATTTCGGCGAGCAGCACGGTATCCGCACCGAACTCGAGCAGATCGGGGAACCGATGCTGTCCCCGACCAACGAAGCCGTCGCTTTTCGCATCCTTCAAGAAGCCCTCAACAACGTCGCCAAGCATTCCAGGGCAAAAACCGCGCGGGTGATTCTGCGCTCCGACGATGGCGGTACGTCCCTGACCGTGCAGGACGACGGCGAGGGCTTCGACCCGGATGCCCTGACGGGCAAAGTCACCAGTGCGGGCGGTCTGGGCTTGCACCAGATGCGCGAACGCGTCGAATCGCGCGGTGGTCAGTTCGGGTTTTCCTCCGCGCGCGGTTCCGGAACCCGCGTCACGGCCAGCCTGCCGATAGGTTAGAACCGTCCAGCACGCCATTTTTATATTCTCAAGAAGATTGTTCCAGACGGTGTTCTTTGCGCATTGACGGCTGAATCGGATCGCCGTTCGTATCGGGCTCTCGAGCATCCGCGCAATCCCAAGACTTTCAGGACAGCGTTTCGTTGCGCCCGCTGGGTTTCTCGAGCCCAATTCCTCATCGGCGGGCTCGCTCGGGCGTTGTATAATGCTCCAGAGGCCATTCATGAATGCACGAACCAACAGACTCCCGATCATCGTCGACGCCGTCTTGATCATGGAAACCCGCAATTCCAACGCGGGTTTGCGGACGCAAGCGTTCTCGGGTGGCTGGTCGAGGCTCTACCAGGCGGGCGATTACTACCTGGATCTGTCGTTCAAACCTGAATCCAAAACAGCCGTGCTGCTGGGGCGTTTGCTGCCGTCCGCACCCCAAGAGCGGCTCGAGGGTCGCGTGGAACTTCTTCCCGTCTCGGGTGGAGATGGTCTCGAGGCACCGCTGCATCCGTCCGGTGAGTTCCGTTTCGAGTGCAACACTTCCGGCGAGCACGCGCTGATGGTCGATTTGCAGGGCACGACCCTGCGCGTTCAACCGATCGAGATGAACTGAGGGCACTCAGTCCAAAGAGCTTCTCGTCGAATTCCAAAAAACACCATCCAAGACGCCGAAATTCAAATGTCGGCTGCGAAATTCGGCTGGTATTATTTCCTGAATTTTTTCCAAGGCTGGCATAGACTTTGAAGGTGACTGCGCGTCAAGACCCCGCCGTACCGTTCGAGGGTGTTGCCCTGATTAATCGGTTGCTGACCGCACCCGACGCGGCCTCACGGCTGGTATTGCTGCAGGATCGGGCGCTCGGGATTGACCTGATCGAAATCTTCAAACAAGAGGTCGAACGCGTGCGCGACACGGATGTCGCGCGCGCCGTGGCGGTCGGTGAGATCGCCACGGAGTTCGCAGAGCGCATCGGTACCCCCGACTCCCAGGCGCTGGCGTACTTCGCGCTGGGCTTGGCGCTCAACATCAACGGCGAGTTTGAACGGGCCTTCGAGGTGCTCGAGCAGGCGCGGGTGCTGTACCTGCAACTCGACCGGCAGGTTGACGCGGCCCGCGTGGCCATCCGGCAATTGCAGGCGCTGGCCGTGACCGGACGCTACGAGGAAGCCCTCGAGCGCGGCAATCAGGCCGCTATGGTGCTGGAAACGCCCGGTTTTGAAAGCGAGTACGGGCGCTTGATGAACAACATCGGCAACATCAACCAGTACCTGGGGCGATTTGAACCCGCCGAGATCGCGCTGGAACGCGCCCGCCGCACGATGGTCGCGGTCGGCGATCCGATCGGGCTGGCGCAATCGCACGTCAGTTCCGGCAAGCTCTACGCCGCGCACGACCGCTTCCGCGAGGCCTTAGAGCACTATCAGACGGGATTGGAACTCTTCACGACGTTCGATCAGACGCGTTCCGTGGCGGGCACGAACACGCTGGTGGCGGCCTTATTTCAGCGCCAGGGCCGGTTGGCGCTGTCGCTCGAGCGCCTGAGCCGCGCCCGGCAGATGTTCGCGGATCTGGGCTTACCGGTCGATGCGGCGCAGGCGCAACTCGAGGAGGTTCGGGTTCGCAACGAACTCAACCTGATCGACGAAACCGAACCGATGGCCAAGGAAATCATCGAGGTTTTCCGGTCGCGCAGCATGATGCTCGATCTGGCCGAGGCGCTTTTTGAACTGGGCACGTCGCGCGCCAGGGCGCAACAGCCCGACGCGGCCCGAGAAACCCTGGAAGAATCCCGCCAGGCCTGGCTCGAGATCGGCAACGGCACGCAAGCCGCGCTGGTCGAAGTCTCGATGGCGGCGCTGGATCTTTCGAGCGATGACCCCAAAGTGCTCGAATCCGCCCGCCAGCGCGCCGCCCAGGCCGCCGAAAAGCTCGAGCGCGCCGGGGCGCGCTCCGCGCTGGCCTTCGCGCTGTTGATCCTGGCCGAAGTCCAGAGCGCCCTGGAATTGAAGGACGATTCGATCCGAACCTTGGAGCGAGCCGATGCGATCGCGCATGAACTGAACGTGCCCGACCTGATCGTGCAGACGACCTGGCGCTTGGGTCGCGCCAGCATGGAGCAGGGCCATGCCATGAAGGCCGAATCGCGCTTCCGCGAGGTGATCGCCCAACTCGAGCAGGTGCGCGCCAGCCTGTCGGTGGACGATTTCAAGAGCGCCTACCTGGAAGACAAACTGGCCGTGTACGGCGACCTGGTAAGCTTGTTGATCGACCAGCAGCGCACCAGAGAAGCGCTCGATTTCGCCGAGCGCGCCAAATCCAGGGCGTTGCTCGATCAGCTTTCCCGGAACCTCGAGACGGACGATTCTGCCGCCGACCCGGAAATCGTGCGCCTCGAAGAGCGTCTGAGCCAGGTTCGTCGCGACCTGAACGCGTCCTTCATGCGCTCCGAGGTCGAACGCGAGGCGACATCGACGCGCGGAGCCAGCCTGGATCGCGTGCTGGAACTCGAGCGGGAAGTCACCGAACTGATCCGCGAACTCGAACGCCGCCGGGTGGTGGCCGAACCCGAAGAAACGAGCGCGAACCCCGTCGATCTGCTCGCGACCATCGAACCGGGCGCGACGCTGATCGAATACTTCGAGGTCGGCGATGAACTGATCGCTTTCGTCGCCGAAGACGCTCAGGTTCGCGCCGTGCGCGGCCTGATGCCCGACGCCGAGGTGCGCCACCGTCTGGAACGCCTCGAGTTCATCTTCGCGCGGGTGGCCAACCCCGGCCCTTACGCCGCCGTGTACACCCCAGAAGTCCTGCGCAAGCAGGTGGACGGGTTGCTCGAGGAGCTTTTTGACGGGTTGATCGCGCCGCTCGACCTGAAGCTCGAAGGGAAAAAGTTGATCGTCGTGCCGCACGGGGCGCTGTCCGCCGTGCCGTTCTCGGCCTTGAAATCCGGCGACGCGTACCTGATCGACCGCGCCCGGATCTCGCTCGCGCCCAGCCTGGCCGTTTACGCTGCCTGCACGGCCAGAGAATCCAGCCCGTCCACGACGGTCGCGGCTTTCGGCATTCCCAGCAAGGAAATTCCCGCCGTGGCCGAAGAGGTTCGCAGCGTCGCCCGCGTGTTCCCCGGCGGTCGCGCTTTCGTCGGCGAGGAAGCCAGCTTCGCGGCCTTTTTCGAGTTCGCGCCCGAAGCCAGCGTGCTGCACATCGCCACCCACGGCGCGTTCCGACCCGACAACCCGATGTTCTCCGGGCTGAAACTGGCCGATGGCTGGTTGTCCGCCCGCGATTTGTACCGTTTGCGTTTGCGCGGTTCGTTGACGGTGCTGTCCGCCTGCGAATCCGGCCTGGGTGCATCATCCGGCGGCGAGGTGCTGGGCTTGGCGCGCGGATTTCTGCACGCGGGCGCGCCCGCGCTGGTGGTCAGTTTGTGGCCCGTCCAGGACGAACAGACCGCCCTTTTGATGACCGCTTTCTACACCGGTTTGCACGCCGGACAGACCGTGGCCGACGCCATGCGCGGCGCGCAACTCGAGCTTCGCGCGCAGCACGACAATCCCTACCACTGGGGCGCGTTCACCGTCACCGGCGATCCGAACCGCACCGCCATGCTCAGTTCCGCGAAAGCCTGAACACCGTCCAGCACGCGTCCACGAAACACTGTCCTGAACGGTGTTCCTCGTGCCCCGTTCGCTGTGGCACGGTTCCAACGGCCACGAACGCCTGGAGCGTTTTTCACTACGGTTTTAACGCCTCCCAAAAGACGGGTCGCGGGCGAACCTCCGTGCTAAACGCTCTTGTTTTCACTCGCACAGCTCGAAAAGTGTTTGCAAAGGGCGCAAACACTTTTGAAAAATGCTCTAGATTGAAGGTATGAGCAAAGCCCTGGACGACCAGCAGATCCAAGCCAAACTTCAGACCGTTCCCGGTTGGGCGCTCGAGGACGCGCAACTGGCGCGCACCTTCAGCTTTGCCAGTTACGCCGATGGCGTGGCCTTCGCCGTCAAGGTTGGCATGCTCTCCGAGAAGCTCGATCATCACCCGGACGCACTTTCGATCACCTGGAAGAAAGTTCGCGTGGCCTACGTCACCCACAGCGCGGGCGGTATCACGGAACTGGATTTTGACGCGGCGCTGAAGGTGTCTGGCCTGTAAAACACCGTTCAGTACGGCGTTCCTGATCTTGTCCCCCACTGCTTTAGTAGAGGAGAGGTGGCTCGAGACCGCCCGGTGTTGGCTGCCTCGAGCCGGAAGGGTCGGTGTGCGGCGACCTCTTCGGCTCGAGGCCACCGCATCAGCCAACGCGCCTCGGCCTTTGGGCGGAGGACGCGCCCGGATTTCGCGCGTAACCTGACGTGGGAACAAAACGGTTCGGCTCGAGGACAAAACGTTCCGGTTCGGCTCGAGGACAAAACGTTCCGGCTCGGGAACAAAACGATCGAGGTCGCGTAAGGGAAACCAAGGGGGTTCAATGAGGAACGTTTTACGCAGGATTTGGATACCGATCCTGGTGCTGGCGCTCGGCGGGGTCGTCTGGAGCGTGGCGAGGCCCAAACCGGACCCTGGGCTCGAGATCAACATCGCCAGGGCCACGGCGGGCGAGTTCGTGCGTCAAGTGCGCGCCAACGGCAGCGTGGACGCGCGCGTCTACAACCTGAACTTTCCGCGCTCTGGACGCGTGGCGCGCGTGCTGGTCAAGGAAGGTCAGGTGGTCGCGGTGGGCGCGCTGCTGGCGGAACTCGACACCACGGACGATACGGTCAAACTGACCAGCGCCAAGGCGAACCTGGCGGCGACCATCACGCAACTGGGCGCGCAGGGCAACGAGACGGACGCGAACCGCGCCAAAATCCAGTCGCAACTCGAGGCGGCCAGAGGGAAACTCGCATCGGCGCAGAAGCTCGCGGCGGTCGGTGGCGTCTCGAGGAACGAACTTCAGGACGCGATCCGGGCGGTCAACGACCTGGAATCGCAAGTGCAGATTCAGTCCTCGCAGTCCACCACCTCGCAATCCACGCTCCAGGCCACCCGATCCGCGCGTCAGGCCGAGATCGCGGCGCTCGAGCGCAGCATCAGCCTGGCGCAACTGCGTTCGCCGGTGGGCGGCACGGTCTCCAAGGTGGATTTCCTGGCGGGCACCGAGGCGGGCGCGGGCATCGTTCGGGTCGTGGAAAGCCGCACGCTGGAATTCCGCGCCAAGCTGGCGGAGGCCGACATTCCCGGTTTGAGCGTCGGGCAACCCGCACTGATCGTGCTCGATTCCGCGCCGGGCACGCCCCTGCAAGCCAAGGTCTCCAGGCTGTCCGTTCAGGCCGAAGTCTCCGTTCAGGGCGGCAGCGCGATCCTGCCCGTGATCCTGAAATTCACCGATGCCAACGCGCCCCGACTGGCTCGCCCCGGACTGACCGCTTCGGCGCGGATCACGACTCTGCGCATCGAGGACGCCGTGATGATTCCGCTCGAGACGCTGCTGGAGGAACAGGGCAAAAGCTCCGTCTGGCTGGTGGATCAAACCAGTAAGACCGTCAAGAAAACACCCGTCACGATTCGCGCCCGCAACCTGACGCAAGCTGCCGTGAAGGGCGTTCCCGACGGCGCAATCCTGGTTTCTTTGCCGCCTGAAGCCCTCAAGGACGGCCAGAAGGTGCAGTACGCGCTCGAGAAGGGCAAGTGATGAAGGTCGTGTGCCAGGGAACACCGTCCAAGATGCTATTCTCGAGGATACGATTTTTTGCGTCTGGGACGGTGTTCGAGGTGGCCACAAGCCGTGAGCCGCAGGCTCGCGGCCTGCGACGAGTCTTCTTTCCAGACCTCGCCGCGCCAGACCGGGAGATTTCCTGATGCCCTCCGTCCTCGAGATGCGCGGCATCACCAAGATTTACCGTTCGGGCACGAACCAGCGCACGGTCGAGGTGCAAGCCTTGCAGGGCGTGAATCTGGCCATCAATTCCGGCGAGTACGTGGCGATCATGGGGCCATCAGGTTCCGGTAAATCCACGCTGATGCACATCATCGGGTTGCTGGACAGCCCCACGAACGGTTCCTACCAGCTCGGCGGCGACGAGGTCTCGGGCCTGAAGGATTCCGAACTGGCGCGCATCCGCAATCACCGCGTGGGCTTCGTGTTCCAGGCGTTCTTCTTGCTGCCGCGCCTGACGGCCCTGCGCAACGTGGCCTTGCCACTCGTGTACCGCGGCACGCCCGCCCGAGAACGCACCAGACGCGCTCAGGTCGCGCTGGAAAGCGTCGGATTGGGCAACCGCATGGATCATTTGCCGACGGAACTTTCAGGCGGTCAGAAGCAGCGCGTGGCGGTCGCTCGGGCGCTGGTGCAGGAACCGGACATTCTGCTGGCGGACGAACCGACCGGCAACCTGGATTCGCAGAGCACCCTGGAAGTCCTGGAACTCTTCGATAACCTGCACCGCCAGGGAAAAACGATCATCATGGTCACCCACGAACCCGACGTGGCCGCCCACGCCGAACGCGTCGTGCGCCTGAAAGACGGGTTGGTCGTGTCAGACGAACGCCAGGGCAAGGGGGCGATGGCGTGAGAGAGGTCCTCAGAAATCAGAGGTCAGCAGTCAGAGGCCAACTTCTCGAGCCTCAAGATGCTCTCGTCCTCCCCTGCGAAGGAGGGGAGGTGTCATCCTCGCGCTGTTCGAGGATGACGGAGGGGTCGCTCGCGCAAGAGAACACCGTCCTACACGGTTTTTTCTTGAATCTCGAGAATGGCGTCCCGGACGGTCTCCTCGAGAAGGGGGTGAGGGCGTGACGCTCGAGAACATCCGCATCGCGCTGGAATCGCTCTGGGGCAACAAGCTGCGCAGCTTCCTGGCGCTGTTGGGCATCGTGATCGGCGTGTTCGCGGTCACGACCATGATTTCGTTGGGTCAGATCGCGCAGGTGGGCATCACGCGCGATCTGGAGAGCGTGGCGGGCAGATCCGTGTTCGTGCAGCCGAACTTCAACGGTGGTCAGGACGCCAGCACCGCGCCGATTCGCGAGGCCGACTTGCGGGCGCTCGAGCCGTTCCCGGTCGGGCTGGTGCCGCAGATTTTCACCAGCGCGCAGTACGAATCGCGCCCCGGAGAGCGGCGCAGCGTGACCTTGCAGGGCACGCCCGGTGACTTGCCCAGGCTCGACCCGACGAACAAGCTGGCGAAGGGACGCTACTTCACGACCTCGGAGGCGAACGGTGGGTTGGCGGTCGCGGTCTTATCCAACAGCGCCGCCAAGGACTTGATCCCGCGCGGCGACCCGATCGGGCGCACGGTTCGTCTGTACCTGAATTCCGGTCAGCGCGTCGAATTGACCGTGGTGGGCGTGCTGGAAGCGCCGCCCGGATTGTTCGGCGGTTTCGGCGGTTCCACGGTCTACGCGCCGAACCCGTTCGTGTGGGCGTCCGGCGAGGGTCGGCGCGGCGAGTACACCTTCGTGACCATGATCCTGCGGCCCGGCGTTCAGGCCGCCGAGATTCAACGCCAGGTGACGCGACTCTTCGAGGGGCGTTACGGCAAGGACAAGTACCAGATTTCCAGCACGGAATCCTTCCAGGGCACGCTCAGTTCGATCACCACGGCCCTTCAGGCGCTGCTGGCGGCGATTGCGGCGCTCTCCTTGCTGGTCGGCGGCATCGGCATCATGAACATCATGCTGGTGTCCGTCACCGAACGCACCCGAGAGATCGGCCTGCGCAAGGCGCTCGGCGCGACCAACGGCTTGATCCGCCAGCAGTTCCTGATCGAGGCGGTCGTGCTGACCGTGATCGGCGGTCTGATCGGCGTGATCACGGCGGTCGGGTTGCTGCTGGTGGTGGTGGCCATCGTGCCGTTCTTCAAGACGTTTATCCTCGCGCCCTCGACGGTCATGTTGGCGCTCGGTGTGAGCATTTTCATCGGGCTGGTGTTCGGGGTTCTACCCGCCGCTCGCGCCTCGCGGCTTCACCCGATAGAAGCCCTGCGTTACGAGTGATTCTACCAGCACCGTCCTGGACGCGAATTAAAGAATGCGTCCAGGACGGTCTTCTCGAGGGTCGAATCCGATGCTCGAGTAATCGTGTGAGGGCCGAACCCGACCCTTCTCTCGAGACGCGTTCGACCGCGCTCGAGCTTATTTCTTGAGCTTCGTCCAGACCTTGTCGCGCAAATCCGTGGCCTTCTGCGAGCAGATCTGGTTCGGGCGGAAACGCTTGGTCATCTCGGGCGGCGTGGTCACGGCGGGATCGGATTTCAGGGCGGCATCGAAGAACGCGCTCGAGCCGTTGATGCTGTTGTTGTAACCCGTGAAATTGCTGGCAGCGGCGATGTTTTTGGGTTCCATCATCCACTGGATGAATCTGATCGCGCCCGCCTTGTTCTTGGCGGTGGTGGGTACGGCCAGGTTGTCGTTCCAGAACGGCAAGCCCTCTTTGGGGTAGACGAACACGGCGGTTTTGAGCTTTTCCTTGGTTCGATGCGCCGCGCCGTTCCACTGGTGGTGCATGATGACTTCTTTGGCCTGCATGCGTTCGATGGTTCCGTCACTGTTGTAGGTCGCCACGAACGGTTTTTGCTTGACCAGCACGGCCAGCACGCGTTCAGCCTGCTTGGGATCCTCGATGCACTGCGGCAAGCCGAGGTAGTACGCGGCGGCGCTGAACAGGTCGTTCTGGTCGTTCAGGTCAGCGATCTGGCCTTTCAATTCCGGGATCGGCTCGAAGAAGCTCTTCCAGGAATCAGGCAGCTTGCCGCCGGGAACTCGAGCCGAATCGTAGGTGAAGCCCGTCACGCCCCACATGTACGGCGCGCTGAACTCGCGTTTCGGGTCGAAGGGCGGTTTCTGGCTGAAATCCGCGACGTTCTTCCACTGCGGGAAGCCGGCTGGGTTGATGCGCTCGAGAATCTTTTCGCCGATCATGATTTTCACCATGTAATCGGACGGCACGATCACGTCGTAGCCCGCCGCGCCCGCCTTGAGCTTCGCCAGCAGGGATTCGTTCGAGTCGTAGACGTCCAGGTTGACCTTGATGCCGGTTTCCTTCTCGAAGGTTTTCAGCAACTCGGGCGGAATGTAGTTCGACCAGTTGTACAGGTTGATTTCGCTGGCTTGCGCCTGCACGTTCTGCGAGAGCGCGAAACCTGCCGCTGCCGCACCCAGAGCGAGCGCCCCACCGACCCACACGAGTTTCTTCGGTACGTTCATGACTGCCTCCTTGTGCCTCGAGGGTTCGAGGTGTGCGCGATGCGATCCGGTGGTCGATGAACTGTTGAACTCGAGGTGGCGAGAATGGGTGTGGGTGCTCGAGACTGACGCGAAAAGACTGTTCTGGACAGCGTTTCTTGAATCTCGAGAA
>CAXTKV010000158.1:0-6281 GCA_964244895.1 uncultured Deinococcales bacterium
TCAACCAGCGTAGAATCGCGCCAGCATGAACACAGCCGAATGCCCCGAATGCGGCGGAACCATCTCGTTCAAGACCGCGCCAGTGCTGCACGAACTCGTCCAGTGCGGCGATTGCGGCGCTGACCTGAGCGTGACCGCGCTCGACCCGACCGCGCTGGAACTCGCCCCGACCGAAGCGGAAGACTGGGGCGAATAAGTCCTGACGGGTCGAGCGAAGGATTCGACGACGCGAACGACTGGATCACGGCTCGAGCATCACGGCTTCCGCCTCGATCTCGATCATCATCTTCGGGTCGATCAAACCTTTGATCTCGTACATCGCGGTGGCCGGACGGATCGCGCCGAAGACCTCACCGTGCGCCCTGCCGTACTCTTCCCAGCGCGAGATGTCCGTCACGAACATGCGGGTGCGCACCACGTCCGATAGGTTCGCGCCCGCCATCTCGAGCGCGCGGGCGATGTTGGTCAGAACCTGCTTCGTCTGCGCGTAGGCGTCACCCTCGCCGACGATCTGACCGTCCGGCCCCGTGGCGGTCGTGCCCGAGACGTGCACCGCGTTGCCGACCCGCACCGCCCTGGAATACCCGACGATCGATTCCCATTTCGCGCCCGAGCTGAATTTCTCTCGTTTCATGCGCATACTCGAGCATTAGGGCGCAGGTTCCGTCAAGCGAATGCTCGAGAAGACCGTCCGGGACGCGCTTCAGAGCTCGCGCGCTGGACGGTGTTCTACCGCCTGACCGGGCGGATCATCTCGAGCCTGTTGCCGAACGGATCGCGCGTCTCGAAGCGCTCGAACCCCGGTATCGGCACGCTCTCCAGCGTGACGCAACCCGCCGCCTGGAGTTTCAATCTCCACGTCTCGAGATTGCTGACCTGGTACGCGACGTGGGCTCTGGTGGCGCTCCGATCCGCGCCATCCTCGAGCGCGACGTGCAATTCCTGGCCCGCGATCTGAAGCCAGAAGCCACCGCGAGATTTCAGCGCGTCCGGTTTCTCTCTTTCCTTCAGGCCGAGCGCGCCGATGTAGAAGGCTCGGGCTTGAAGCTCCCGGTCGGATGGAACCGTGATCTGGACGTGGTGCAGGCGTTCAATCACGAGTTATCCTCTCGGGAACACCGTCCTGGACGGTCTTCTCGAGATGCCACCGCAGACGCGCGCCTCATCCCTCGAATCCTTTGCGGCGCAGGATTTCCTCGATCTGGGCGCGGTGCGCGGCCTCCCACGCGTCCAGGGTTTCGCTCGCGTCCTTCGCGGCCCTGGCCTGCGCGCGCTCCAGCACGCCCGCCCGATCCGCGTTCGGCACGACCACGATGCCCTCCTCGTCCGCGACCACGATCTCGCCGGGTTGCACGCTCACGCCGCCGCAACGCACGGTGGTCTGGAGCGCCCCGATTTCGTTCCTGCCGCCCGGAATCGGGATCAATCCGCGCGCGAACACCGGAAAGCCGATCTGGCGCACCTCGGCCAGATCGCGGATCGCGCCGTCCAGCACGAATCCCGCGATGCCGCGCCTCTGCGCCACACCGCAGACGTTGCCGCCCGCCAGCGCGTAATCCGCGTCCCCCGCCTCGACCACGATGACTGAACCCGGCGCGGCCCTGTAGATCGCGGCGTGCAGCATCAGGTTGTCGCCCGGCGCGCACCTGGCGGTGTAGGCCGGGCCAGCGATGCGCGGTATCCCGACCCACATGGGCCGAATACCGATGTCCATCACCCGGTCGCGCGTCAGGACATCGCCCAGCGTCGTCGGGGAGAGTTTCAGGAAGGCTTCGATGTCGGTCACGGTTTCCTCCTGGGTCGCGGGTTCTCGAGCCTCACAGCGTGCGCGTCTGCCCGCCGTCCGCGTCGATGATCGCGCCCTGGACGTAAGACGATTGGTGCGAAACCAGGAACGCCACGATGCGCGCGATCTCTTCGGCTTCGCCGAATCGGGCGATGCCGAAGGATTTCGCCATCTCGAGCAGGGCACTGTCCCGATCCGCGCCGCGTTCAGCGGCGAAGCTTTGCACGCGCGTCTCGAGCCGATCCGTCAGGATCGAACCCGGATTGATCGCGTTGACGCGCACGCCGTCCCGCACGCCGCGATCGGAAAGCGCCTTGCTGAAATTCAAGAGCGCCGCGTTAACAGAGCCGCCGATGGTGAATTCCGCGCTGGCCGTGCGACCACCGATCCCGGCGATATTGACGATGCAACCCGACGATTGTTGCAAGTGTGCCCAGGCCGCGCGGCACAACCGCATCGCACCGAAGAATTTCAGCGCGTACCCGTCCGCCCAATCCGCGTCCGTCAGCTCTAAAAAATCGCCGCGTCTGGTGGCTCCGGCGTTGTTCACCAGCGCATCCACGCGCCCGAAGCGCTCGATGGTCGCCGCCACGACCCGCGCTGGCGCGTCAGGATCGCGCACGTCTTCAGCCTGCACCAGGCAATCCGTGGGAAGATTCTGCGCGAGTTGCTCGAGCAGATCCTTCGAGCGCGCCACCAGCGCGATCTTCGCGCCCTCCGCCGCCAACACCTCCGCGATGGCCCGACCGATGCCCTTGCTCGCGCCCGTGACAATGGCGATTTTGTCGCGTAAGCCGAGTTCCATGCAGCCCTCCGTTTCAAGAATCGGTGCGTCTGGCGACGAAGAATGCGCGTTTGAACGGCAAGAGCGTCCCGAACGCGCTTTCCGGGTACGCCTCGAGCAGACGCGCGCCGTACTCGGACAGAAACGAATCGTGCAATTCCGTCGGCAGGGCCTTCAGCACGGGGCGCAGCGCGGTTCCCTTGACCCAATCCAACACCGGATTGTGACCGTGCAGAATCTGCTCGTATTCTGTCGTCCAGGCGTCCACCTCGAAACCCATTCCCGAGAGGGTCTGGACGTACCACAGCAGCGAATGCTGCGTTCGCGGCTCGCCCTCGAGCTTTTGCAGGTGCGTGCGGAAAGGCTCGAGCGCGCCGACCTCGCGGATCAGGGTGTGCGATGGCGCGTCGAAGTTCGCGGGCATCTGCACGGCCAGCCAGCCGCCGTCCGCCACAAGATGCGCGAGTCTGGGGATCAAGGTTTCGTGGTCGGGAACCCATTGCAGCGCGGCGTTCGTCACGATCACGTCGAAGCGTTCACTCGGTCGCCAAGACTGAAGATCGGCCTCGATGAACTCGAGCTTCCCAGGAACCGCGTACTGAACGGCCTTCTCGAGCATCTGCGGCGAACTGTCCACGCCCAGCACGCGCGCCTCGGGCCAGCGCTCGAGCAGGCTGGCCGTCAGGTGCCCCGTGCCGTACCCCAGATCGACGACGCTCGCGGGATTCGCGTGCCCGACCCGAGCCATCAGGTCGAAGAACGGTCGGTCGCGGTGGCCTGCAAATTTCGTGTACTGATCCGCGTTCCACATATACGCACCTCGAGAAACACCGTTCAGTACGGTGTTTCCATAGCTCAAGAACACCGTGTTCGACACAATTTCGGAAGGTGTCAACGCAGCCAATCAGAAGGTCTCGCGCCCCACACGGACTTCAAGATCGTTGCCCACAGTGTACCAGCGACAGTAGTAAGACTGGGCATTCACGACAAACCGTTTCTGGTCGTTAAACACGTGAACCTCAAACTCTCGAATCCCGACGCTATCTAGGGTAGGAACGCCATATGGCAACAGCTGCGGATCATCGCAGCGCGAGACAATCGGTAGGGCTTCTCGTTCAGACAAGACTGCGGCTAAAGTCTTCGCGCAGTTCAAGACGGAGGCGTAGGTTGCTCGGTCGAAGGCGGGTGCTTTAAGGGATAATCCCCAAATTCTCGTTCTCGAGCCATCGTAACTTATGAGCGAAATTCCAAGGTCGCAGTTGAATTGTCCATCCAACAAGCACGATCCAAGAAACAGCACCAAGAAAGTTGCGACCCCAAACCGCTTCCAGTTGAACCTCACGTGACAACCGTCGCTTCAATCTCGCGTTTCATGGCTTAATTATGGTTTGGGGTCGCGCGTGTCGGTGTGATAACCGGACAGTGCGTCTCGCACACGCCCACACTATCTCTGAGACAACACCGTCGAAGACGCGTTGGGTGATTTGCGTCCCAGACGGTGTTCTCGAGAAATACCTACGCGGTCGCGGCGGTCTTCTGCTCGCGCAGCAACTGGCGCAGCACGAATTGCAGAATGCCGCCGTTGCGGTAGTAATCAATTTCGACGGGCGTGTCGATCCGCAACCAGACCACGATATCTTTGGACTTCCCGGCCTCGTCGGTGACGCGCACCGTCACGTCCTGGCGCGGCTTGAGGTCGTCCCCGACGACGATATCGAAACTCTCGCGCCCGGTCAGCCCGAGGCTTTCTGCGGTCTCGCCGTTCTTGTACTGCAACGGCAGCACGCCCATGCCGACCAGGTTGCTGCGGTGGATGCGCTCGAAGGATTCCGCGATCACGGCCTTGATGCCCAAGAGCATCGTGCCTTTGGCCGCCCAGTCGCGGCTGCTGCCCATGCCGTAATCCTTGCCGCCCAACGCGACCAGCGGCGTACCGGAAGCCTTGTAGCGCAGGCTGGCGTCGTAGACGCTGATGACCTCGCCACTCGGGTAGTGCGTCGTGACGCCGCCCTCCGTGCCGGGCGCGAGCTTGTTCTTGATGCGGATGTTCGCGAACGTGCCGCGCGTCATGACGCGGTCGTTGCCGCGCCTCGAGCCGTAAGAGTTGAAATCCTCGAGCTTGACGCCCTCGGAGATCAGGTACTGACCCGCCGGAGATTTGGCGCTGAAGGCCCCCGCCGGGCTGATGTGATCCGTGGTGATCGAATCGCCCAGCATCAGCAAGACCCTGGCGCCGTGGACGGGCTGAATCGGGCCGGGCGCGGGCGGCAGATCGTCGAAGTACGGCGGGTTCTGAATGTACGTGCTGGCGGCGTCCCAGGCGAACAGATCGCCGCCCTTGACGGGGATCGCGTTCCACTGCGCGTTCGATTTCTCGATGCCGTCGTAGATGCGCCTGAACGTGTCCGGGCTGGTGGCGTTGTCGAGGTGCGCCGCGATTTCCTCGGTGGTCGGCCAGATGTCGCGCAGGTAAACGTCGTTGCCGCTCGAGTCCTGGCCGATGGGATCGGTCTCGAGGTTAATGTCCACCGTGCCCGCCAGCGCGTAGGCCACCACCAGCGGCGGCGAGGCCAGGTAATTGGCGCGCACGTTCGGGTTGACGCGCCCCTCGAAGTTGCGGTTGCCGGACAGCACGCTGGCGGCCACCAGATCGCCCTGGTTGATCGCGGCCACCACGGGTTCGTCCAGCGGGCCGGAGTTGCCGATGCAGGTCGTGCAGCCGTAACCGACGGTCTGGAAGCCGAGCGTGTCCAGGTACGGCGTCAAGCCCGCGTCCTCGAGGTATTCGGTCACGACCTTCGATCCGGGCGCGAGGCTGGTCTTGACCCAGGGTTTACTGGTCAAACCCTTCTCCACGGCCTTCTTCGCCAATATGCCCGCGCCGAGCATCACGGACGGGTTGCTGGTGTTCGTGCAGCTCGTGATGGACGCGATCACCACGTCGCCCTGACCGATCTCGCCGCTCCAGCCCTTGAAGTTCTCGATCGAACCCTTCATCCCCAGTTGATCGGGCGTGAGGGCGTACCCGCGCTTGTCCTTCGGCCCGACCAGCGCCTCCTGGAAAACCTTTTGCATGTCGCCCAAGAGCACGCGATCCTGCGGACGCGCCGGGCCAGCCAAGCTCGGCTTGACCGTCGAGAGGTCCAGTTCAATGTTGCTCGAGAACACCGGATCGGGCGTGGCGTCCGTGCGGTACAGGCCCTGCGCTTTCATGTAGGCGCTCACCAACTCGACCTCGTCCTCGAGGCGACCCGTGCGGCGCATGTAGCGCATGGCCTCGTCGTCCATCGGGAAGAAGCCCATGGTCGCGCCGTACTCCGGGGCCATGTTGGCGATCGTGGCGCGGTCGGGCAGCGTCATGCTGGACAATCCCGAGCCGTAGAACTCGACGAACTTGCCGACCACGTTGGCCTTGCGGAGCATCTGCGTCACGACCAATGCCAAGTCGGTCGCGGTGCTGCCCTCGGGCAGTTTGCCCGTGATCTTGAAGCCCACGACTTCCGGGGTCAGCATGTACAACGGTTGCCCCAGCATCACGGCTTCCGCCTCGATGCCGCCGACGCCCCAACCGACGATCCCGAGGCCGTTGATCATGGTCGTGTGGCTGTCCGTGCCGACCAGCGAATCCGGGAACACGACCGTGCCGCCATCCTCGCTGCCGCTCATCACGCCCTTGGCCAGGTACTCGAGGTTGACCTGGTGAACGATGCC
>CAXTKV010000158.1:6381-12775 GCA_964244895.1 uncultured Deinococcales bacterium
TCCACCACGGCGGGCACGCCCGTGAAATCCTGCAAGATCACGCGCGCGAGTTTGAACGGAATCTCGACTTCCAAAGGTTTGGCGGCGTTGTACGCGGCCAGGTTCCTGACATCGTCCTCGGTCACGTCGTAACCGTTGCAGTTCCTGAGCACGGATTCCAGCATGACCTTGACGGAGAACGGCAGCTTGGACATGTCGAAGCCGTGTTCGTTCAGTTTGTCGAGCCGGTAGTAGTACACGCTCTTGCCACCGACGTGAAGCGTGTCTCGAGCGCCGAAGGTGTTCCGCTTGAGTTCCATAAGTTGCCTCGTTTCAGGGATTGATCTGGGGACGATTCTACCGACCCGATGTGCTGCAAGTTTAGCGCGCACAGGATTTCATCGGCTGAGAGTTGTTGTCACTAATAGGGGTACTTGTGGAGAACACCGTCCAGCACGCATTTGTGATGCTGCGTGCTGGACGGTGTTCTCTCGAGATTAAACTTGGAGTGCAGCGAAGATCCTCGATGGCTTGACGTACTCGTCCTGCGCGGCGACGAGCTGAATCTCTCGGGTTCCAGCTTCATGCGTCAACTCGAGCAGTCTGTACAGGGCTGAAACCGCGTTCTCGAGCGAGATTTTCGCGTCGTGCGTCTTGAGGTAATGCCCGAAGAACAGCGCCGCGATAGCGTCACCGGTGCCGTTCCTGGGCGGGTCTAGGGGAATCAACGGTGTGGCGATCAGGTACGCGGCGTCCTCGGTCACGGCCAGCGTTTCGATGGTGTCGGGCGCGGCGTCTTCGCGCACCAGGCTGGTCAGCAAAACGATGCGCGGGCCGCTCGGGTGGATCAGGTCTCTCAAGTCTCGAGCGGCGGCGAGCGCGTCCGGCAAGGTCTTGACGGTTTGTCCGGTCAGCAGCTCGAGTTCGAACTGGTTGGGCGTAAGGATGTCGGCGTTGGGTACGGCCTGGGATTTCATCGCGTCGGGAATGTTGGGTTGCACGAACACGCCGCGTCCGTAATCGCCCATGACTGGATCGCAGCAGTAAAGCGCGTTTGGGTTGGCCTGACGAACCCTCTTTACGGCGTCCTGCACAGCTTCAATCGTGCCGGCGCTGCCCATGTAGCCGGACAGCACGCCGTCCATGTTGTCCAGCGCGCGCCGTTCCGCCATGCCCTGGACGAGTTCGGTGATACTTTCGGGGGCGTAAACCGCGCCCTTCCACGCGCCGTAGCCGGTGTGGTTGCTGAATTGCACGGTCTGGATCGCGGCGACTTCGATGCCCATGCGTTGCAGTGGAAAAATCGCGGCGGCGTTGCCGACGTGCCCGAAGGCGACCCACGATTGAATCGAGAGAACGTTCAGCATGAGCCTCATCTTAACGCCGCGTGGGGCGTCTCGAGATTTCGGTGCGGGCGAGAGAACACCGTGCTGCACGCAAGTTCATTCTCGTTTCCTGGACGGTGTTCTTTCGAGCAACGCAATCCTTGTATTCCGAGTGGCGCACTGCGTTGCAACATCTGACCCGAGCCGATAGACTTTACTGAGAATGATTCCTACTAATGCACCCGCGCCGACGCTTCCTCTGCCCAGATCGGAATTGCTCGAGCACTGGCAGGACGAATCGAACAGCGCTTTCCTGTACGCGCAACTCGCACCGCGAGCAATGGACGCGGAGGCGAAAGCGGCGCTCGAACGCCTGTCAAAAGACGAGACGGCCCACGCGAAGGTCTTCGAGAAAATGCTCGGTCAGACGCCCACATTCAAAGCATCGTCGCGAACGAGATTCATGATCTGGTTGTCCAACGTGTTCGGCGCGAAGTTCGTGCTGTCCCTGGCGCGGCTCGAGGAGGGGCGCGAGGTCGCACGTTTCCTGCGCGAAGCCCAGACCGGGCAGACCAGCCCCGAGTTGCAGCGTCTGGCCAAGGAATCCGCCGGGCACGCGCAACTGCTGGGTCGACTGACCGGCACGCGCGGCGATCCGTGGCATCACAACGATTCCGGCGGCACGATCCGCAACGTCGTGTACGGCTTCAACGATGGTTTGACCGCCAATTTTGGTCTGATCGCGGGCGTGATCGGCGCGAACGTCCACAGGGAATTCATCCTGCTGACGGGCTTATCGGGTCTGGTCGCGAGCGCCTTTAGCATGGGCGCGTCCGGCTACCTGGCCGCCCAAAGCCAGAAGGAAGTCGACGAGAACGAGATCAACACGCAACGCGCCGAACTCCTGCTCTGGCCGGAACGCGAGCAGGCGTACCTGGAGAGCGTCTACCAGGAAAAGGGTCTGACGCCCGAGGAGGCCAGGGTCGCGGCGGGACGCTTGATGAGCGACCCTGACGTGGCTTTGCGCGAACTCTCGAGGGAAAAACTGGGTATTTCCGGCGAGGACACCAGCCCGATCCGCGAGGGACTGATCACGGGCGTTTCCACGGTCGTGGGCGCGGGCGTGCCGTTGATCCCGTTCTTCTTCGGTGGCGGCACGAGCGCCATCATCGCGGCTTTCGTGATCGCCATGCTGGCGCACTTCGGCGTGGGTGCGGCCCGCAGCACCTTCACAGGAAGGCCCGTGTTCAGGTCGGGTTTCGACATGTTCATCGTGGGCCTGGGCACGGCAGCGGTCGGCTACGTGGTCGGGTTCTTGCTGACCGGGATTCTGCCGCAGGGCTGATCAATGTTGTAGGGCTCGAGCCTGTTCACCGCGAGTCCGTGCCGAACGGGTTAAACTGAGGATCATGCCAAACTGGTTGATCAGCTTGTTGTTTCTTGGCGTCGGTGCGTTCACGTTGATCGCCAGCCTTCAGAACTGGGATTGGTTCTTCACGCATCCTCGAGCCTGGTTGCTGGTGAAGGTCTTTGGGCGTCAGGGCGCACGAATTTTTTACGGTTTGCTCGGGGTGGCTTTGGCGGTCGGCGCGTTGGTGATCTTGATTCCCGATCCGTCGAGTACACCTTAAAAATCGCGATCTTGAGCATCACGAGAACACCGTCCAGCACGGCGTACTTTATTCGCGTCCTGGACGGTGTTTCTCGATATAGAGACGCTACTCGAGGACGCGGGCACGCTGGTGTGAATCTTCAGGAACGCGACCCGGACAGCACATCGTATGACGCTTTTCGTCAAATACGCAAAAAAGTGTTATACTTTTACCATTCCATTCCGGAGGTCGACGTGACCCAGATGCTCGAGAAAGCGTCCACAGATTCGGCAAACTTGTGGTTTGAACCGACCCGCGAGCAGCGCGACATCCTGGAATCACTGCGCGATTTCCTGAAATCGGAAGTCGCACCGGGCGCGGCAGCCCGCGATCAATCGCACGACTTCCCGCACGCCATCGTGAAGAAGCTCGGCGAGATGGGCGTGATGGGCGCGCAGACGCCGGAGCAGTACGGTGGCGCGGGGCTGGAGACCGCCACCTTCGCCATGATCATCGAGGAGATCGCGGCGGTGGACGGGTCGCTGGCGCTGACGGTCGCGTCCCACAATTCGCTCTGCACGGGTCACATCCTGATCGGCGGCAACGAGGCGCACAAACGCGAATTCCTGCCCGCCCTGGCCAGCGCAGAACGTCTGGGCGCGTGGGGCTTGACGGAACCCGGCTCCGGTTCGGATTCCGGCGGCATGGCGACCACCGCCCGAGAGGTCGAGGGCGGCTACGTCATCAACGGCTCGAAGGTCTTCATCACGCAGGGTTCGGTCGGCGGAACCTACGTCGTCAACGCTCGCACCGACGCGCCCGAACAGGGGAAATCCAAGACGGACGGCCTGTCCGCGTTCGTCTTCAACCGCGAGACGCCCGGACTGAGCATCGGGCGCAGGGAGGACAAGCTCGGCTTGAACTCGAGCGACACGGCCACATTGATCTTCGAGGAAATGTTCGTGCCCGAAAGTGCGCTGTTGGGCACTCGAGGCCAGGGCTTTCGCGATGTGATGCGCGTGCTGGACGGCGGACGCATCGGCATCGCGGCCATGGCGGTCGGGCTCGGGCGGGCGGCGCTGGACGCCGCCGCGAAATACGCCCTAGAGCGCGAGCAATTCGGCAAACCCATCGCGGATTTTCAGGGGATTTCCTTCAAGCTGGCCGAGATGAGCACCGAGCTCGAGGCGGCGCGCTTGATGTACCTGCGCGCAGCGGCGCTCAAGGACGCGGGTCGGAATTTCACGATGGCGGCAGCCCAGGCGAAATTAATGGCGAGCGAAGTCGGCTGCAAGGCCTGCGATCACGCCATTCAGATCTTCGGCGGGTACGGCTACATCAAGGAATACCCGGTCGAACGCTACTGGCGCGACAACCGCCTGACGCGCATCGGTGAGGGCTCGAGCGAGATTCAGCACCTGGTGATCTCGAGGGAATTGCTCAAGCAGTACCGTTAAACCGCGATGGCACGAGAACACCGTCCCAGACGGTGTTCTTGATTTGCGCTCAGCGCGGTGCTCCGCGTTCGGACGCCGCGTAGAAGTGCGTCCAATTGAAAACTCGAGAGGAATCGTGGGCTCGGCGGATGGGCGAGATCGGTGGCTCGAGGGCGAATCGTCCCATCGTGCTGCGCGGTCATTCGGCGCGACGCGAGGCTCGAGCCCACACGACGCAACCCGGAAGCGCGAGAATCTCGACGCTCGATCCCGGATTTCTGGCATACTCGAACGCGAAGGGTCTGAAATACCCGTTTCAAAATCTACTGGGGAGGCTCCAACGTGCCGAACATCGAACTGACCGCCGTGTTTTACCTGACGATTCCCGACGAAGTTGACCCGGACGACGTGACCATCGAAGTCTCCGAGGATGGCGTGATCAGCTTTCAGGCCAACGACGAGGAGATCGCTTCGGCCAGCGATGTCGAAGGCTACGAGACGCTCGAGATCGCGGCGGAAGACGACGAGGATTACACCGAGGACGACGAGGAATAAATTCGGGGCGTTCAGACGGGTTATGCTCAGACCGTGATTGAACGCGTTCTGTACAGCGCAGATGTCGTCTACAACGGTGTCGGATTGCCCATCATTGATGGCGGCGCGGTCGTCTCGAGGGGCGGGGATGCGGAGACCATCGTGGTCTTCGGCAAGATCCAGGCGCTGAAGAGCCAGTTCCCGGATTTAACTGAAATTCGCGTCGGTCGCGCGATTTTGCCGCGACCCGTCAATGCGCACACGCACCTGGACATGAGCGCGTACCCGTTCCGGGCGCTGCCGTATTTCGACTGGATTCCGCAGGTCGTGCTGGCCAACCAGCACCTGCGCGGGCTTGACGGCGCGCGGCGCGGCCTGGACGCGATCCGGGCGAGCGGCGTGGCCGCCTTCGGTGACATCGTGGCGCGCGCGGAAGTCATGGATTTCCTGCTCGAGCAATCCGAGGTTCCGGGCATCGCCTACTGGGAAGTCCTGAACCCGAACCCCGCGAAAGCCGAAGAAGTCTTCAAGGAAACCGTCGAGCGCGTTCGCGCCTGGCGCAGGCTCGAGCGTCCGGGCGGCGTGCGGGTCGGCATCACGCCGCACACGCCGTTCACGGTCTCCGGAAAATTGATGAAGCTGCTCTGCGACTTCGCGCGAGTTGAGGGCATCCCGTTGCAGATTCACGTCGCCGAACACCCGTCCGAACTCGAGCTGTTCCGCACGGGCGCGGGGCCGCTGGCGGATTCGTTCGCCAAATTTGTGCCGTTCGCGTACTCGGAAATCTGGGGGCGCGAACCGGACGCGGAATTCACGCCCGTCAAGCTCCTGGCCGAACTGGGCGCGCTCGAGGCGAAACCGACCCTGATTCACATGGTCAACGTCACCGAAGACGACGTGCGCACCGTCGCGCAGGCGGGCTGCGCGGTGGTCAGTTGCCCGCGTTCCAACCGCAACCTGGAGTGCAACACCTTCCCGTGGTTGCTCTACGCCAAATACGGCGTCGAGGTCGGGCTGGGTACGGACTCGGTGGCCTCCGGCGAGACGCTCGACATTCGCGATGAAGCCTTCGCCGCGCTCAGCATTCACGGCGAGAAACTGGGCTTGCGCAACGTCGTGCGCTGGGCGGTCAAGGGCGGCTACCGCGCGTTGGGCATGAAACCGCCCGTGGTGCAGCGCGGCGATGATTTCTCGAGCCTGAGCGTCTGGGAATGAACACGCCGACATTCTCGCTCGAGAACTCCGTCCCAGACGGTATTCTCGGGATCACGCGCTGGACGATGCGCTTTCATTTCTCGGCTTGGCGAATTCGTCGAATGCACTGTGGCGATCGACCGTTGTCGCTCGAGATCGCGGTCTTTCTCGAGGTTGCTGGATTCGGCGCGACCGCAGCGACTCGACCAAACCCCGCTTACCGAAATTCACAAAAATACCGTCCAGGACGGTGTTTTTGTGAATCAATATTCGCGCACTGGAGCGCGAACAGCCCGTCAGGTGCTATTCCGTGAGCAAGAAGCGCGAACAGCCC
>CAXTKV010000159.1:0-12759 GCA_964244895.1 uncultured Deinococcales bacterium
GACGGTGCGCGGCGTCGGCTACCGCTTGAGGGTCTGAATGTCCAACGATCAGCACCCAAGCATCGCGGGGCGCAAGCAATCGGTTATCGCCACGGGGTATTTCGTCTCGAGCGAAGGCTGATGGGCCACCGTTCGCGCAAGCGCTGGATGAACCGCGATCCCGCCGAGCGCGAACGCTGGTTCCGCCACGCGAGCGCTCGGGCGCGCCGCAAATACCCCGAACGATGGGCTCAGATGCAGCACCGAATTGAAGAGTTCGAGCGTCAAGCCAGAACCTGGGGCTGGGATTCGCCGTGGCGCAAACCGAAAGGCTGGGGGCTGCGGCGGCGCTTGACGGTCTTCTTCGCCATCGTGGCGCTCGGCGCGGTCGGGTTGACCTCGTGGTTGACGCTGGGCGCGGCGCTGAACGCGCAACGGCGCGTGGCGGAACTGATCCTCGAGCAACCTGGCGCACAGGTTCAGCTGCCGCCGTCGGAACTCAGGCCGGACAGGGATTTCTGGCAAAACCCGAGTTTCTGGCCGAACCACGACGCGCGCTGGAACGATCCGGCCTTCGGGCCGGTGCGCGCGGCTTTCGGTGGCCTGACGCGCAGCGCCGTGCTGGCGGCGCTCCTGTCGTTCGTGCTGGCCACGGTCGCGGCGGGGCTGTTCACGCGCCGCATCACGCGTCCGCTCGGAGCGCTGGCGGATGGCGCGCGCAGGCTAGCGGAGGGCGAACGCGGCCTGCGGCTGCACGTGCCGGACAGCCGCGACGAAATTCAATCCGTGACGGTCGCGTTCAACCATCTGGTGCAGGATTTAGAGCGTCAGGAAGCCTGGCGGCGAGGCGTGGTCGCCGATATCGCGCACGATCTGCGCACGCCCTTGTCCGTGCTGCGCTCGGAGATCGAGGCCATGCAGGACGGCGTGACGCAGCCCGACGAACGCGGCCTGGATCGCTTGCACGGTGAGGTCATGCTGATGGCGCGGCTGGTGGACGACCTGCGCACGCTGTCCCAGGCGGAGGGCGGCGCGCTCCGTTTGCGGCTCGAGCCGACCGAAGTCCAAGCTTTCTTGTCCCGCACCCTGGAATCGTTCAGCGCGCGAGCCCTCGAGGGCGGCGTGAAGCTGAACCTCGAGCCCGTGCAAGAAGGTTTGCGCGCCACCTTCGACCGCGAGCAGATCATGCGCGTCGTGCAGAACCTGCTGGAAAACGCTGTCCGGCACGCTGGCCCCGGCACGGTAGACGTTTGCGCCCGCGCCGACGGGGAATTCCTGAACCTGAGCGTGCGCGATCGCGGCCCCGGCCTGAAACCCGAAGACCTGGATCGCGTGTTCGAGCGCTTCTACCAGGCCGACGCCAGCCGCACGCGCAACCCCGACGGCGCGAAAGGTTCCGGTCTGGGTCTGGCCATCGCCCGCGCCATCGTCGAAGCGCACGGCGGGCAGATTTCCGCCAGCAACCACCCCGACGGTGGCGCAATCCTGAGCTTGCGCTTGCCGCTCGAACCTCGAGTGACGGCGCACAAACCCGAACGATCCTGAGCGCACCGTCCAGGAGGGCATTTTGAGGATATCGTCCTGGACGGTGTTCTCGAGCCTGGGTTCGCCAGATCGCCGCCGGGAGCGCACGCCCACCAGCCATGATGCGCGAGCACCTTGAAGACCGACCGCTTCGTTTTTCTCGCGTCAGGCTCAAACCTGCGATCGACGCACATGGCGCGTTTTTATTCAGTTTTGTGCAGAATCAGCATTCACCGATAAAAAACCGATGTTCGATAAGAAACAATTCTGTCATGATTCATCTGCTACGCTTTTAAGGAAAGTTAGGTGTTAATTTATGAACGCTGGATTTCTGATCACCCTGATCGCGTACACGGCACTGTTTATCACGATTGGCGCGGCCATCCGTCACGTCCTGGAAAATATCGGTTCGCTCGGTCTGGAAAAGCCATCTCGCAGGGTCTGACAACCCCGATCAGGTTCGAGCCCCGCCGATGGCGGGGTTCTGTTTTGCCGGAAGTACCGTGAAGGGCGAATGGGCGGAACGGCTGGCCGAACGCGAACTCGAGCGAGCCGGATTCACGGTGCTCGAGCGCAATTACCGGATTCGCGGCGGCGAGATCGACCTGATCGCGCGCGATCCGAACGGCCTGATGGTCTTCGTCGAGGTCAAACAGCGCCGCGACGCCAGCCACGGCGTGCCCGGCGAGTTCATCACCGCCCGCAAGGCCGCCCTGGTGCGTCGCGCGGCCCTGACGTACCTGGGACGCGACGACGTGTCTTGCCGCTTCGATGCCGTGCTGATCACGGGCGATGAAGACCACGCCCAACTCGAATGGCTCGAGGACGCATTCTAAGGTTGGGAGTAGCTCCAAGCCACGATTTGCGACCGCGCTGAAGACCGTTCAGCGCGCAACCAGACGGTCATTTTGCGACTTTTCCACGTCCCGAACAGTCTTTTCACGATGAAGAAACGTTCGTCGGGATGACGATGCTGGACGCTCAGGTTGACCTCAAGCGACCCAAAAAAGCCCATCCATCCTCGAGCCTGAAGGATGCCGCACGCAGACCTCAATCTCAGCCGACGATCACCTGAAGCAGTTAGATTGGCGCACATGAAACCACTGCTGGCCATCCTGATCGCGCTGTGCGTGACCGCGTGCGCACCCACCCCGACGACCCTGACCCTGCCGCCCGAAGCCGGACGGTTCGCCAGGATCATCATGCCCGTCGAGCCGGACATCGCGCTCGTGACGGCGCGCAACCTGGTCGATAACGGCGTGGACAAATTCTTGCTGGTCGGGCTGTTCGGGGACGGGACGGGCTTTCAGACGTACTGGGCTGCCGTGGGCGGTCAGGCCGTCAGCGTCTACTTCAAGTTCGAGAAAGACCCGTCCGGCGGCACCGCCGTTCGCATTCTGACCCTGCCCACGCCGCCATCCACGCCGGAACGCCTGGCGCGAGGGCTGGATGATCTGGCGCAACGCATGAAAGATCAGCTCGGATTTCAGAGTTACTCGTTCGTACCAGAGCGGTAGTGGTTCAAAAAGACCGTCCCGGACGCATCTCGAGGAACGCGTCCGGGACGGTCTCTGATTGACTCAGAGCCTCGGCAGGGTCACACCTTTTTGACCCTGGTACTTGCCCTTGCGATCCGCGTAGGTCACTTCCGGGCGTTCCCCCTCGAAGAACAGCAGTTGCACGATGCCTTCGTTGGCGTACACGCGCGCCGGGAGCGGGGTCGTGTTGGAAAGCTCGAGCGTCACGTGGCCCTCCCAGCCGGGTTCCAAGGGCGTAACGTTGGCGACGATGCCGCAGCGCGCGTAACTCGATTTCCCGAGCGCCACGACCATCACGGTTTCCGGAATCCGCAGGTATTCGACGCTGCGGGTCAACACGAAGGAATTCGGCGGGATGATGCAGGTCGGCCCGTCCGCCTCGACCAGGCTGTTGTTATCGAAATCCTTCGGGTCCACGACCGTGTTGAAGGCGTTCACGAAGATTCGCCATTCGGGCGCGGCCCGCAGGTCGTAGCCGAAGCTGGACAGGCCGTAGCTGATGATGCCCGAGCCTTCAGATTCGCGCACCTGGCGGTCTGTGAAGGGCTCGATCATGCCATCTTTGGCGCGTTGTCTGATCCACCAGTCGGGTTTGATGCTCATGCGCGCCATCATAACCACGTTCCGTGGCGCACATTCCAGCCGCGCGCTCGCGATCAGGCGCAGTTGACGCTGGGCGGTTCCTGGCCGTGATCGCCGTACATCAGACGCTGGTTCAGGCAGGCGGTCTGTGAGGTGATCAGTTTGCCGTCGCCATCGAAGCGCAGTTGCAGCACCCAGCCGAACACGCAGCTCGGCCAGGGTTCATCGGGCCAGTTGGCGCTGGATGGAAGTTTGTGCGCTTCGACGCCGAGCGCCTGAGCGAGTTGAAGAATTTCGCCGTGACGCCAGCAGATCAGCAGGTTGCCATCGTCGTATTTTGGATTTTCGAGCAGATCCCCGGCGAGCCGTTCCAGATCCTGATCGCCGTAGGACGCGTCAATCTGCAGGTTCAGCGCCCTGGCGAGCGGCTCGAGCGTCAGGTACGGTCGGCGGCTGCTCGGGCTGTTGGCTGCGGCCAGCAAGTGATTCCATTGCGGGGCAGGAGCGCCGAAATTCGGAAAATAGCTGACGTAAGCCTGCGCTCGCGCTTGCCCAGTGTTGGATAGGCCATCGCCAGTTTCGGGTTTTTCAGAGTGGCGAACGATCAAGATGGTGGCGCGTTTCGGCATGGGATTCCATTCTGGCGCGGTAGAGAACAGACCGCTGCGGTCAATTGGCGAGAGTTTACGTCACGGGATTCTACGTCGCAGGATGCTACGTCACGGGGTCCTGGCGTCGGCGCAGCAGACCCTCGCGCAGGAAGGCTTCGACCATGCCCTCGAGTTCGGTCACGTCGCGCTCGAAGCTGGCGGCGGCCTCGAGGGGCGTCTGACCGCGCCCGAGTCGCGCCAGCAAATCCAGCGCGAGCTTGCCGTGCGCGGCGCGGGCGCGGTTGTACGTGTCGGTGATCGGGTTGACAGCGTCTCGTCCGCGCAGGGAAAACGCGTATCGTTCGGTCGCCCACGCGCCGATGACGCGCGGCAGCAGCAATCTGGGCGGTCTGATCGAGGCGGGCAGCGTGCCGTTCTCGCGGTAGTCGGCGTCCAGTCTCGCGATGATCGCGCCGTCCGCGTACAGGGAAACCCGTCCATCGCCGTGCGCCCAAACCCCGGTGAAGAAATCGCCGGGTACGACCTTCAGGGCTTTGCCTCCGAGGCCCGTCAGGGCGTGCACGATGGTGCGCTCCAGGGTGCAGAACTCGAGCGCCGCGTCCCCGACGAAAGCCTGCGCGAAAGCGG
This sequence comes from uncultured Deinococcales bacterium, assembly GCA_964244895.1. Classification (GTDB taxonomy): domain Bacteria; phylum Deinococcota; class Deinococci; order Deinococcales; family JAAFIG01; genus CAXTKV01. Next base: position 4,862 of record CAXTKV010000159.1, read on the forward strand.
TCAGGGCGGCCTCGCCCCAGATTGCGCCAGCGGATTGAAAAGATGCTCCGGCCAGTTGCCCCTCATAGACCAGCACCATCCCCATCAGCGCTCCAGCCGTGTCGCAGAGCGCCAGGTAACCGTCCCAGGTTTCGCGCTCGAGGTGCGCGGCCAACCCGGAAAGATCCACGAATCCGCCGCGCAATCCGGTAATCCGAGGCGTTCCCCTGGGCGCGACCCGTCCGATCACCAGGTCAGCGCCGGGAAAGGCGCTCGGGCTGGGTTTCACCGACGCCCGCCCGCTTTCGGTGGCGGTTTGGGCGCGGCGGAAAGCGTTTCGGGTTTGGGCGCTCGGGGCGGCACGGGCACGCCCAGCACGCGCGCGGCGCGCTCGAGCAACATCCGGTTCTGGGTGTGCGCCAACCGTTTCATGGCCGGGCCGAGCGCGAAGAAACCGGCCTGAAAGCCCTCCTCGGGCACGGTTTCGGTGGCGGCGGTCTTCATGGTGAACCAGTGGACGCGCCTGGCCTCGCCGCGCGGATTGACGTACTCGGTGAAACCCAGGTCGGAGACGATCTCGGCGCGCACGCCGCCCTCCTCGTGCACCTCGCGCACGGCGGCGATGGCGATGGTCTCGCCGGGGTCGATGTGCCCCTTCGGGAAGGTCCACGCGCCGTCCGCGTAGCGGATCAGCAGGACTTCTCCCGCCGCGTTCAGCACGACCCCGCCCGCCCCGAGGACGCGCGGACGCCCCCTGACGTTGCGCTTGCTGCGTCTGGAACGGGATCTGGAAGGCTTGGTTTCGTTGCTCATGGCGTTTTCCCGCGCGCGTGGTGGCTCGCGCGGACGGTCGCGCGGCGTATCAACGTCTTGCAATCGTCGGACTTCACACCTGACAGATTACCCAAACCCCGAGCCTGACGCGAGAACGCACGGCCCTATTGGGAAACCCGGCGTCCAGCACGGCCTTTTTGTATTTCAAAAAACACCGTTCCAGACGGTCTCGCCGAACCCTGCTCGAGACTGAAGAACGGGTTTCGTGCTAGAACCAGGCCGTGATTACCGCAATCGTACTGGTGCGCGCCGAACGCGATTCCGTGCCGGAGACCGCCGCAGCGCTGGCCGCGATGAAGTACGTCTCCGAGTGCTAAAGCGTGACCGGGGACTGGGACATCGTGGTCGTGCTGAAATTGCCGCAATTCGACGTGCTGGACGAAGTCGTGACCGGAGAACTGCGCAAAGTTCCCGGCATCGAACGCACCAGCACGATGCTGGCCTTCCGCACGTACTCGAACGCGCTCCTGGATCGCGCTTTCGGCATCGGGCTGGAGGAAGAGGGGAAGTAGGGAGTCAGAGGTCAGGAGTAAACCCCGTGAACACCTGAGGCTCCAGGATCAAGTAAGACCCACTGGAAACACGTCCGGGACAATCTTCTCGAGAAGCTTACCGACCCGGATTTCGTTCGAGAACACCCGCTTTCTCTCGTGCCCTGCGACCCGTGACCTCTTATGCTCGAGCCCGATCTCAAACCCACCAAACCGCTGCCGGAGAGACCGAACGGCTACATGACCATCGAGAACGCCTCGAGCTTGAAGCGCTTCTGGGACTTGTTGCGGGGCTTCAGGGCGCGAGGGTACAGCCTTGAAATTCCGGCGCGCACCGCGCCGGACGCGTGCCGCCGCGCGATTCTGGGCGTCAGGAACGAACGCGCGGGCGGACTGATGGACGCGGGCGCGCTGGTCAAGAGCTTGCAGGACTCCGATGACATGGTGATGGAAAGTTTCAACCTCGAGCCGGACGCCAGGGACGCCGTGTCCGCGCTGATGGCGGGCGACAAGACATCGGTGGCCGCGATCCTGAGCGCGTCGTACACCCTGGAATTCGAGCTGATCCTGGCCTTCACCGCGCGGCGCGAGCTGGTGCTGAAAGCCGACGCGCGCTACTGGCCGAAGCTCGAGACGAGCGCACCGTTCCCGCTCGACTGGACGCTGCGCGCCACCCGATTGGGTCGCGGCGATTACCGCACGATGCTCGAACGGTGCTCCGGTGTGATCTCGGGAAGATGAACGAGAACACCGTCCAGGACAGTGTTTTTGCGATATACGAGGACACCGTGCAGGACGGTCTTCTTGAAAACCCGAGTTAAGATTCAGCCGTGAGCGACCCGAAACTCGAACTCTGGCTGGTGCGGCACGGTGAAACCACCTGGAACGCGGAAGGCCGCTGGCAGGGGCACGCGGACGTGCCGCTCTCAGAGGTTGGGCGCGATCAGGCGCATCGACTGGCCCAACGTCTCGAGGGCGTGAGCTTCGATGCGGTCATCTCGAGCGACCTGATCCGCGCCCTCGAGACCGCGCGGATCGTCGCCGCCAGGCTGGGAGGTTCGCCGGACGTGCTGATCGACCCGCGCTGGCGAGAAATTCACGTCGGCGCGCTCGGCGGCCTGACGCCCGCCGAGGCCGAAGCGCGCGGCCTGGGGCGCTGGCATCGTCCCTTCGACGAACGCTACCCGGACGGTGAATCCCGAGCCGAGATGGGCGTGCGCGTCTCGCACGCGCTGGCGCAAGTCGCGCGGGAACACGCGGGACAGCGCGCGATCGTCTTCTCGCACGGCGGCACGATCAAATCGGCCTTCGGCGCGCTCCTGGGCGACCCGCAATCCCCGATCCTGGGATCGTTCGGCACGCTGGTCAACGCGGCCATTTCCCGGTTTCAGGTTTCGCTCGAGACGATTGACCCCACCGACGAAGGCGAGCCCGACACCATCGCGCGCGGCAGGTTGCTGGTCTTCAACGACACCGCGCACCTCGAAGAACGCGTCCATGAGCCCAACCTCGAGCGCGCGCTCTGAGACGGTGTTCTCGAGCATTGATGCGTTATTCTCCGCTGACCCCAAGGCCAAGAGAACTGTCCCACACGAGGTTTTTACCCCACGCCAAAAGCGCACTTGCACGCCCCGAAAACCCGTGATACCATCCACTTCGCGCTTCTGTGCCGCACTTGAAGCGACGTGTTCGGTGGTAGCTCAGCGGTAGAGCGGTCGGCTGTTAACCGATTGGTCGCAAGTTCGATCCTTGCCCACCGAGCCAGCAAGAACCCCGTCCTGAACGGGGTTCTTTCGATCCTGGCGCCATCGAAGCTCAGCTCGCGAGCGCTTTTTCCGGGCTGGTGATCTTGTCTATTTCCTCGAGTTCTTCGGGGCTGAGCGCCCAACTCACGCCTTTAACGTTCTGCTCGAGCTGTTCGGGTCTGGTCGCGCCCGCGATCACGCTGGGCACGACGGGTTGCGCGGCCAGCCAGCTCAGGGCCAGTTCCAGAATCGTGTGGCCTCTGGCGTGGCTGAAGGCGATCAGGGCTTCCACGATGCCCCAGTTGCGCTCGGTGAAATACTGGTTTTGCGGGTTGGCGCTCAGGCGCGCGCCTTCCGGCAGCGGTTGATCCTTGCGGTACTTGCCGCTCAAGAGGCCGCTCGCCAGCGGAAAGTACGGCAGCAGTCCCACGCCGTACTTGCGGGCCATCGGGATCAGGTCGCGTTCGGCGTCGCGCACCAGCAGGCTGTACTCGTCCTGGCAGGAAATGAACGCCTCGAGCCCCATGCTTTTGGCGATCAACTGCGCTTCGACCACCTGCCAGGCGGGCAGATTCGAGCAGCCGACGTATCGCACCATGCCGCGCCGCACGAGGTCGTTGAGGGCGCTCATCGTCTCCTCTATCGGGGTCAAGGGGTCGGGGCGGTGCAGCTGGTACAGGTCGATGTAATCGGTCTTGAGGCGCTTCAGGCTGTCCAGGGCGGCTTTGAAGATGTAGCTGCGGGATGCGCCTTTGCGCCGTCCGTCGTCCATCGGGATGGCGAACTTGGTGGCCAGCACGATCTGGTCGCGCATGTCGCCCAGGATTTCCCCGAGGAAGCGCTCCGATCCACCGCGATTGCCGTACACATCGGCGGTGTCAAAAAGCGTGATGCCCAGGTCGAAAGCCTTGTGCACCACGGCTCGCGTGGCCTCGAGATCGATGCGTCCGCCGAAATTGTTGCAGCCCAGCCCGACGACCGAGACCCGCAATCCGGAATGGCCGATGTTGCGCTCTTCCATGTCTGCACCTCCGCCGCAGGCTACCGAGCCGCGCCGCGGGTGTCCATTGGGTGCCCCACGAAGGTCGCGCTCGAGTGACGCGATCCGGCTCAGTTCATGACGGTTCCACCATCGATGTTCAATCCCTGCCCCGTGATCGCCCGCGCGTGACTGGACGCCAGGAACAGCACCAGCGCCGCGACTTCAATGGGTTGCACCATCTGTTGCTGCGGGATGTCCTTGACCAGGCTGGCGACGGCCTCTTCCTGGGATCGCCCGGTTTTCTGCACGATGTTGCGCACGGTCTCCTCGACCATTTCCGTGGCGACCCAGCCGGGGCAGACGGCGTTGACGGTCACGCCCCTGGTGGCGTAATCGAGCGCCAGGCTTCTGGTCAGCCCGAGCATGGCGTGTTTGGACGCGTTGTAGGCGGCGCTGTAGCGCAATCCGGTCTTGGCGGCGATGCTGGCGATGTTGATCACGCGCCCCCACTTGCGCGCCGCCATGCCCTCGATCGTCAGTTGGGTCAAGCGCATGGCGGCGTCCACGTTGACGCGCTGCACGCGCTGCCAGAGTTCATAGGGCTGATCGGTGAATTTGACGCCCTGCGTGATGCCCGCGTTGTTGACCAGGATGTCTACCGGGCCGAGTTCGGTCTGCGCCCTGCCGACCGCGCTCTCGAGGGAATTGAAGTCCAGCACGTCGCAGACGATCGGCAGTGCGCGCCGACCCAACGCGCGAATCTCGAGCGCCAGAGATTCCAGGTCGGCTTTTGATCTGGCCGTGACGGCCACGTCCGCGCCAGCCCGCGCGAACTCGAGCGCGACCGCCCGTCCGATGCCGCGCGAGGCTCCGGTGACGAGGGCGATCCTGTCGGTCAGTTCTATTTGCATCCCTGGCCTCCTTCCCCGAGCGCGGCGCGAGTTGGCGGTCGCGGGACGAGATCGTCTACCCGAGAACACCGTCCCACACGCAGATTTCGAGCCTCGAGAACCGCGTCCCCGACGGTGTTTCCTCTGACCCCTGACCTTTGACTCCTGCCCACCTACGGCGCGATGATCACCTTACCCGTGCTGGCGCGCGAGAGCACGAACTCGAAGGCGTCCCCGGCGTTTTCCAGCGAGAACGTCTGGCCGACGATCGGTTTGACCGCGCCGGACGCGAGCAACGGCGCGATGAACCCCGTGGCCTCGCGCATGATCTCGGCCTCGCCCAGGAGGGGCGTCAGCCACACGCCGATGACGGCCACGTTTTTCTTCATCAGCGCGGTCGGGTTGAGGTTGCTTCCCTCGCGGCTGGCGTTGCCGATCACCAGGACGCGACCCAATGCGTTCATCATGGCCAGCCGATCCTGGAATCCGAAGCCGCCGACGACGCTCAGGTACAGGTCGACGCCTTTGCCGCCGGTGGCGCTCAGCACGGCCTCGCGCAGGTCTTCGCGGCTCGAGACGAAAGTGTCATCAGCTCCGAGGGATCTGGCGAGCTCGAGCTTGGCCTCGCTGGAGGCCGTGGCGATCACGCGCAAGTGCATGGCTTTGGCCAGTTGGATCGAGGCCGTCCCGAGCGCTCCGGCGGCGGCTTCGACCAGCACCGTTTCGCCCGCTTCGGCGTGACCGAGCGTCTTCAGGCTGAAGTACGCCGTGTAGTACGACACGGGCAGCGCGGCGGCTTCTGGGGCGCTCAGGTTGGGTGGAATCGGGATCACGGCGGCGGCGGGCACGCAGGCATATTCGGCAAACGCGCCCGTACCGCCGAGCGCCGCCACCAGTTGCCCCACCTGGAGCCCCGTCACGCCCTCACCGAGCGCGTCCACGACGCCGGAAAATTCCATTCCGGGAATGAACGGCACGCGGGCGCGCGTCAGGTATTCGCCGCGAACGTTGAGGATGTCGGCGAAGTTCAGTCCGACGGCCTCGACGCGCAACCTGACCCATCCGGCGCGGGGTTCGGGCACGGGCAATTGCGCGATCTCGAGGACTTCCGGGCCGCCGAGGCGGTTGACTTGAATCGCTTTCATGGTCTGAGTCACGCGCAGAGGATACGTCAGGGCGCGTTCTGTGGTGGTTGCCCAGGCTTCAAATCGTGCGGATGGCGAGAGCACCGTCGCCGACGCGCCTCGAGAAGACCATCCAGCACGGTGTTCTCGAGTTGCTCGAACCCGTGCCTATTTTGGCTGCTCGAGTTGCACGTAGAACGGTTGAACGCCGCTTTCGGTGCCGAGGACGCAGTGGCTCTGGGGACGCCACACGAGTTCGATTTCCGGTTGGTACGCTTCAGATCCGGGCGGCGCGAGGTTGAGGGGCGTGCGGCTGCCGTCCTTGCGGATCAGCACGGCCTTGAGCTTGTACGTACCGAGCGGAAGATCGTAGAGACCATCGTCGCTCGCGGGGTACTCGAGCGGCGCTTGTTTGACGATCACGGACGCCCTGCTGCCGTCCAGCAGCGGCCCGGTCGGGGTGAGCGTGAACTCGACGGCGCGGGATGCGTCTCGGGGAAGGGAATTGCTCCACCCGATCAGGATCGTCGCGCCAAAGTACGAGTCCGTGTTGCCGACCTTGCCGGTCAGTTGCCAGCGGAAGTTGCGCTCTGCCCCCTGGATCACGGGGAAGGAGTTGTAGTCCGTCGGTTTGGGCATGGCGAGCAGCAGGCAGACGGTGCTTCCAGCGTATTCCGTATCAAAAAAGGCTTCCGCCCTGTAGGTCGCCTTGATCAGATCGTTGATGGCGTAGCGCCCGTCCGGGCCGCTCGTCACCTCGGCCCGTCCGTACACGAAATCCGCCCGGAGACGAACCCTGGCTCCTTTGAGCGGTTTCCCTTTCGTGTCCAGCACGATGCCCGAGACCGTGAACGGTCGGAGCTTGCCGGTCTGCGCGGACAGCGCGCCCGAGAGCAGCAGTCCGCACGCCAGAACGATGCGGTAGGAACGCGAACGTTTCACCATTTCATCCTCCGTTGTCGAGGCCAAGGTGGGGCGCGCACAGGCTGCTCGAGAAAGTCTCGATTCGACTACACCACTTTCGAGGATCGAATCGTGTGTGAAAGTTCCCCGCAGCGTTTTCCTCGGTCAGCTTGACTTAACGCTGTTCTGCATATATGCTGTGTGCAGGTAAGGTGAACCATGTCCAAACGAAGCATCCCGCAACCCGAACAAACCTTCCTCGAGACCTACGACCCGAAACAGTTCGAGCGCCCCAGCGTGACCACCGATGTCGTGATGCTGACCGTCAAGGAACGCCAACTGAACCTGCTGATCGTGCAGCGCGACGAGCACCCCTACCGGGGCGAATGGAGTCTGCCGGGCGGATTCGTCGGTATCAGCGAATCGCTCGAAGGGGCCGCCGCACGCGTCCTGCGCGACAAGGCGGGGCTCGAGCAAGTCTTCTTGGAGCAGCTTTACACCTTCGGCCAACCCGACCGCGACCCCAGAACCCGCGTCATCACCGTCGCGTACTACGCGCTCGTCAGCGCCGAACGACTCGAAGCCCTCAGGCTGGAAAGAAATCTCAGGCTCGCGACCATCGACGTGCCCTGGGCCGGTGAAATCGGCGGCCCGGTCAGCCTGGAACTCGAGGGGAAAGCCGTAGCGCTCGCGTTCGACCACCAGACCATCGTCGGAACCGCCATCAAGCGCTTGCGCGGCAAGCTCGATTACGCCCCCGTCGGTTTTCAACTGCTGCCCGACCGCTTCACGCTGCGCGCCCTCCAGGACGTACACGAAACCATCCTGGGACGCGAAGTCAACAAGGATTCGTTCCGGCGTCGGATGCAACTTTCCGGGCAACTCGAACCGACCGGAGACCGCGAGGAAGGCACCGATTACCGACCCGCCGAGTATTACGTCTTCAAACA
>CAXTKV010000160.1:0-12651 GCA_964244895.1 uncultured Deinococcales bacterium
GAACCGATCACCAGGATCACGTACAGCATCCAGCCTTCCGGCGCGAGCCCGTACAGCAGGAAGCTGATGGCGCTGACGGCCTGCCCGACGATGATGGCGCGTTTCTCGCCCAGTCTGGGGATCAGCACGCGCACCAGCCCGCCCTGCACGATGGCGCTGGTCAGCCCGACGACCGCCAACGAGATGCCCGTCTGCGTGACCGTCCAGTGGTAGCGGTAGCTGGTGTACAGCACCCAGGTGCTCTGCAGGGCGTTCTGCGCGAGGTTCGTCAGGAAGATCGATCCAGCCAGCGACAGCACGACCGGGTAACGCCCGAGCGACAGCAAGGAACCGACCGGGTTGGCTCTGGCCCAGCTGAAGTTGCGTCGGTTTTCGGGTTTCAAGGATTCGGGCAGCACGAACAAGCCGTACAGGAAATTCAAAAGCGTCAGTCCCGCCGCGACCATGAACGGCACGCGCAAGCCGACGCCGCCGAGCAACCCGCCCAGCGCTGGCCCGAGGATGAACCCCAGCCCGAAGGCCGCGCCGATCAATCCGAAATTCTGGGCGCGTTTTTCTGGCGGGCTGACATCGGCGATGTACGCGCTGGCCGCCGTGATGCTCGCGCCCGTGATGCCCGCGATGGTGCGACCGATGAAAAAGAGTGGCAACGATTGTGCGGTCGCCAGCAGGATGTAGTCCAGACCCAATCCCAGCAGGGAAATCAAGATCACCGGGCGGCGACCGTATCGGTCCGAGAGGCTGCCCAGGACGGGCGCGAAGACGAACTGCATCAGCGCGTACAGCGCGCCCAGCAAACCGTAGGTGAACGATGCGCTCGAGGGATTGCCACCGGCGAATTCCTGGATCAGTTTGGGCAGGATCGGGATGACCAACCCGATGCCGATGATGTCGATCATCAACGTCACGAAAATGAACGGGAGTGCGGGCTGGCGTTTGTTCATGGTCTCTCCGGGATGCGTCCTGCGCGCGTTCAAGAAATTGCGTTCCAGACGGTGTTCTTGGTGATGCTCGAGGGTGGGTTCAGACGAGTCCGGTGAGCAGTTGCGCGTGCCAGTCGCGGTCGGCGCGAAGCAACATCAGTTGATGTTCGATGGCGTGATTCACGCTCCTCGAATGCGCGTGTTCCGGCACGCTTTCCAGGGTGCTGATTCGAGCCTGGAGTTCGACCAGGCGCGCTTCGAGGCACTGGCGCTGTTGGGTCGGCTCGAGTTGATCGAGGAACATCAACCCGACATCGCCCGTGGTGTTCTGCGCGGCCACATTTGAGAGCGTCTGCGCGAGCAATTCCAGAAAGCGCGCCTGCCCGGTCGGGGTCAGCTCGAAAACCTTGCGCGGCGGTCGGTTGCCTTCCTGTTCGACGCGCACGTCCACCAGACCATCCTTGTAGAACCGGTCGAGCATAGCGTACGCGGTCGGTTTCTTCAGGCTGGTGAACCGGGAAAGGTTGCGTTCGATGAAGTCGAACAGCTGGTAGCCGTGCTGCGATTGCGTGCGCAGCAGGCCGAGCAGCAGCAGGGCGTTGTGATCCATTCTGGAGCACCTCGAGTCTCGAGCTTAGTCAAGGCTCGAGTAGTCGGGAAAAGAATAGTCAAGCTTGACTATTCTGTCAAGTCGCGCTATGACTGATCCAGTCTGGCCCGTGAAACCGCCACCATGTTCTCGAGAATCCCGCACCGAATAATCCCGCCCTGAGTCGAATCGATCCAAAAGATCCGAGCCCGAAATCGTTCCAAAAAGGAGATCCCATGGACATCCTCAAAAACATCTTCGTGTTCGTTCACTTTCTGGGTCTGGCTGCCCTGATCGGTGGCGCGTTCGCGCAATGGAACGCGGCGGTCAAGCAGGCATCGCCGACGATGGTCTGGGGCGCTCGCGTGCAACTGATCAGCGGGATCATCCTGCTGGCGCTGGTCGAAATGACCGAAAAACAGGTTCATCACGCGAAATTCGCCGTCAAGCTGGTCGTGCTGATCGGGATTCTCGGGATTCTCGAGTCCAGCCGCCGCCGGGGGCTGTCAAACAACGGATTCCTGGCCGCGATGGGCTTATCGATCCTGAACATCGCCCTTTCGTTGTTCTGGACGACCAGCGCCGAAGGCTGACGAGAATTCTTGGGTCATCAACCCGCAAACGATCCAGCGGCACCGTCCAGCACACGAATCTTGGAATGCGCGCTGGACGGTGTTCTCCTCTCGAGCACCACGAAGCTGATCGCTCATGAGAGCCCGTGCTAGATTGCCAGCATGGTCAACATTGATCTTTCAGACAAGGTCGCCCTGATCGCGGGCGTGCAGAACGAGCATTCGCTGGCCTGGCCCGCCGCCAAAAAACTGATGGAAGCCGGATGCCGCTGCATTTTTTCCTTCCAGGGCGACCGCAACCGTCCCGCGCTCGAGAAACTGACCCAACCCTTCGGTGATCGCGTCGCGTTCCTGGATGTCTGCGACGTGACCATCGACGCCGACCTGGAGCGCCTGTTTGCCCGCATCAAAGCTGAAATCGGCAAGATCGATTACCTGATGCACGCCATCGCCTTCGCGCCGCGCCCCGCGATGGAAAACGCGTTTCTTCAGACCACCCGCGAGGACTGGAAGGTGGCTCTGGACATCAGCGCCTACAGCCTGGTGGCGCTCGCGCAGCACGCCGCGCCCGTCATGAACGACGACGGCAGCATCGTCTGCCTGACGTACTACGCCTCCGAGAAAGTCGTGGCCAAGTACAACGTCATGGGCATCGCCAAATCCGCGCTGGAAGCCACCACGCGCTACCTGGCCTACGACCTGGGGCCTCGCGGCATTCGGGTCAACGCGGTTTCTCCCGGCCCGATGCGCACCGTGGCCGCCCGCGCCATCCCCGGCTTCACCAGCATGTACGAGAAAGCAGCCGCGACCGCCCCCATGAAACGCAACGCCACCCACGAGGAAGTTGGCAACATGTGCCTGTTTTTGTTCTCTCCGCTGTCCAGCGCCACGACCGGCGAGACGATCTACGTGGACGGCGGGTACAGCATCATGGGCATGGCGTTTGAATAGAGGAGCCGCAAGCCATCAGCCGCAAGGTAAGAGCACCGTCCGGTACGGTGTTCTTTTATGCTCGAGGACACTGCTCAGGGCGGTCTTCTCGAGAAGCTGAAGCTCAGGTTTGAGCTTGCGGCTTGCGGCTCGAGCCTTGCGGCTGCATTCCCCCGTGCTAGCCTTTTCGTGTGGCCAAACTCGTCAAGATCGGTGAGCACATCCTGGATCTGGATCGCGTGGTGTACGCGAAAGTTTTCGAGGATGGCAAACGCAAAACCGTGACCGTGCGCCTCGAGACGGGGCTCGAGATCGTGCTGACCGATAGTGACGCGGGTTTGCGCGGCACGATCTTTCTGGAGTTGCTGCGAAAGCACACGGACGTGACGTTCACGAGCTAAACCTCGAGGTGGCGAATGAAACGATGGGCGCTGTTGGTGATCGGGCTGGCGTTGGTGGCGTGCCCACAGACCCCGACTTCCGTGGTGGGCACGTGGCGCAGTCTGGCCGCAGAACTGACCGTGACCGAACAGGGCGGGAGCATCCAGTTCGGGTGCGCCGCTGGAACCATCGACGCGCCAATTGTGCTGAACGCCAGGGGCGAGTTCAGCGTCGACGGAACCTACACGCAGCTTTCGGGGGTCGCGCCGCCGCCGGGATCGAATCCACCGACGCCGCAGCCGACAGTCTATTCGGGCCGGGTTTCAGGGAACACCCTGAGTTTGAATGGTCGCTTTCAGAACGGCACGAATCTCGGTTCGATCACCCTCGTGCTGGACGGCCCGGCTCACGTGATTCAGTGCGCGTGAAATAGACCCTCCTAGACGCGATTCTCGAGTGCTCAAGAATGCGCGTAGTGGACGGTGTTCTCGAAATAAGGTTCAGGCAAGCGCGTCAGGTTTGAACCAGGAAAAAGGCTCGAGGATGATCCCTCGAGCCTTCAATCATGCAGGTATCAGTTCAGTTGGGCTTGGTTTCCCAGGCGCTCTCGAGCATGGTGCGCACTTCGTTGCGGTCCGTCTCGAGGACTTCGGAGATCTCGTCGGCCAGGAGCTTGATTGCGCGGGCGTAGGCCTGACGATCCAGGTCAGGCAGGCCGCGTTCGTCGTCCCAACGGCGCAATTCCGCGCCCAGGGCAGCGATGCGGTACGGGTCGCCACTGGCCAGGATTTCCGTGACCTTGCGGTGGCGGGCGGCCCACTGGCGCGGCAGGCTGACGCGACCGTTGCGCAAGCGGCTCATGATCTCCGGCAGCTCGGATTCGGACAGGGCGGGGCGCAAACCGACGCTCTGCGGGGCGTGAACGGGCACGTAGGCTTTGGAGGTGCCGTTCGGGAATTCGACCTGGTAGTACTTCAGGTTTTCATCCGCGACTTTTTTCGTCTGGATCGTGGAGACCACGCCCACGCCGTAAGGGGGAAGCACAACGCGATCACCGGGATTGTATTGCTCTTTTTTCACGCTTCACTCCTTGGGTGTTGAGATGACCGAAACAAAAACGCTCGAGGCGTCAACGCTCGAGCGGCAAACCCACTGGAATTTTCGAGCCGAAATCACCGATCAGGATTTCGGTGCACAACATGATTTCGTTCTCGAGAACCTGCTGTCTTGCTGTTGCAGTTCCTCGATGACCTGTCACGGTTGCAGACTTTAGCACGAGTTCCTTACAAATTCTAGTTTGTGACGAAAGTGACTTTATGAGAGCGATGGCGGTTCGGGCATTGCGCCTCGAGCGGTAAAGAGCCGCGAAAAGGCTCGTCCCGGACGATGTTTTTGATGCGTAAAGCGACCAGAACCGAGCCGAAAAAGATCATCCGGGAGCCCCATTCACATCAAACTGACCGGGCTAAACTGAACCCATGAACGCCCCCGACACCGCATCGCCCGGACAATGGTCGAGCTTTTCCGAAGCCCGCAGCGCGATGGAAACCATGAGTCTCGAGGAACTCGAGGAAGCCATCAAGCTTCCTCGTCCGCGCTTGCTGCCGCTGGCCGCACCCGCGCTGGCGGTCGGGGTGATCGTCGTGATCGCGTCTTTTGGCCGGTTGTGGTTGCTGCCGTTCGGGCTGGCGCTGGCCATGTACGGCGCGATCACGCTCGGGCTGAACCGCACGCGGGTCACGCAATTCCGCGAGCAGTGCTACCGCGTTTACGTTCACCGCCAGGCCGACGCGATGCGCGAAGAAGCGGACGAAGACGACTGAAATTCGTCTCCGGTTCACGGGGCGCCGCCCACGACACGAGTCAAGAAGTGCGTCCTGGACGGTGTTCTCGAACGGCAGACCCGAGAACGAGATCGGCCATAGCCTCGAGATTGAAGGCGCCGAACTCGCGAACGATTCCGAGCCAAAGCTGACCCCACCTAAGACTTCCGGCGGATGGAGGTTACAGACGAAGCGCGTAGACTAAAACCCATGAGCGACCGCCCCAATTTGAACCTGCCCAGCCTGAACCTGTCCCGCATCCTGCACGGCGGCGGAGATGTCAGCGACAAGGGCGAAGTCTCGCACCTGCAAGTCATCCGTCCCGGCATCCACGAGGCCGACGCACCCGAAATCACCGATATCCCGCTGGCCGAACCCGCGCAGTGGCGCGCCAACGCCAGCCACGTCTCGACGGACGAGTTCTACCTCTCGGGACGCATCTCGGGCCGGGCCGTGATGGAATGCTCGCGCTGCCTGGAACCCACGATCGTTCCGTTCGATGCGCGCCTGGAAGCCCTGCTCAAGTACAACGCGCACGTCAAAGCACCGCAGCTCGAGATGACGGACGACGAGGAAGTCATCGTTTTTGGCGATCCCAGCCTGGATCTCTCTAACCTGATGGCCGAAGCCGTCAGCCTGGAATTGCCGTTCATCGTGCTGCACGCGCCGGATTGCAAGGGTCTGTGCGCGGCTTGCGGCACGAACCTGAATAACGTTCCCGCGAACACGTGCGCGGTGGCCAGAACGGATTGCCCCAACGTCGAGCACGATCACATCGACGCGGACAACCCGTTCGCCAAGCTCAGAGGCTTGCTCGAGAATTGAGCATCGCGCCTGAAGAACGTCTGCCACGGTGGTTTTGAACCTGGGCTCGGGGTGTCTCGAGGAATACCCCTGAAGCTTCCGCTCGCGCCTACACTCCGTTCATGCCCTGGCTCGTACCGAAACCGATCGAAGCACAAGCCCAACTGGGCTTCGCGGAGTACCTCGAGACGCTCGAGGAACAGCTCTCGAACCCCGAGACGGATCGGAACGCGCTGACCAGGGAACTGCTGGCTGAATTCTGTTACGGCCAGCCGTATCAGGCGCTGCTCGAGCGGTTGCCGATGGTGGCGCTCAACCTCGATCCGCGCAACGTCACGCTGGAAGCCGAACACTACGCGGTCACGGACGCGGAAAAGTTCGCTCGGGTCAAACCCCTGTTGTGGCTCTGGCAGAATTTTGACGCGTCGCCCGCCGGACAGTCCGTGTTTTTTGGCGTGGAATTCCGGCGCGTGCTGGCGCGGCACGTCTTCAAACGCGTCGGGCGGAACTTCAAATGCTTTCCTTTCGTGACCTTCAGCGTCGGTTACAACCTGGAAGTCGGTGACGACGTGACGATTCACCGCAACGTGCTGGTGGACGACATCGGCGGCGTGACATTGCACGACCGCGCCAGTCTGTCGGATTTCGTCAACGTCTACAGCCACACGCACAGCCCGCTGGAAGTGCCGGACGTGACCCTGAAGCACACGACCATCGGGGCTGGCGCGCGCGTGACCTACCACGCGACCGTGCTGGGCGGCACGACCCTGTCGGATGACAGCATGATCGGCACGATGAGCGTCGTGACGCACGACGTTGAACCGCACACGGTCGCGTTCGGGATTCCGGCCCGCCCCAGAGCCATCAAGAACCGCGACGCGAACGATCCGCGCGTGGACGTTCTGGTGGACTCGAGGGAATACAAGCGGCCCGATGACCGCAAGGGCAACGCGGATTTCCCGGATTTCACCAGCCGACGCGATCAGACGCACGCGTTGAAAGCGGCCCGTTCGGAAGCCTCCGACTGAGAAGACCGTACAGCACGCCAAATTGACGGGCTCGAGAACACCGTCCTGGACGGTGTTCTTTTCCGACGCCCGAGGTTCCGGGCGGCACAAAAAATCAGCGAACGAAAACCCAAGGGTTGATCGTTCGCTGAAAACGCACCGAACTAGAAATCGTTGATGCACTCGCCGTTCAGGAACACGGAGGTTCCCTGGACAACGATTTTACTAAACTTTTGCACGGGAAACCGGATGTCTCCCATCGAAATCGCAGCCACAATCAACTCCCCTTCGATCTCGGATACGATCTCATAGGATTTTTGAGGATCCGTTTCAATTGGTTGATAATTCCCATCTTTTCCGAATAGAACTTGAAGCATAATTACACCCTGATAAATACTAAAAACAGACTCGAAAACCAGAATGAACCGCATGATCATACGATTCGCTGTTCGGTTGGACTTTCAAGAATCCACACTCTGGTCAATGACCCGTGGCGCACGCGCAGGATAAAGCGTGGAACACTCGAGCGCGGCATTTTCACACCTTGAGGGATCAGTTTTGAAGAAAGCACCGTCCTGCACGTATTTTCTCGAGATCAAAGAACGCCGTCCTGGACGGTCTTTTATTTCCCGAGTGCGGCGTTCAATTGGTCGCGGAAGCCTCGTGCGGCGTCTTTTGCCTTGAGCGCGTAATCGGTTCCCTGGGACGCGTAGTGAATCGCGCGGCTCGAGGAGGCGATCGCGCCCAGGCCGTCCGCGTCGAAGGCTGGTGCGAGATCGCTGGCTTTCGCGCCCTGTGCGCCCAGGCCGGGCAGCAGGAGCAGCACGTTGGGCATCAGCGCCCTGAAATGCGCGAGTTCTGCGGTGTGGGTCGCACCGACGACCGCACCAACCGCGCTGTACGAACCATCCTGGGCGGCTTCAAGCGCGAGCCGCGCCGCCACGATCTCGGAGATGCTTCCGGCAGCCGTCTGGAGGTCTTGCAGGTCAGCAGAACCGGGGTTTGAAGTCTTGACCAGCGCGAAAATCGCGCCTTCGTTGGCGCGGGCGGCGTCCAGGAAGGGCGCGAGGGTCTCGAAGCCCAGAAACGGGTTGACGGTCAGGGCGCTCCCGGCGTGAGCGCCCGTCAGCCAGGCGCGGGCGTAGGCGGTCGCGGTTTCGGGGAAATCGCCGCGTTTGGCGTCCAGAAGCACCGGAATCCCGAGCAACCTGGCGTTGGCGCAGACCCGCCCCAGCACCTCGAGTCCCGGAATCCCGAGGGCTTCATAGTAGGCCAGGTTCGGTTTGACGGCGGCGATCAGCGGCGCGCAGGCTTCCAGGATCTTCAGGCAGTGCGTTTCGACGGCGGCAGCGATGGCCTGTGGGTCATACGCGTGGGCTTTCGGGTCGGTCATCGGGTGCATCTGGGCGCGCGGGTCGAGCCCGAGGCACAGCCGCGTGTTCAGTTGCAGCGAGCGCTCGTGGAGGCGTTCGGCGAAGCTCATGGCTCGCGTTATACCGCGAGATGCACCCAACAGTTGCGGGCCATCTCGAGAAGACCGTATGAGACGGTGTTCCCGAGCCCGGTCGGGTCTTCACGCGGCTCTCACGGCTTCCCGGATTGCGCGCCGTAGGCTGAACGCGATGGCTCGAGGATTGATCCCGATTCTGTTTCTGGTTCTGGTGGCGTGCGCCCCAGCCACCACCTACCGCGATCCGAGCGTCAGCGTCGCGCCGGGCGTGCTGGTGCTGCGCGAACCGTCCGGGCGCGTGCTGCTGAACGCCGCGTTGGGCGTTCCGGCCTTTCCGGGCAGCCGCGTGATCGCTCAGAAATACACGAACCGCGCGTCCAGCACGGAATTCGAGGCGCAGGGCGAACTCCAGGCCGTCTACAGCTTCTTTCACGAATCCTTGCTCGACAAGAACTGGACGCGCGCGACCTTCACGCTTCGCGGCGAAACGCGCATTGAGGCCCGCTACGTCGGCCCCGGCGCGGATCTGAGCTTGACGTTGGAGCGCGTCACCAAAACGCGCTTCCGGCTCTCGCTCGAATGACGAGAAACGCCCGCATCTCGAGCATCGGACGATAAGAACGCCGTTCTTGCTCATACGACAGCACCTCACGGGCTACTCGCGCTACAGCACGCACATTTTAATTCGCGCGCTGGACGGTGTCGCCAAAAAAGGCTCGAGCATCACGACTGCGATGCTCGAGCCTGATTTCTCCTCTGGGCCCTTACGTCACCGGCGTCAACGCTTCGTTGTCGCCCTCGCCGGTGCGAATCCGCACCACGCGCTCGAGCGGCTGAACGAAAATCTTGCCGTCGCCGACGTTGCCGGTGCGGGCGGAATCGACGATGGCCTTGAGCGTGCGATCCACGAACGGATCGGAAACCGCGATCTCGAGGCGCACTTTTTCGTGGAACTCGAACACCAACGGGCGACCGCGGTAGGTCTCGAGGTGCTCTTTCTCGCCGCCGTGACCGCTGACGCGCGACAGGGTCAGTCCGGTCACTTCAGCGGCAAAAAGCGCGCTCTTGACGTCGTCGAGCTTCTCCGGGCGAATGATGGCGGTGATCAATTTCATGGCTTTCCTCCTGACGCCCTCGAGTCTTCAAGGTGCGTTTTCCCCCCGAGTCAACACGAGCCGAGGGCTTCCCGTCAAGCAAGTGCGTGAGCTTCCGTCGAGCAAGTGCGTGAAGTACAAAACGATCTCGCCGCGCTGGACACCACGCAAGCATTGTGTCCAAAGCGAGTATTGCACAACCGCACCAAAAAGTGAGACATCAGGCGAGAATTTTGCGAAATATCCTGAATTTTCCCGAGTCAGAACGGCAGATGTCTTTCAAAATTGCTTCAGAAGTCCAATCTTGCGTTGACAGTCCGCGATTGAATTCATATACTCCGTCCCAAGAGGTTGACGCGCGGACTGCCCGCGACGCCCAACGCCTCGGGCGATTCAAAGCGCCACGATGGAGGGATCAGATGATCACAGGACACTCGAGGAAACGACTGATCGCCGCTGGGCTCGCCATGTCGGTACTGGCCACCACGTCGGCCTTCGCCGCCGACGCCAAATGGGCTCCGGACACGGGCGACACCGCCTGGATGCTCGCATCCTCCGCTCTGGTGATGCTGATGACGCCCGGCCTGGCGTTCTTCTACGGCGGCCTGGTGCGCGCCAAGAACATGCTCAACACGATCATGATGTCGTTCGTGGCGCTGGCCCTGATCAGCGTCATCTGGGCCATCGTCGGGTACAGCCTGGCGTTCAGCACCGACAAGGACCCGAACATCATCTCGGGCTTTCTGGGCGGCTTCAAGTACGCCTTCTTGAACGGCGTCGGTCAGGACAGCGCCTACCCGACCGCAGGCACGATCCCGCACCAGGTTTTCATGATCTACCAGTGCATGTTCGCGATCATCACGCCCGCGCTGATTTCCGGCGCGATCGTGGAACGCATCAAGTTCACGACCTACGTGGTCTTTATCGGGCTATGGTCATTGCTGATCTACGCGCCGCTGGCGCACGCCGTCTGGTCGCCGGACGGCTTCTTGTTCAAGATGGGCGCACTGGATTTCGCGGGCGGCACGGTGGTTCACATCTCCGCAGGCGTTTCGGCGCTGGTCGCTTCGATCATGATCGGGCAACGGCGCGGCTTCGGTAAGGTCGCGTTTGCGCCGCACAACGTGCCCTTCGTGATCCTGGGCGCGAGCCTGCTGTGGTTCGGCTGGTTCGGCTTCAACGGCGGTTCAGCGGTCTCTTCCGGCGGTCTGGCCGGCTCGGCCTTCGTGGCCACGCACATGGCCACCGCCGCCGCCGCGCTGGTCTGGAGCCTGATCGAAATTTTCCGCACCGGCAAGGCCACCGCCGTCGGCGCGGCCACGGGCGCGGTCGTCGGCTTGGTCGCGATCACGCCCGCTTCGGGTTATGTCAGCCCGATGTCGAGCCTGGCGATTGGCGCCATCGCGGCGATCATTTCGTACAGCGCGATTCAGATCAAGAACCGTCTGACGATGGACGATTCGCTGGATGTCTTCAGTTGCCACGGCATCGGCGGCATGACGGGCGCGATCCTGACCGGCGTGTTCGCGCAGAAGAGTGTCAATCCCAAGATTGCAGCGGGCGGCCTGATCGACGGCAACCCCGGCCAGATCGTGACCCAGATCATCGGCGTGCTGTTCACGGTCGTGCTGGCCGGTGCGGGCACGGCGGTTCTGTTGACGATCCTCAAGCCCGTGATGGGTCTGCGCCCCACCAGCCAGGACGAGGAATTGGGATTGGATCTGGCGGATCACGCCGAAAGCGCCTACCACGGTGGCGAGTACGGCTCGAGCGCCGGTGCCGGTTCCATCGGCACGAGCGTCACGCTGCCCGGCGTGCGCCTCAACGCTGGCGACTGACCGAAGAATCGTTGGTGACACGCGAGGGCCAGAATCGGCCCTCGCGTTTTCGTGTGCAATGCAGCAGAATCTCATTCTGCGCCACGAGCCGCCGCTCCCAACTGGATTGGACGGGCAGATCGACACCCCTCGATGACGCGAACGCTCGGCCCACCGCTCGGCTCTTCGTCCCCTGAGTTGCGCGTTACTGGCTCGTTACTGTCCGTCTCGAATACTCCGCCAGTACGCGATACGCGAACCAAGAAGGAGTCGAAACTATGAATAAACGCGCCCCATTCCTCTCGCTGCTCGGTCTCATTTTTGTCCTGACGGCCTGCCCTCCCACGCCCACCATCGACGCGACCAAACCCAGCGTGACGCTGGCCGCCTCGAGCACCAACGTCATCGCGGCGGGCATCGTGACCCTGACCGCCACCGCCAGCGACAACGTCGGCGTCACCAAAGTCGAATTCTTCGACGGCTCGAGCAAACTGGGCGAGGACACCACCGCCGGGAACGGTTTCACCCAGACGGTCGCGCTCAGCTCAAGCAACAACGGGTCGAAGTCCTACACCGCCAAAGCCTCCGACGCGGCGGGCAACACCCAGACCAGCGCCGCCGTGACCGTGACCATCGCCATTCCCGTGGACACCACCGGCCCGACCCTGCTCAGCTCGACCGCCATTTCCAACACCAGCGTCAGATTGGTTTTCAGCGAGCCCATCGTGGGTGGCAATAATCCCGCCAACTTCACGATCTTCGATTCGTTGAGCGTGGTCGGCGCGAGCGTTTCGGACGATGCCAAAACCGTCACGTTGACGACAGCCTCGCAAACCGTGAACCAGTCGTACGCGGTTCTGGTCAAGGCGGGCGTCACCGACCTGGCCGGGAATCCGTTCGATTTGACCGGAACCCAGGCCTTCGCCACCAGCTTCACCGGGATCGGGGTCAACTCGGGCAAGTTGACCATCACGATTGCCGGTTTGCCTGCTGGAGTGGCGAGCAACGTGGCGGTGAGTGGCCCGAACGGGTTCAGTCAGACCGTGACCCAAGCCTCGAGCGTGCTGAGCGACCTGAAATCGGGGGTGTACAGCTTTACGGTGAACGCGGTCAAGCCCGACAGCGCCACTTTTTCAAACAATGGCAGCCCGGCCAGCCTGAGCTTCGATGCGAACGTGGGCGGGAGCGCGACCTTGACGTATGGGTGCTCGAGCGTGAAGCCGCCGGATGCGGCCCTGGATGGCGTGTTGCAGGTGGTGAC
>CAXTKV010000161.1:0-12465 GCA_964244895.1 uncultured Deinococcales bacterium
GAGGATCGGATGCCGGTGTGAAAGCCGTTAGCCACACTTCGCTTGACACGCCCGAGCTGTTTGAGTCATGGATCATGCGGCTGGGTCAAGCAAACATGATTCCAACGCCTCGGCTGGTCGAAGTATTGCAGCTTCGTCACGCGTTGTCGTCCTCGAATCATGTTTCTGCAGACGCTTTCCAACTACTCTCGAGTGTGACAGGCGTATCGGATGTCCGAATCCGCGAGTCTCACCTGACGACTTTCAGTCGATACACGGAGTCCGTTTACAATGTCAAGTATGTCATTCCCGCCCGTACCCAAGCTAAGTATTCAATTCCTTTTAAACCTTGCCCTCGCTGTCTAAACGAGTCAGATCGACCATATATTCGTCTGCATTGGGCGCTGGATCTCAGCTGCTTTTGCGCCGTTCATCATTCGGTCCTGCTGGCCCGGTGTGTCAAATGCGGCAGTTTCTTTTCTCTCAAAGTGACCGAACCTGAGATTCCAATCCACCAATGCCGCAAGTGTGGGTTCGATCTGCGCAACATCACCCCACGCGCTACGCCAGGGTTCGCAGAAGCCATCACTTTCCAAACGCGCCTCCTCGAGATGAAGCGAGACGCTGTCGTCAATTGGCCTGGAATTCGCTTGAAGGAACCCGCTGCGTTCGCTCAGATCGTTCAACGCCTCTTCCGAGCGCTTTGTGACACTCCGAGCCATCACGCACTCAGCGAGTTTACAGAGGAGTCATTCCGCTCGAACGTCCATCTGTTGGACGACCGATTCTCCTTTGAAATCAGAAGAACCAATGCGCTTTCCATGACAGCTTGGTTCCTGAGTAAACCAAGCTCGCATTGGGCAGCGCTCGGCCCACATCTCAGGCGGAATCTTCCATTGGAAGTGAGCGACAGGATCGCGGTGGCCATGTGGCACGCTTTCAACGCTGCAGCAGCTTCAGTCGGTGTGCTCGAGCGGTCGAACGCGCTGACCTCGTGAAGCAGTTCGGACTCGAAGTTTGGGGCGATTTTGCGTGTTTCTCTCGGCCCGAATTGAAAGTCGAGCGTTACACATATCCGGTCATCACGCCGAGCGCCGCTCGCGCCATCTTCGACGCGATTTACCTCAACTTTGATGGCGGTACGCCAAATCGCCCCACCTTTCGCTGGCAGGTAAGACGCATCGAGGTGGTCGAACCCGTGCACTACATTGCGCTGTCCCAGAACGAGGTCAAAGGGAAAATCCACACTGACAAAGTAGCGCTGTGGATGACGCACTCGGAGCAAATCGAACCTTTGATCGCCGACGCACGAGGCAAAGGAACGGAAGAGTACGGTCGGACCCAGCGCCAAACGATTGGCCTGCGACGGGTGCGCTACCGGTTGTTCGCCGAGGCGGTGCTGTACGAGGAGAATCACACCCTGAGGCAGCTCATCGAAAAGATCTTCGCGCGACGCGCCCGCGCCGGCCAGTGCTACCACCAGCCGTGCCTCGGGCAACGCGAGTTCGGAGCGTACTTCGAGCTGGTCGAGACGCAAAGTGGACGCTGCGCCGCCGTCAACGAGGACATCGGCTGGATGGTCTACGACGTGTTCGACCTGTCCCGACCGGGTTCGAGTTCGGACCCGTGGAGTATCAGCACATTTCGCGCCCACGTCCGGGATGGCGTACTCGAGGTTCCACCGTACTCAAGCGAGGACGTCCACAAGTCAGGTTTGGCGCAATCGTTGCGCGAGCGTGGAAGTCCCCAAGTCGGGTCTGGCGCAACTGGGATGTTCGAAGCGCTCGTCGAGTACGCTCGGCGTACGGGGCTGGCGACCGAACCGGGGTTCAGCGAGAAGGTCGTCCGCTGGATAGCGAACGTGAATCTTGATGGGGTGATCACGTCGGTCGCCCCTGCTGATCCCCTCAAAGGCCGTGCGGTCGTGTTCGCGTGCTGCCCAGATTTGCAACTCCCCGCGATCAAGGCGCTACCGGCGGCGCTCGGGAGGATGGAAAATGGGATCGCCGTTAAGCAAGGTGCGCACTTCCTCGCGGACACGTGCAGCACGGTTGGTCTGTTCCCGAACGGGTTGGACAGCAATCACAAAATCCTCGACAAGCACCGAGTTTTCACCCATCTAATCGAGCGGGCGAGTTGGATCATTCCCGAACTTCGACCAATTCATAGCGCACTGTCTGAGGCGAGTTTCCTCGTTCAGATACACGCCATGTTAATCGGGTGCGGGGCGAAACCAACGGATCGCCTGTCGTTCTCAGTCGATGGAGTTCCGGTGCCCGACATGAACGTCTGGCATTCTTGGTGGCGGGCATTCCGTGAAGAGGCATCCCCACGCAAACTGGAACGCAACATGGTGTGCCTCGCCACGGGAGAACGCGTCGTTCCAGCGAGAACGCATCCAAGACTCACCTCGCTGGGCGTGGGCGCTTCGAGTGTTGGAGCCAGCCTGATCGCCTCTGGCAAAGAAGCGTTCAGCTCGTCGAGCTTCCGTCAGGGTGAAAACAGCGCGCTCTCGGAGGACGCCGCTTCGGCCTACACATCCGCGCTCGATCACCTGTTGCGCAGAGCGCCCGTCATCGACGGAACAAAAGTTGTTCACTGGTACAGCACCGATACGTCGACGAGCCTCGATCCGCTCGCGCTGCTGTTTCAGCCCAGCGAAGTGCGCGAACTCGAAAATTTTTCATCTCGAACGTCCCTCACCAGCAGCGAAATTCGCGCGTTCGCCGACTGGCCCGGTTTACCCAATGCGCAATACCACGTCATGGTCGTGCGAGGCGCGAAGGCGCGCGCCCGCGTCAGGTTTTTTGCCTCTGGCACACAGGAGCAGGCGGTGGCGGCGGTGAGCGCATGGTTCGCTGATTTAGAGGTCTGCACCATCTCTGGCGACGGCTCAACGAGCGCAACGCCCGCCAAACTCTTGGCGTCCATCAAGAAACCCATTGACAACGACAACGCGGAGGGGAACCGGAACAAGACCTTGCATTCCCTGCACGTTCGGCTCTGGCAGACTGCCCTTGACCCGGCGGTTCCGGTGCCGATCTCGGTCGCGAACGACATCTTGACAACTCTCTACCGCAGTCTGGCGAATCGAGACTTCCAGAAAGCCGTGGCGTACACGCCCGCAACGTGGAATTCCACGTTGCGAGACACGTTACACGCTTGCATGGGGGGCCTCAAGGGGTATCTCGTCCGCGCTGGCGACCACGACATCACTGTCAATCTGAACCCAAACCACCCGAGCGCGAATTATCAATCCGGTCGCTTGGCGGCGCTTCTTCATCGGATCGAGGAAATCGCTAACTCAAACCCGAGCAGTAACAGTCACCAGGTATTTGCAGCGTCCATCGCAGGATTGATCGAAAGGCTTGATCGGCAGACGCGAACCGTCAAACGCAGCTTGGATTGGATCGCTGCCGCACGTCCGTGGTTGGCCTTGGCGCTCGAATCGTATCTCGAGCGCATCTGGGAAAGCCTCGGCAGTGCTGTGCCCAGAAACAACAGTCCCAAAGCTCGAAGCCTCTTCATCCTCGGGTACTACCAGCAGCTCGCGTTCAACAATTCGAAACGTACCGCCAATCCAGCAGCTGAGTTCGATCTCGAAGACGGGGACGACACGAATGAGGAAATGGATGACCTGTTTGAAACTATCGCAGACCAATCGGGGATGTCAGTCCAAAGTGATGACAACAAGGAGAGACACGAATGAATCCGATCCAGAACCGATACGAATTTCTAATCATTTTCGACTGCGAAAATGGCAACCCAAATGGCGACCCCGACGCTGGGGATCTGCCCCGTATGGACATTGAGGACGGGCACGGTCAAGTCTCATCTGGATCAATCAAGCGACGAATTCGCGATTACGCTCACCTGCTCGGAGAAGCCATCCTCATTCAACGCTCGAGCAACATCAACAAATCGATTTTTGAGGCTCGCGAGCAAACCGGCGATCCAAACGCCACTCCCACCATCAAACGTACGCAGGACGCCACCGCCTGGCTCTGCGAGAAGTTTTTCGATGTGAGAACCTTCGGTGCAGTGCTGAGCACCGGCGCGAACGCGGGTCAAGTCACCGGCTCCGTGCAAATCAACTGGGCCAGAAGCATCGATCCCGTCCACGTGATAGAAGCCACCATCACCCGAGTCGCTGTCACGGACAAGGCCGATGGAGCCAATTCCGTCGCGGACTTTGAAGATTGGGAGGCTGGGGAGGCCAGCGGTAGACTTCAGACGATGGGCCGCAAAAGCTTCATTCCCTACGGACTTTTTGTGGCCCCTGGCTTTGTGAGCGCGTTCCAGGCCCAGAGAACGGGCTTCTCGGAAGGCGATCTTGAGATTCTCTGCGAGGCCATCATGAATATGTTTGAACACAGCCGAACGTCGAGCAAAGGCATGATGTCAACCCGTCGGCTGATCGTATTCAAACATTTGGGAACGAGAAAAGACCCTGAGCAGCAGGCACAGCAAGCCAAACTGGGCTGTGCACCTGCCCATAGGCTGCTCACGCTAGGACAAGTGGTCAGGATCCTTCGCCAAGATAAAACGCGACCGCCGAGAACCTACGCTGACTATACGGTGTCAGTGGATCAGAGCCAACTTCCAGTAGGCGTAGCCATGCTCGACCTCACCGTTTGGGATGCCGACGAGTTCCACAATGGATGGGTAGTGAAGCGCGAATCTCCAGTAGAGCCCGAAATCCGCAGAGGTTCGCGGAACAAGAGGACACCGTCAGGAACGAAATAAACTGGATTTTGACGAGTACGACGTGGCCCTTCATTAGCCAATAATTCGGAGTCCGCGTTTCAAGGTCGAAGAAACTCGTGCTTTACACATTGGAGTATGATCGCTGTCTTCACGGCTTTATCGCCGTCGAGATGATTGAAACAACCCGCAACTCGCCGGACCGGCCATCGGTTCGACCGCAGACCGTCTCCACGGCTTTATCGCCGTCGAGATGATTGAAACTGCTGCGAGGTCAGCAGCACCGTCCAGCCTGCGCCGAGTCTCCACGGCTTTATCGCCATCGAGATGATTGAAACCGCAGCGAACTCGCGCTCTACCGGGGCTCCGAGCGTCTCCACGGCTTTATCGCCGTCTATACGACTGGCCCCCGCTGAAATCATCGCGCTGACGGCAGGTCTCAAAGTCTTCATAAGGTTTTGATTATCAGTCGAAAATTTACTGGGCATTTGTCGAAATTGGATCAAGATTCCAATCGTTCTGTTGGATGTATGCTCTTCTCGTTTAAAACGCTCAATCCATTGAGCGCCTCTACAACCCTTGGTTGTCGAGATGATTGAAACCACCGACAGATCATCGAAGGCGTGTTTTTATGGATACCCAGATCTTGCATCTTCCAAAAAGCACAAAAGCTAAACCGCAGAATTGTTAAACGTTTCAAAACTAACCATGATTTATTGCTGACGTGGCTAACGATAAAATCCTTTAGGTTCACGAATCAAATTGACGTATAGAACGGAGATGTTTACGATTCCCAAGATTACTGACGTGGCAAACGATACTGACACGTCAAACGATCATTGCTGACATTTTAAACGAAAAGCCACACGATGCCTGACTCAGCACCTCAACCCTTGACGCCCGTCAGAACGACACCCTCGATGATCTGCTTCTGGAAGATCACGAACACCGCCAGCACGGGAATCACGGCCAAACTGGAAGCCGCCATGATCAACTGCCATTGCGAGCCCGTCTCGCCGCTGAAACGCGCGATGCCGAGCGGCAAGGTGAACAGGTCAGCGCTGGTCGTGACGATCAACGGCCACAGGAACGCGTTGTAATTACCCAGGAACGTGAAGATCGCCAGCGCCGCCAGCGCGGGCCGCACGAGCGGCAGGCCGATCTTTGAAAACAAGCCGAATTCGGAGAGTCCATCCAGGCGCGCGGCATCGAAGAGCTCGTCCGGGATGCCCTCGAAGAAACCCCGCATCAAAAAGACGCCGAAAGCCGAAATCAATCCCGGCAGGGCGATCGCCAGATACGAATTGTTGATGCCGAGCTTGATCGCGCCGACGTACCACGGGATGACCAGCATTTCCGTGGGGATCATCAGCGTTGAGAGGATCACGACGAAAATGATTTCCTTGCCGGGGAATTTCATTTTGGCCAGCGTGTAGCCGACCAGCGAATCGAAGAACAGCACGCTGGCGGTCGTGGCCGCCGCGACCCCGATGGAGTTCAGGAACCAGCGCGGGAATTCGGTTCTGGACAGGATTTCAACGTAGTTGCCGAGCGTCGGCACGGCCCGCGCGGGCCAGATGCCGGGTTGCAGCGCGTCCGCGTAGCTTTTCAGGCTGGTCAACAGCATCCACACGAACGGGAAGGCCGTGACGATGCTGCCCGCGATCAAGAGCGCGTAGACCCACCACGGCCCATCGCGCCGTTTTTCTCGAGGTTGCTTCATCGCACCCGCCGCCATCCGCTCACCCGCCTCTCGAGCGAGAGAACACCGTCCTGGACGCGGTACTCGAACACTGCGTCCAGGACGGTGGTCTCGCCCTTACCCGCGACCCGTGACCCCTGACCCGTGACCACTCAGTACTCCACCCTTCGCCTCGAGAACCGCAACTGAACGACCGTGATCACCAGAATGATCGCGAACAACAGCACCGTGATCGCGGCGGCGTAACCCATGCGCGATTCCACAAAACCCTGGCGGTAGATGTACAGCGCGACCGTCAGGGTGCTGTCCAACGGCCCGCCCTGATCGGAAGGCGTCAGGTTCACGACCTGCGCGAACAGTTGCAGGAAGCCGTTCGTGGCGATCACCAGGCTGAATACGATGGTCGCGTTCAACAGCGGTACGGTCACGAAGCGGAATTTCTGCCACGGGTTCGCGCCGTCCAGTTCGGCGGCCTCGTAGTACATGCGAGGCACGCCCTCCAATCCCGCCAGGAAGATCACGATCTGAAACCCGAGCTGCTGCCAGATCACCAGCGCCGCCGCCGAGACGAGCGCCTGATCCGGCGAGGCCAGGAACGGCTGGGCGGGCAGGTGCAAGAATTCCAGCAACTGGTTGACCGGGCCGATGTTCTTGTTCAGCAACCACTGCCAGACCCAGGCGCTGGCCACGATCGGCGTGACGAAGGGCGCGAAGTAAATCGCGCGGAACGCGCCCCTGGCCTTGTTGACCGATTGCAGCAGCATGGCCACGCCCAACCCGAGCGCGAGCTGCGCGGGCACGCCGATCAGCGCGTACAAAAGCGTGTTCGTGAGCGCCCGCCCGAGGGTCGCGTCGGATGCCATGTCGCGGAAATTTTCAATCCCCACGAACGGGCTGGGCGTCAGCGGCGAACGGTAATCGAGCAGGCTCAATCGCAAACTTTCCAGCGCAGGGTACAGGCGCACCACCAGAAAAAACGCCAGCGGCACGATTAAGAAAATGTACGCCCAGAGCGCCTGGCGTTGCGCCAGCGTCAAGCCTTTGCGCCCGGTTGGGGACGCGTTCGCTCGGGTCGTGGCCATGCGAAAGTTTAACCCCGAACCGAAGTTGTACACACCGAACCGAGCGGACTCGAGCGCCAGACCTCGCTCGTCTTTGGGGTGAAGCTCCAAAGAAGCCCGAGCCGATCTCGTTATGAAGGGGGAAACCGTTCAGGACTCATTTTCTCGAGCATCCGATGTTGCGTCCTGGACGGTCTTCTCGAGCGTCGAGGGCTTCGCGCCCTGAGCTTCAACCGACGCCGATCTGAACGGTTTGCGCGAAGGACGAGCCGTGCGCCCGACCGAGGATCGTCGAGCAAAATGCGATCCGAGAACAGCGGATCTGTCTGCAACGACAAAAATGTTTGGTAGCGCACGTGAAGAAAGCCGAGGGAATCCATAATTTTTTGACATCGAAGGCTCGAGCGAGCACCTGAAAAGCGCCCGTCCACATCGAGATACCGCAACTCCTTCGAGGAATTCATCAGGGGGCGACATGAAAAAGGCTTTGATTCTGACGGCGGCATTCTTTCTTTCGGCCTGCAATACCACGCCAGTGACGGGTTCAGACGCGGTTCTGGCGGTGCAAAGTGCTCCCGGTCATACCGGGGTTGGACCATCCGGTTGGATCATGGCGGGCGCTGGTGATTTTGATGGCGATGGCAAAACCGATGATCTGGTCTGGCGGAACTACAAATCCGGGCAAAACGTCGTCTGGTTGATGGAAGGCTCGAGCATCGTCGGTTCAGGCTGGCTGCCCAGTGCGACGCTGGATTGGGTGATCGGGGCGGTGGGCGACATGGACGGCGATGGTCGCCGCGATGACATCGTCTGGCGCAACCGCAGCAATTTCTCAAACGCGATCTGGTTCATGGACGGCTACACCATCACCAGTGCGACAGGCTTCACCGACGGCTCCACGCTCGGTCACTTCAACAACGGTGTGCGCGACGACCCCGAAGGGCCAGGCTGGGAAATCAAAGGGGCGGGCGATTTCAACGGCGATGGTTACGGCGATGTGCTTTGGCGTCACGGCCCACACGGCGAAAACGCCATCTGGTACATGAGGGGCGCCACCTTCTTAGGGGCAGCCGCGTTGCCACGAACCACTGATCCACAATGGGACATCGTGGGCGTGGGAGACATGAACGGTGACGGTCAAAGCGATATCGTCTGGCAGCACTGGCCCCAGCCCATCCCTGGAACCCCAAAAATAGATCGGGTCAACAGCATCTGGTTCATGAATGGTTCCTCGGTGACGAGCTACAGCCTCGCCGCGTCCGCAGGAGATCCGGGCTGGGTCATTCAGACGATCGGGGAAAACAATGGCGATGGCAAAGGGGACATGTACTGGCGCTATGACCCAACGGGCGATTGCGTGTACTGGAACATGAACGGCACGACACCCATAAGCGGCGCGTACTTTGCTACAGTTTTCTGAGCTTCAGATCGAAACGCGTTTCGAGTCGGGCAATCCCTGCGGGCGACCTTTGAAGAAGACCGTCCGGGACGCGTTTTTTCGAGCATCAAACGGGGCGTCCCGGACGGTCTTCTCGAGGCCGGCCTCTGGAGCGCAGACGCGCAGAACAGCTTTCTCGAGATGCGAAAAGGGCGACCACTGGGTCGCCCTTTGATTCAAGCTGAAGATCAATTGCGCTTGAAGTAATCGCTCACGAACTTTTGCTCGCCCGCCACGGCATCCGCCAGGGCTTTGGCCGGATCGGTCTTGGTCAACCAGACGCTGTACATCGCGTCCGTCAGGGCCTTGCGCTGGCCAGCCTCGTTGACGAAAAAAGTAGCGTGCGCGAACGGCAAGCTCGAGAAGAACGGGCCGTAAATGGGATCGTTGCGCAGCTTCGCATCGCGCGAGAGCTTCGTGTTGGCCGGAATCTCGCCGACTTTCTCGAGCCAGCGGCGCTGCACGGGTTCAGAGGTCAGGAACTTCAACCAGGCCACGCTCGCGGCCAATTTCGGGCCGGTGGCGTTCTTGGTCAGGCCGTGAACCCAGTACGAACCGAAGTTCGCCTTCAGGCCGCCCGAAGTTTTGGTGGGCAACTCGAAGGTGCCCCAATCGAACTTGGCGGCGCTGCGAATTGAGCCGATCGCGAAGCTGCCGTCCACGATCATGCCCGCCTTGCCCGCGATGAACGCGTCGCGGTACTCGTTGCCGGACGCGGGCACCAGATCCTTGCCCTGCGTGGCCGCGCCGCGCTCGATCAGGCCCGTGTACCACTTGAAGGCCTCGAGCCCGGCGGGGCTGTTGTAGGCCATGGTCTTGAAGTCCGTCGTGTAAGGCTTTCCGCCCCACTGGCGCACCAGCACCTCGCGGAAAAGCTGGTGATCCTGGCCCTCGGGCTGGATCGCCCAACCGGCGGTCACGACCTTGCCGTTGTCCACCTTCTGAATCTTCTTGGCGATGGCCTCGAGTTCATCCCAGGTTTTGGGCAGTTTGGTGACGCCCGCCGCCTTGAACAAGTCCTTGTTGTAAAAAATCGCCAGGGCGCGCACGGCGGTCGGCACCGCCCAGTATTTGCCGTCCACCTTGGAAGCCTTGATCAGCGGCCCGACGCTCTCCTCGAGATCCTTGGGCGCGAACGCGTCCGTCGGTAGGGGCTGCAAATACCCGCCCCCGGCGAAATCTGGAACCCAGCCGTAGAACATGTTCAGCACGTCCGGGCCTTGCCCCGCGCCGACGGCGCTCTTGGCTTTGGCGATGAAATCGTTGTACGGGAAGTTCTCTTGCTTGACTTCAATGTTGGGGTTGGCGGCGTTGAATTCCTTGATCAGGTCGTTCACCAAACTGACCTTGGAATCGAACTGGTACTGCCAGTAAGTGATCTGCACCTTCTGGTTTTGCGCCATCGCGCCCAGCGTGACTGTGGCGGCGAGCGCGGCGGTAGCGATCAGGTAGCGCTTTTTCATGCGTTCCTCTTTCTGTGAGCGGTGCTGGACATCCGGGCCGACGGCGCAGTCTAACAAGCAATGAGAATCTGCTCGAGTTGCCTGGATCGCTTTTGAATCGCGTTGCGGTGATCTTTGGAGCATCCCGACGCGCCGCAATCAGGGATGTTTCCTCGAGCTTGGCTGGAGGATCATTGCGTCTGCGAGGGCATCAAATGTCTCAATCTCGAGAAACACCGTCATCTCGAGGAAAACCGTCTGGGACGCATTTCTTCGAGATTCAGATTTCGCGCGCTGGACGGTATCTCTCGAGGCCGTCAGTTCTGCGCCGTCTTCTGCGTCTCCACCCGCGACCCCAGAACGCGGTTGGCGATGACTTCAATCGCGCCCTCGGCGGCCCGATCCAGGCTCTCGCCGTCGATGATCGGCACGCCGACGGTCTTGGCCATCTGCTCGACGTAATTTTGCAACTCGCGAATGGACGCGAAATGATCCAGGTAGCGCTTCATCGGGCGGTGCTGGCTGGTTTCGGCATCGCGCAAGTAAAAGCGCTTGCGGTGCTCTTCCTCGTTGCGCACCATCACCACCATCGGCACGACGATGGCGTCTTTGAAGGCCTCTATGGGCAAGAATCCGGGCACGATGTGGACGCCTTCGAGCACCATCGACGTGTGTTCGTCGCTGCCGCGCTCGATGATCGCGCGCAACCCGACGCTGACCTGCTGCACCTGATCGCGGAAGCCGTCGAGGAGTTGATCGGGCGTGGGCTTGATGTCCGTGCCCTTGAGTTGCGCCAGCTCGTGCGGGTGCAGGGTCGTCATCCACGCATCGAAGCTCGAGGCGTGCAGGGTCGGGATCAGATCCTTGCTGACCATCGCGCGCATGACCTGACGCACGCTGTCGGTCGATTCAATTCGGGTGATGCCCAGCCGGTACGCGACCTCTGCGGCCAGCACGCTTTTGCCCGTGCCAGTCACGCCGCCGATCAGGATGTGCAAGGGCTTGTCCGGGCGACGCACGCTGCGCAGCAGTTCATAGCGTCGCGCCACGTCCTCGCCGAACTCGAGGTGCAGGATCGCGTTGACCTTCTCGCGCAAGCTCTCGCGCGGGATGAACGGTTCGGCGTCCGCGAAGAGCTTCATCTCGACCTCGCGCGCCACGCGGTGCGCATCGTTCGGCGAGAGTCCTGTGGCCATCAAAGATTGCGCCAGGATGCCCTTCGAGTACGGGAACGAAACCCCGTTGTCCTCCAGCACGTTGACCTGCGCCGCGCGGCGGTAGCGCTCCAGGTACGCGTCCTTGGCCTCGCGCCCGAAACGCCGTTCGACCTCGGCCAGCACGCGCTGTTCCAGGCCGCCGCGTTCAATTCTGGTGATGCCCTGAATCCGCAAGGTGCGCTCGATGTCCTTTGAGAGTTCGTAGGCGTCACGGATCGGCAAGCCCGCCAGTTCGAGCGACCTTGAGAGGATGCCCTTCGAGAACGGAATCCGCGCGTCCCCATCGATCACCACGACATCCTCGAAGGCTGGCGTCTGCGCCTCGAGCCGATCCGCGACCGCATCGCCCAGCACCGTGCGGGTCTCTTGGGCCACGAAGATCTTGAGCGTGCCCGGATCGACCACGCGGCGGTTCTCGTCGAGCAGACGCTGTTCCACGCGGCGCGCAATGGCGATGGCGGGCTCTCGTTCGATGTCTGCGTTCAGCAAGGATTCCACGACCAGACCCTTCGAAAAGGGCCAGGCGTGATCACCGCTGGCGACGGAAATTTCCCGCATGCGCACAGTCTAGCGCTACCGTCATGTTTGCAACGGGCTTTTACGACGTTTGGTCAGGCGCAGATTCTCGAGATTCGCCCGGCAGAGGCTTCCTGGCTGGGTCAATCGGAGGGTTGAACAGGCAATAAAAAACGCGCCTTGCTCAGGCGCTGATAGATAAAGAGTAGCACCGTATGCGCTATTCGTCAAGCGTATTCGTTTGAGACGCGGACGAAAGTCTGCATACTCAGTCCATGACGCGTTTTTTCGACCCCCAATCGGCCCTTGAGTCCTTCACTTCTGACTACCGCGATCTCTTTCATGACCAGCGGTTGTTCAAGGGCTTTCAAGCCACCATCACTGGCATCCTCGCCAGTGGAACAAC
>CAXTKV010000162.1:0-12425 GCA_964244895.1 uncultured Deinococcales bacterium
GGAGCGCGAACAGCCCGTCAGGTGCTATTCCGTGAGCAAGAAGCGCGAACAGCCCGTCAGGTGCTATTCCGTGAGCAAGAACGGTGTTCCCTCAAACCGCCATGCGCTTTTTCATGTCTTCTTCAATCTCGCTGAGGGGCTTCCAGGCGTTGTCCTTGTCGCTGATCACGTCCACGGGGAGCGGCCACTCGAGCCCGAGCAGCGGATCGTCGTACATCAGTCCGCCTTCCACGCCGGGCGTGTAGAACTCGCCGACCATGTAGGTCGTGTCGGTCTTGTCTTCCAGCGTCTGGTAGCCGTGCCCGAAGCGCTCCGGGATGTACAGGCCGCGCTGGTTGTCGGCGTTCAACTCGACCGCGACGTGCTGAAGGTAGGTTTCCGATTCCGGGCGCAAATCCACGATGATGTCCAGGATCGCGCCGCGCGTGCAGCGCACGTACTTGGTTTCGGCGGCGGGCGGGTACTGGAAGTGCATGCCGCGAATCGTGCCTTTTTTGATGTTGCTGCCCACGTTGGCCTGCGCGATCACGGGTTTCAGGCCGTGCGCGGTGAATTCGTTCTGGCAGAACATCCGCGCGAAGAACCCCCGGTTGTCCTCGCGGCGCTCGAGATCGATGATGAACGCGCCCTTGAGCTTGGTTTCGGTAAAGATCATTTGCTCACCAGTTCTTTGGTCTGCGCGTTCGGCATGCCGCGTCCAGCCCAGAAGAAATCCATGTCGATCTGACCGGTGCGGATCAGGTACTCGAGCTGCTTGAGCCGCGTGAAGCCGCGCGAGGTGAACATTTCCGCGTCGAAATCGATCCGCTCGAACACGTCCGCCAGTTGCTGCGCGCCCTTGCGCGCGTTCCAGTCGCAGCTGAAGCCCGGCAGTAGCGTGCTGATTTTGGTGAAATCGACCTTGTAGCTGCGGTTGTCCGCGCCGGGCTGACCGAAGCTCAGTTTGCAGCCCGGAACGACTTCCGCCACGATCTGTGCGATGGTTCTGACCTGGTAATTCTGTTCCGATGACCCGACGTTGAAGACCTCGTTGTGAATCGTTTGCTGCGGTGCCTCGAGGACGCAGGCGATCGATTTGGCGATATCCAGCGCGTGAACCAGCGGTCGCCAGGGCGTGCCGTCGCTGGTCATCTTGATCTCGCGGGTCGTCCAGGCGAGCGCCATCAGGTTGTTCAGCACGATGTCGAAACGCATCCTGGGTGACGCGCCGAAGGCGGTCGCGTTGCGCATGAAGGTCGGCGAGAACGTGTCGGTCGCGAGCGGCCTGAGGTCGCGCTCGACCATCGTCTTGCACTCCGCGTAGGCCGTCTGCGGGTTGAGCTGCGATGTTTCAGACACGACATCTTCCGTGCCGACGCCGTAGACGCTGCACGAGGACATGTACACGAAACGCTTGACGCCCGCTTCCCTGGCGAGTTTCGCCAGGCGCACGGAACCCTTGTGGTTGATGTCGTAGGTGATGTGCGGCGCGAGCTGCCCCAGGGGATCGTTGCTGAGTTCCGCCATGTGAACCACGGCGTCCATCCCTTCCAGGTCTTCAGCGCTGATGTTACGGATGTCTTTTTCCAGCGTGCGCGGGCTGCGGTCGATGCCGTTGTACAACCAGCCCGCCTTGTAATAGCCCGTGTCCACGCCCAGCACGTCGATGCCCTTGCGCATCAGCACGCCGGCCAGCAGACAACCCAGGTAGCCTTCCGTGCCGGTGACCATGACTTTCATCGGGACTTTCATTGCGGTTTTCATGCGAGAACCTCCGTCAAACGAGAAGAAAACTTGGCGAATGCCTGCTCGGGGACGCGGTTGGCGACCTCGCGCCCGATCTCGAGCGAGGCGGTGGCGGCGGGTGATGGCGCGTTGCAGACGTGCATGGCCTGCGGGCCTTCAACGATCAGGAAGTCGTCCACCATGCCGCCGTCGGGTTGCAGCGCCTGAGCGCGCACGCCCGCGTGGGCCGGAACGATGTCGGCGTCGGTCAGTTCGGGAATCAGGCGTTGCAGGCTGGCCAGGAACGCCGCGCGGTTGAACGAGCGCCAGACTTCCATCGCGCCCTCGCGCCAGTTCTTGGCGGCGAGCTTCCACAGTCCCCGGTAGGACACGATCTCGAGAAACTCCGAGAGTTCAAAATCGGTCTTGTGGTAACCCTCGCGCCGCAGCGAAAGGACGGCGTTCGGTCCGGCGTGGACGCTGCCGTCGATCATGCGGGTGAAATGCACGCCCAGGAACGGGAAATCCGGGTTCGGAACGGGATAGATCAGCCCCTTGACCAGGTGGCGTTTGGCGGCAGTCAGCTCGAAGTATTCGCCTCGGAACGGCACGATCTGGGCGCGCGGGTCGGCTTTGGCCATGCGCGCCATGCGATCCGAGTACAGGCCCGCGCAGTTGACGACGTACCGCGCTTCAAACGGGCCGCGATCCGTCTCGATGATGTGGATGCTGCCGCCGAAAACCAGGTTTGTGACCTTCGTGCCGAGTTCAATTTGCCCGCCCGCCCGCTCGATGATCGAGGCGTACATCTGGCAGACGGCCCTGTAGTCCGCGATGCCGGTGGTCTCGACCCGCACGGCTTCGAGGGCTTCCACGTGCGGCTCGAAGGCTTTGGCTTCCAGACCCGAGATTTTCTCTACCGGGATGCCGTTCTCGAGGCCGCGCTTGTAGAGCTTTTCCAAACCGGGCAGTTCTTCGGGCGCGGTGGCCACGATCAGCTTGCCGGTGATCTCATAGGGCAGGTCGTGCCTCTGGCAGAATTCGACCATTCGTTGCGCGCCCGCCTTGGCGGAGCGCGCCTTGTACGAACCCGGCTTGTAGTAAATCCCGGAGTGAATCACGCCCGAATTGTTGCCCGTCTGGTGCGCCGCCAGCTTCAGTTCTTTTTCGAGCACCAGCACGCTCGCGCCGGGGAAACGTTGTTGAAGGTGCATCGCGCTCGAGAGCCCGACGATGCCACCGCCGATCACCACAAAATCGTGAATCATGCCTGACCTGCGTTTCGGTTCATGGATTACCTGCTCTGTGCGTGAGATTCATTCCTGAGAGCATAGACAGATGCGGTTAAGTCCGCCTAAAAGCCCGGAACCTGCCTTGGGGGGCCGATTCAGTTCCCTCTCGAGTATGCGCGTTTCACGCCGGAAATGGATTGAAAATCCGTCACGAAGTTCATTGCGAACGTGACCGACGCGTTTTTTTCACTCGAGGAAACCGCGCAACCTTTCGTGCTCGGACGTGAACACCGTTCTGCACGCATTTCTTTGTGCCCAAGAAACACCGTGCAGAACGGTGTACTCGAGCCAGGACACGCCGTGGACTCGCTTTCTCGCGAAGGTGAATAGACCGTTCAGGACGAAATAAAGTTGACCTCGGGCCGGAGACAGCGCGTCTGGGACGGTCTCGGCTCACGTTCAACATGATCGGTTCTCGAGCCCGCACGACCACCTGAACAAAAGAAGTCCCGCGCGGCGTTTCAGCCCGTGGGACTCGAGAATCCGCGCGGCGGAATCAACTCGGTGGGGGGCTCCAGATGTCGTCCGGGTTGACGCCCAATTCCGGCGTGGCCCAGGTCTGCACCGGGTCCGCTACGCGCATCAGCACGCCCAGCAGCAAACCCGTCCAGACGAGCGCGGAATCGCCGTAATACAGCATGGATTGGGACATGAAACTCGTCGCGGTCGAAGCGAAAATCGCGATCGCCAAGAACAGATAACCGGGCGCGTCCGACCCGAGCTGACGCCGACGCGCGAACAGCGCGATCATCGGCATGATTTGCGTCAAGAGCAACAAGATCAGCGCCGGGATGCCGCATTCGGCCACGAGCTGCACGTAAGAATTGTGCGCGACCTTGCCCTGCCAGTCGGACACGTCGTAGGCCTTGTAGATCACCTCGAACTGTTCGGCGGGAAGGTTGTTGGGCACGTAACGCAGCATCTGCGTCGGGTACTGCCCAAAGCCGACGCCGGTGAACGGGAATTCTTGCACCATCAGCAGGGCGGACTTCGCCAGGGTCGTGCGGTTGCCCGCCGAGTTCTGCGACGAATCGCCGTTGATGCGCTCCTGGATCGTGTCCAGAAAAGGAATCGGTGACCCGGAACCCCGACTGTCCTGGAGCGTGACCATCACCAGCGCGATCACCAGCACGAAGGCGGGCGAGAGCACCACCAGCCACTGCACGAAACGTTTGATGCGGTTCAGGCTGGGCAGGTGAAACACCAGATACACCAACCCGACGGCGATCAGGCTCAGCCAGCCGCTGCGGAAAAACGTCACGACCGTGCCCAGCACGCAGAAGGCCAGCGCCAGGTTGTTCAGCACCTTCGAGCTGCGCGACTGCTCGAAACGGTTGCTGTGGTACAGCACCAGCGCCGCCAGAATGGAGAAGAAGTACCCCAGTACCTCCGCCGAGTAGAACGGTCCCGGCGCGCGCCGATCCAGGCCATCCACGCGCATCGCTATGCCGTACAGGCTCGCGCCCATCAGGTATTCCGTGATGGCGATCACGCCCAGGATGATGGCCAGCGGTCGGGCGGCGTTGGCCATCGTCTGGATGATCAGACGCGGCGATTTGAAAAACGTTGACACCAGGCCCGCGCCGACGATCAACAGCACCGTGTTCGCCCAGTCTCCGCCCGGATCGCCGACCGTATCGCCGCTGACGAAGAACGCTGACAGGCCCGTGATCAGGATCAAGAGCACGTGAATGGCTCGAAAAAACAGCGTGCTCCTGGATGTTTTGCGTTCCTCGGAACTGGCTGGGTTCAGAAAAATCAGTCCGGCCAGAATAGCGATCAGGAGCAACCGCACGGAATTCGGCGCGGGCAGCGGCCCCACTGGGCTTTTCGATGGTGGGTACGCCAGGATGATCGGGATCATCGCCCAGCCGACCAGCACCTCGAGCCTGACTTGCCTGACCAGCACCGCGCCGAAGCTGAAGATGATCAACAACAGCGCCCCGGCGATGGCCAGCGGCATCTTGCCGGTGCCCATCATCACGGCCACCAGCAGTGCGCTCAGGATCACGCCCAGCATGAACAACGCGTTCGAGACGCTCAGACCCGAGTTCGGCAGAATCGGGGAATTCTTGGTGTGCGACCACCAGCTCTGCCAATCGCGAGCGTTGATGGCGGTGTCCACGGGGCTTCTCAAGCGTCTCTCCGGTGAGGCTCTGAACGGTTCGGGCTGGTGCTTTCTGGATCTACCAGACCCGATCTGTGCATGAGCTTATCGCGCGATTCTTAAGAAAACCTCGTGCCGTGCCGCAGAGCGGCTCGGTGGCTCGGGCACTAAAAAGCTGATGCCCGAGAAACACCGTCCAGGACGGTGTTCTTATGCGCATAAGAACACCGTCTGGCACGGTCTGCCCGTGGGTGCTCGAGGCTGCATCCTCAAAAAGCGTTCCGGAAGCACCGTTCGCCGTCCAGAACGGAGGATGCAGTCCATCCGGGCGGCCAATTCTAGTCCGCACCTGTACTCGACGCAGGAGAACTCGCTCCACGACTCGGGATCGCTCGAGCGTGCCACAAAAGCATCCGAGGAGGCGGCATGGGCAAGTACCGGATTCTTTCGATCGACGGCGGCATTCGCGGCGCCTTGAGCGTCTCGCCGCTGCAACAACTCAGCGCCCAAGCGGGGCTCGAGGGTTGGCTCGGGCCTTTCGAGGGCGACACGGTTCTGACGAAGCAGCGTCCAGCACGCGGTTCCCGGAATGCGTGCTGGACGGTGTTCTCAGGTCTTCACCCAGACCGAGAACCGCCCCAGAAGCCGCCCACCCGCGAAATCCTCAAGTTCCGCGCCCTGGACGTTGATCTCGAGCTTCCCGCCCGCGTCCAGCGCCGCGCGGTTCGCCAGCGCGAGCGCCGCGCCCGCGCTGGTCGCACCCCACAGCAGGCCCGAGCCGCCCGCCTCGAGCATGGCCCCGACGGGCTGATCGCCGCGATACGCCAGGTACGCCGTCGCGTCGGAATTGCTTTGCACGACCCGCGCGACCTCCGTGGAAATCAATTCCGCCCAGGCGTTCGCGCCCCTCGAGACGGCGACGATCTCGCCGACCGCGCGCCCCAGGCTCCACGGCACCTGCTCGACCCAGACTTGCGGCTCAAAACCCGCGTCCCCGACGATCTGGAGCAGGCTCAAAGCCCCGAATCCCTCGAAACCCGCGTTGTTGGCGGCCACTTCGAGACCGGTGTTCTCGGGCAGGATCAGCACGCCCGGACGACCCCGAGACGCGAACCAGCCTTCGAGCGCCGGAACCTGATCCGCGCGCGTCGGGTAGCCCGCGTTGACCTCCAGGAACGGCAAGTTCCGATTCTCGAGCGCGGTCGCGCCCTCGACGCCGTGCCGTTCCAGCGCGAAGCGCGACCAGAACGATTCCAGGCTCATGGCCCGTGAATCGCCTCGAGAATCGCCTTGGCTTCGGACGCGCTGTGAATCGCCAGGCGCTCACCGTTGCCGAAGAACAACACCAGCGCCGCCTGCGCACCCGACGAGGCGCTCTGCCCGCGCCCGAGCGTGCCGCCCGCCGCGTCCCCGATCTCGTAATGGTTGATGCGATCCAGATTGATGCCCCGATTGCCGACCCGAACGAATCTCGCCATGCGCCCATTGTGCCCCAACTCGGGTTTCTCGAGCAGCCGATCTCTCGCACCCGACCAAAGTCGGGGGTCGCAAGTCAGAGGCGGCGGCGCCGATGTTCAGTTTCCCTTCAGCCCCGTTCCTATGCTCACCTCAGAACTCGCACGAGCGGGTCAATTCAGATCGCAACCGCGATTCGCTCCATCCCAGACGGCGGTTGCGCAGGAGAATCATGCTCAAACACATCGGAATGACCGCCCTATCGCTGATCGCCCTCGCCGCCTGCAACCAGACGCCCGTCGCGGGCGGAACCCAGGTCGTGTCCGGCGCGATCACTAGCCTCTCGGTGGATCGTACCAGCCTGACCGTGGCTGGAAAGACCCTGACCCGCAGCGCATCCGGAACCGTGAGGGTCAACGGCAAAGCGGCCAAAGCCAGCGCTCTCAGCGTCGGTCAGAAAGTCAGGATCAACGCTTCCGGCAGCACGATTGAGGATGTCGATGTCGAAGTCGAACTCAAAGGCAAGATCAGCGCGATCGACCCCGCCGCCAAAACCATCACCGTGGCCGGAAAGACCGTCACCGTGGACGCCAACACCCGGATTGACCTCTCCGGTGACGACGACACCGCCACCAGCACCGCGCACACCATCGCGGACTTGAAGGTCAACGATTTGGTTGAAGTCAGCGGCTCGAGCGACGCCAGCGGCAACGTCTTGGCGACCAAAATCGAAGTCAAGAACGACGCGGAACTGAACGAAGACGGCGAGGACAACGACACCGAACTCAAGGGCACCG
This sequence comes from uncultured Deinococcales bacterium, assembly GCA_964244895.1. Classification (GTDB taxonomy): domain Bacteria; phylum Deinococcota; class Deinococci; order Deinococcales; family JAAFIG01; genus CAXTKV01. The sequence continues at coordinate 7,356 of CAXTKV010000162.1, forward strand.
TCAGCGGCTTCACCGCAGGCTCGACCACGTTCAAGCTGAATGACGTGACCGTCAACTGCACCAGCCCGTGCGTGCTGCCCGCCGCCCTCAAAGACGGCGATTCCGTCGAGGCCGAAGGCACGCTTTCCGCCAAAGTGCTGACCGCCAAAAAAGTCAAACTCGAGAACGAGGCCGAAGAAGATCACGACCGCGCCCCGGCGGGTTCGACCGTCAGCCTGGAAGACGACCTGAAGAACCTGGACGCCACCGCCAAAACCTTCAAGCTCGAGGGCTACACGATCGATTACTCCACTGCGACCGTCACGGGCACGCTGGCTGACCACGCCGAAGTCAAGGTCGAGGGCGCCATGGACGCGACCAACACGAAACTCGTGCACGCCACCGCGGTCGCGGTCAAAGCGGGCGGGAATCACGACTGATCCAACATCCCGAATCAGACGAGCCCCGAGCGCGTTCTCGGGGCTCGTTTTTCAGCTTGTTCGGTGCGCTCGAGAGTTGCGGTTCGAGTGATGCAAGAACACCGTCCAGGACGCGTTTATCAATATGCGTGCGGGACGGTGTTCTCGAGCCTCAATCCGCCAGCGACGCACAGTTCAATCCGCGAGCAACGCGTCCACGAACTCTTTCGCATCGAACGGTTGCAGATCGTCCGCGCTCTCACCGACGCCGATGAATTTCAAGGGCACACCCAACTCGCGCACGATCGGCACGACGATGCCGCCCTTGGCGGTGCCGTCCAGCTTGGTGACGATCACGCCCGTCAAGCCCACGGCCTCGTGGAATTTCTTGGCCTGTTCCAGACCGTTCTGGCCCGTGACCGCGTCCAGCACCAGCCAGATGTCGGCGGGTTCTTTTTCATCGGCTTTGGTGATGGTGCGTTTGACCTTCTTCAGTTCTTCCATCAGGTTGTGCTTGGTGTGCAACCGGCCCGCCGTGTCCACGAACAGCAAGTCCGTGCCCCTGGCCTTGCGCGCGCTGGCCCCGTCGAAGGCGACGGCGGCGGGATCGCCACCGTCCGGGCCCTGAATCACCTCGATGCCCAACCGCTCGCCCCAGACGCCCAGTTGCGCGCCCGCTGCAGCGCGGAAGGTGTCGCCCGCCGCGAACATCACGCTCTGGCCTTTGGACTGGTAATACTGCCCGAGTTTCGCGATCGTGGTCGTCTTGCCGACCCCGTTGACGCCGACCATCAAAATCACGTGCCCTTTGGGTTCGACCGTGGATTTCTTAGCATCCGGCGTGAAGCCCGCCTTGCGGAGTTTCGCGCGGAACTGATCCGGCTCGAGCTGCACGGTCAGGGCGTTGGCTAAGGCTTCACCCAGTTTGCGTTGCCCGAGTTGCTTCATCTGCTCGCGCACGTCGTCCAGGATTTCGGTCGCGTATTTCGCGCCGACATCCGCGCCGATCAGCGCGAACTCGAGTTCTTCGAGCGTCCACTCGCGGGCTTTCTCGTCCACTTCACTGCCCAGACCGACGGCTTGCGTGATCTGCGTGCGGGTTTTGGTCAATCCATCTCTCAGGCGTTGAAACCAGGACATTCAGTTTGCCTTTCTTCTCGTGCGGCGTTTTGGTGCTGGAAACGTGACGCCTTCAAACACGTCCTCGAGCGTTATCCGTGCGCCGATACACGGCGCGTCGAACGCGCCTGTTTCCTCGAGCAGGCGATACGTCCACGAATCCACGGCGCGTTCGTAGACTTCGACTGTTCGGCTGGTCTGGTGAACCAGGACGTAACGCTGAAGCGATGGTGTTCGCAGGTACGTCTCGAATTTCTCGCCCCGGTCGATGTGTGTGGTGGATTTCGAGAGGATTTCGACGACCATGCAGGGGTTTTCTTCGATGCTCGGGTCACTCGATTCCGGGCCGCACACGATCATGAAATCCGGGTAGTAGTACCGGGTGCTCGAGAGGTGCGAAAGCCGCAGTTTCACAGCTTCAACGCGTGTGCGACACTTTTTCTTCCGAGCGAGCGGGCGTAATTTCTCGACGAAATTTTGCACGATGTCGTTATGTGCGCCCGTCGTACCGCTCATCAACCGCAACGCGCCGTCCACGAATTCGTGGCGCTCGCGGGAACGTTCCTCGAACGCGAGGTATTCCGCCTCGGTCATCAGGCGTTCCTCGGTTTTGCGTTGCGCGACCATGATTCAGTCTACCCGCCTCGGGTTCGCTCGAGGAACACCGTCCCACACGCATTCTCGCATTCGCGTGCTGGACGGTGTTCCTGGGTTGGCTCGGTTCAAGCGAGGGCTTTCTGGACGCGCTCGAGGCACTTCTCGCGCCCCAGAGTGAGCATCAATTCGTACATGCTGGGGCTCTCGAGCCGACCCGTCAATGCCGCGCGCAACGGCTGCATGACCGCGCCGAGTTTCACGCCTCTGGTTCCCGCGAAATCCTTGAACACGCCCTCGAGCGATTCGTGCGTCCAGGTGGGCAGCGCCTCGAGCACGGGTGCGAGTTCGCGCAACGTCCCGAGACTTTCCGCGAGCTTCTGCGCGGCTTTCTCCTCGAGCGCGGGTTCAGAAAAGAAGTACCGGGCTTTCTCGGGCAACTCGCCGAACAGGTTGAACCGCTCGCGCAGGACGTTCACCACGCTGGAAACGTACTCGCGGCTCGAGACATCGAAACCCGCCTTCTCGAGAAATGGGATCGCACGGTTCACCACTTGCTCGAGGGTAAAGACTTCACGGATGTACTTGCCGTTCAACCACGTCAGTTTCTCGAGATCAAACACTGGCCCGCCCAGGCTGACGCGTTCCCACGAGAACTCTTTGGTCAGGTCGGGCACGCTGAAGACCTCGCGTCCGTCCGGCATGGAAAACGCCATCATCCCCACGTAGTTCAGCAACGCTTCGGGCGCGATGCCCATTTCGCGGTAGCTGTCCACGCTGGTGTTCGACTTGCGCTTGGACAGTTTCGATTTGTCCGGGTTGCGCAGCAATGGCGTGTGAATCCATTCGGGTTCCGCCCAGCCCATGGCCTGAATGATCAATTTGTGAATCGGCGTGCTGGTCAGCCATTCCTCGGCGCGGATGACGTGCGTGACGCCCATGTCGTGATCGTCGCTCATGGCGGCCAGGTGGTACGTCGGGAAGCCGTCGGCTTTCAGCAAGACCTTATCGTCGAGTTCGGATGCCTTGAACGCGACCTGGCCGCGCAGGCGGTCGCGCACGATGACCTCGCCCTCGAGCGGCGCTTTCAGGCGAATCACGAACGGTTCACCCGCGCTGGCTCGAGCATCCGATTCGGCTTTCGGCAGGTCGCGGTCGCGGCGGTCGTAGCCACGGTACGAATCCTTGCGGGCTTCAGACGCCTTGCGGCGCTCCTCGAGTTCTTGCGGCGTGTCGAAGGCGCGGTACGCCAGGCCGCGCTCGACCATTTCACTGGCGTACCGCTGGTGCGTCGCGGCGCGTTCAGTCTGGATGTACGGCGCGCTCGGGCCGCCCTTTTCCGGCGATTCGTCCGGTGGCAACCCCAGCCATTCGAGCATCTCCAGGATGCGGCGCTGCGATTCCGGGTTGTACCTGGCGCGATCCGTGTCCTCGATGCGGACGATAAAGTGTCCGTTGTTCTGCTTCGCAAAAACGTAATTGTAGAGCGCCTGGTAGGCCGTGCCGACGTGCGGGTCGCCCGTCGGTGACGGCGCGATTCGTGTTTTCACCATTGGGTACCCCTGTTCATCCGCGCGATTGTACGCCCCTCTGGGGCTGTTCGCGCGGATTTGCGGCTGAATTTTGGGTCTCGAGACCGGTCGAGACGCGCTCGAACCTTCAGGCTCGAGGTTCGGGGAACCCAAGAACGGGCAGGGGAGAGGTCATGCGCAAAGCGTAAATCCTGCTTTCCACACGCGCATCCGCTGTGTGGCCTGTCCCCGAGAACACAGTCCTGCACGTAGTCTCGAGAATGCGTCCAGGACGGTGTTTACGCGTTCGGCACGGCCCCGGAGAACACCAGCGCCAGCACCAGCACGCCCGCCACGATGCGGTAGACCGCGAACGGTTTGAAATCGTTGCGCGACACGTAACGCAGCAACCAGCCCACCACCACAAGCGCGCACAGGAACGACACGACCGTGCCCAGAATCAATGCTGGAGCGCCACCGGGCAGGCTCGAGAGCACGTCGCGGGCTTTGTAGAGCTTGTACAGGCCAGCCAAGCCCAGAATCGGCAAGCCCAGGTAAAAAGAGAAGGTCGTGGCTGTGACGCGGTTCAACCCGACCAGCCAACCGCCGACGATGCTCGCGCCGGAACGGGACGTGCCGGGAAAGATCACGGCCAGCGTCTGCGCCAACCCGATCCAGAGCGCCTGGACTGGCGTGATCGCGTCCAGATTCGGCTCGAGCGGTTCGGGGTCGTGGTTGCCCTGGGCGCGCATCGTCTCGAGCCACCACAAAAGCGCGCCACCGACGATCAAGGCCAGCCCGATCACGGTCAGCGTCTCGAATCGCGTGCCGAAGATTTTTTCCCACACCAGCGCGATCACGGCGGCGGGAACGGTGGCGATCACCAGGTTCAACCAGAAGCGCAACGCTTCGGGTTTGCCCTGAAACAGCGCCACGATGCGGTTGAGCAGATCCACGCGGTAGAACCACACGACCGCCAGGATCGCGCCGATCTGAATCACGACCGTGAAGGTGAAGGCCACGTCCTTGAAGCCCAGCAGGTTCTCTGCGACCTTCAGGTGACCGGTGCTGGAAATCGGCAGGAATTCCGTGACGCCTTCGACGATGCCGAGGATGATGGCTTGAATGATGGCGATCATGGGTTGATCCCCGAGTAAGCGGTCTGGAGTGGTGTCTTCACAAGCATTCACCATACCGTGAGCGATGTGAAGCCGACGTGAAGGCCGCGTCGGGTTTGGTGGCCTGAAGCTTCTCGAGCATCGTTCGAGTCTCGAGAAGACCGCGCCTAACGGCGGTTTCTCAACCTGGACGGGCCGGTATCAATCGGTGATTTCCAGGATGCTCTCGATCTCGACCGGGATGCCCCACGGCAATTCCACCACGCCGACCGCGCTGCGGGCGTGCAAGCCGCGATCCTCGCCGTACACGCTCACGATCAGATCCGCGAA
>CAXTKV010000163.1:0-5768 GCA_964244895.1 uncultured Deinococcales bacterium
GAACACGATTTCTTTCATCACCGCCAATTTTGTCGCCCGCGAACTCGGTTGGAACATGACCGAAGGCTGGATGCAGGGCGATGCGGCGACCCAGAATTACTTTCGGGACCTCGAGACGTTCGGCGAGCGCTTCGAGGGAATGCTGAACGATGTCGTCGGTATGGGGTTTCACTCGATCGACCTGTGGGGTGCGCACCTGCACCCGGACTGGGCCAGCGCTGAACACCTGAAGATCGCGCGCGACGCGTTGCAGCGCCACAACCTGACGGTCACGAGCCTGGCCGCCTGGTGCGCGTCCCTGGATCACGTCGAGGGTTTCGCTCGGGTCGCCAACGGGATTGGAGCGAGCGTGATCGCGGGCGGCGCGCCGATCCTCCAGACCGCCCGAGCCGACGCGACAGCCATTTTGAAGGCGCACGGCGTCAAGCTCGGGCTCGAGAACCACCCGGAGACAACCCCGCAGGAATTGCTGGTGCAGATCGGTGACGGTGCGGACGGGTTCATCGGGGCGTCCACCGACACCGGCTGGTGGGGTACGCAGGGCTACAGTGCCCCGAGCGCCCTGCGCGAGTTGCGCGATCACCTGCTGACCGTGCACCTCAAGGACGTGCTGACCCTCGGCGCTCACGACACCTGCCGCTTCGGACGCGGCGTGGTCGATATCGAGGCGTGCGTGCGCGCCCTTCAGGAGATCGGCTACGTCGGCCCGTTGGGTATTGAGCACGAACCTGAGCATTCCAACCCGCGCGAGGATGTCCTCGAGAGCAAACGCCTGCTCGAGGATTGGCTGGCGTCCTAAAAAGACCGTCCAGCACGTGACGAATCGAGATCGAGAAAGACCGTGCTGGACGGTGTTCTCGAGCAAATCCAAGAATCTGTGAAGCCTGGAGGCACCCCCGTGAACATCGCCATCGTCGGTTGCGGCAACATCGCCGGGCCGTACAGCAAGGACATCAAACGCCACCCCAGCCTGAACCTGGTCGGTTTCAGCGACATCGACCCATCGCGGGCGCAATCCTTCGCCGCCGAACACGGCGGCAAAGCCTACGCTTCCCTCGAAGAAGCACTGGCCGACCCGAGCGTGGAACTGATCGTCAACCTGACCATTTTCCAGGCGCATTTTGAGGTCATCAAGCAATCCCTGTTGGCCGGAAAGCACGTCTATAGCGAGAAGCCGCTCGCGCTCAAGACCGTTGAAGCGCTCGAGCTGGTCGAGTTGGCTCGAGCCCGAAACCTGCGGCTGGCGGGCGCACCGATCACGTTCCTGGGTGAAGCCCAACAGACCGCCATGAAGCTCGTGCGCGAAGGCGCCATCGGGGATGTGCGCGTGGTTTACGCCGAAGTCAACCACGGGCGGATCGAATCCTGGCATCCGAACCCGGCTCCGTTTTACGGCGTCGGCCCGATGCTGGACGTGGGCGTCTACCCGCTCGCGCTGGTCACGGCGCTGTTCGGTCCGGCCAGCCGCCTGACGGCCTTCGCCAAGATGCTCAGCCCGAACCGCGTCACCAAGGATGGCGTGGCGTTCACGATAGAAGCCCCAGATTTTTACGTGGTCAACATCGAATTCCCGACCGGAACGCTGGTGCGTCTGACCGCGAACTTTTACGTCTCGAACCACACCCGTCAGGGCGAAGGCATCGAGTTCCACGGCGAGAAAGGTTCGTTGCACCTGCACTCGTGGTTCATGGCGAACAGCGCCCTCGAACACTCGGATTTCGGCCAGCAGTACGCGCCTGTGCCGCTGGTGCGCCCGGCGGAGGTCGGGCTGGATTGGGCGCGCGGCCTGGTGGATTTCACCACGGCCATCACCGACGACCGCCCATCGAGGGTCACGGGCGAGCACGCCGCGCACGTCGTCGAGATTCTCGAGGCGACCAACGAATCCGCCCGCACTGGTCTGGCAGTCGAGTTGAAATCGCGCTTCGCCCCTCCCGCGCCGATGGACTGGGCTGGCGCGGCGAAATCCTGAGGGCTGGAGCCTCGATCTCGGGCCTGGATCTCGAGCCTCGATCTCGTCTGGCTCGAGCGGTGCCAATCAGAACATCGTGCATGAACGGCGCGCCGTTCACTTTCAGGCCGCGATCCGATCGTTGCTCGCACCGCGTAGATCCTCGCTGGGCGCGCCGTTAGCGAGTCCGTCACCACCGTCTCGAGAGGCGCACTGCCGGGCTTCTCGCTCCTGATCCGACCGAGTTCGATCCGACCGTGCGACGCCTCGAGCCGGGCTGGTGATTTTCAATGGTGGGACTCCGGATACGGTCGCGTCCGGGCCAAGGCGGTTCGCCGCGTGCGTCTCGCCGATACCGAGCGCACCCCGCAAGCGAACGCCATTCCAGGACGCCTAAAGGCCATCCCCGCGAGTCGTCTGGAAATCGTCCGCCGTTCAGGCCGCCGTGGTGTGATTGGTCTGAACCCAGCCAATCGAGCCATTCTTGTGTTCAAAAGAAGCCCAGCGCAGGATTTTTAATTTGACCGACTCCAAACCCCGGTTGACAGCCCGTGACGCCCCATGTACCATTCGGAGCGCCCTTCCGGGCGACCAGGAGCCATATCGGGGAATAGCGCAGCCTGGTAGCGCACCTCGTTCGGGACGAGGGGGTCGCAGGTTCAAATCCTGTTTCCCCGACCAAGCACAACGAATGCCCCCGCCGACGCGGGGGCGTTTCTCAGACCAGGCTGCCCGAGAAGCCATCGGTTGCGACGCTCGAGATCGGTAACTCGAGCAAAACCTGACCCCCACGATCCGAGAACCTGATGAGACTCCTCGCCATCGCAGACCCTCACTTGAGTAGCGCCATGCCGAAACCCATGACGGTCTTCGGTGGGAACTGGGCAGGACACCCCGAGGTCTTCTTCGAGCGCTGGCGCGAGACCGTGCGCGACGACGATTGCGTGCTGATCGCCGGCGATCTGTCGTGGGCGTTGAAGCTTCCAGACGCCATGGCTGACTTAAAGATGATCGCGGAACTGCCCGGTCAAAAAATTATTCTGCGCGGCAACCACGATTACTGGTGGCCGAGCATCAGCAAATTGCGCGCCAGCCTGCCCGCCACAATGCGGGCCATCCAGAACGATTCCGTCGTGATCGGTCGCACCGCCATCGCCGGGACGCGAGGCTGGACGTGCCCCGGCGGAGACGATTTCACGGCGGACGACGAGAAAATCTACGTCCGCGAGATCGAACGCTTGCGCCTGGCCATCCAATCCCTTCAGGGTAAGGATTACGACCGCCTGGTGATCGCGCTGCATTACCCGCCGACCAACGGCGGATTCGAACCGAACGGCTTTACAGAATTGATCGAAAAAGCCCGACCAGACGCCGTGGTTTTCGGCCACCTGCACGGCGCAAACCCGTCGCGCCTGCTGCGCGAATGGCGCGGGATTCCCATGCATTTCGTGGCCGCCGACGCCGTGCATTTCGTGCCTCAGGTCGTGTTCGAGCACGCCTGAGTTTCGGTTTGAAGCTCGAGAAGACCGTCCTGGACGCAGTTCCTCGAGATTGCGTATCCGCGTGCTGGACGGTCTTCTTGTCTTTCTCGAGAATTGAAGCTCGATCTCGAGACATCCATGCTGCCAGCGGGCAACACCTCACGTGCAACGTGCTGAAGCGCGATGTTCGCCCGTACCGAAAGGGTTGTCTGGCACGTTCGCGATTCGACCCAGGGGCTCGAGCACCACGACTCAGCCGTGCTTGAACTCCCGGAAAATCTGCCTCGAGATCACCAGGCGCTGAATTTCTGAAGTACCCTCATAGATTTCGGTGATTTTCGCGTCGCGGTAGTGGCGTTCGACCGGGTACTCGCGGCTGTAGCCGTTGCCGCCGAAGACCTGAATCGCCTCGCGCGCGACGAACATCGCCGTCTCGGACGCGAACAGTTTGGCCATCGAAGCTTCCTTGGCGTAGTGCTTGCCTTCATCTCGCAGGCTGGCGGCGTGCAGGGCCAGCAACCTGGATGCTTCGATGCGCGTGGCCATGTCCGCGATCTTGAAGCTGATGCCCTCGAATTCAGAGATTCTCGAGCCGAACTGCTCGCGCTGCATGGCGTAATCGCGCGCCGCCTCGAACGCTGCCCGAGCGATGCCGATGGCCTGCATGGCGATCCCGATGCGTCCACCATCCAGGCTTGAAAGCGCGATCACCAGCCCTTCCCCGATCGCGCCGATGCGGTGAACGTCCGGCACGCGCACGCCGTTCATGCTGACCGTGGTGGTGTGCGCCGCGTGCAGGCCGAGTTTCTCCTCGGGCTTGCCGAAGCTGAGGCCCGCCGTGCCCTTCTCGAGCGCGAAGCAGGTGATGCCCCTCGCGCCGCGCCCAAGCTCATTCGGCGCCGCGTCGGTGCGCGCCATCACCAGGTACGTGTCGGCCTGACCGCCGGACGTGATCCAGACTTTTTGCCCATCCAGAACCCAATCGTCGCCATCGCGGGCCGCGACGGTGCGCAGGCTGGCCGCGTCGCTGCCGGAGTTCGCTTCCGTCAGGCAGAACGCGCCGACGTGCCGCCCCTGCGCCAGGGGTTTCAACCACCGTTCCTTCTGCGCGTCCGAACCGTAGCGCAGGATCATCTGCTGCGGCAAACCGTTCGTGACGCTGACCACCACGCCCACGCTGGCGTCCGCCGCGCAGATTTCCTCGAGACACAGCGCGTAGGTCACGCAATCCAGCCCCGCACCGCCCCAGCTTTCAGGAACCATCGCGCCCAGCAAGCCCAACTCCGAAAGCATTCGGATCTGCGCCCACGGGTACTCGCCGCTGCGGTCGTACTGGGCGGCCAGCGGCGCGATCTTGGCCTTGCAGAAATCCCGTACCGTCTCCAGAATCGCGCGCTGATCCGAGTTGAGCGAGAAGTCCATGCCGGAATCCTACTCGTGCGCGGCGCAGGTATTCGACTCGATCGGCTCCAATTGAGACAACACCGTCCCAGACGCACTGTTTTGATTCTCGAGAAACCGCGTCTGGGACGGTGTCCCTGAAAGTGCGAAGCGCTGATCCCCGCGCGCGAACCGGGCGAATACGAGGTTCGAGTGCCATCCGCACTGACGCATACTCGAGACACCGACGTGCAACCCCGGCTCAAGACCGTTCAGTACGCGTAAAACCCGCGCCCGGACTTGCGCCCCAGCAGGCCCGCCTGCACCATCTTGCGCAGCAGGGGAGAGGGACGGTACTTGTCGTCGCCCAGCCCCGCGTGCAAGACCTCCATGATCGAAAGGCACGTGTCCAAGCCGATAAAATCTGCCAATGCCAACGGCCCCATCGGGTGATTCATGCCGAGCTTCATGATCTGATCGATCGCCTCCGGGGTGGCCACGCCCTCCATCACGCACTGGATGGCCTCGTTCAGCATCGGCATCAAAATGCGGTTGCTGACGAAACCCGGAAAGTCGTTGCATTCCACTGGCGTCTTGCCCATTTTTTGCGCCGTCTCGAGGACAAAACTCGCGGTCGCGTCCGAGGTCAGGTGTCCGCGAATGACTTCCACCAGCGCCATCAACGGCACGGGATTCATGAAGTGCATCCCGATGAACTGCTCCGGCCTGCCGGACGCGCCCGCCAGCTTGGTGATCGGGATGCTGGAGGTGTTGGACGCCAGCACGCCGGACGGCTTGACGATCCGTCCTAGGTCGCGGAACAACTCGAGTTTCAAGCCTTCGTTCTCGAGGATCGCCTCCACGACCAGATCGCAGTCCGCGAAGTCCGTCAGGTCGGTCGTCGTCTCGATTCGCCCGAGAATCGCATCGCGCTCTGATCCCTCGAGTTTGCCCTT
>CAXTKV010000163.1:5868-12366 GCA_964244895.1 uncultured Deinococcales bacterium
GTTGCCAATCCGTACTCCACGGCATCCACCAACGCCTTCCAGCACGCCTGAATCAAATCCTCGCTGATGCCGATGCACGTCCAGTCGCGGCTTCCGTCGGTGACGGTGATCGCCACGCGTACTTTGAGGGGCTCGAAGCGCCGATTGACGCTTCGGACGCGCATGATGATCGCCTCGAGATTCGCGCTGTAGGCCGCGATGTCGCGATCGCCGGACAGCGCCAGCGCGGCCTTGATGGCCTTCAGCAGCGCCTTGACGGGGCCGACGGATTCGGCGGCGACGTACTCGGATTCGTTGCCGACCTGAACGCTCAGGGACGCTTCTACGACGGGGCGGTCGCGGCCCCGGATGGCGTCGAACAGGCGCACGCGTTCGACCGATAGAACCTTCTGAAATTTGCCGGACAACTGCCCGACGATCAATTCCAGACTTTCGGGTGAATCCTCGAAACTGTAACCCTCGTCCTCGAGCCGTTTCAGTTCGGCCAGAATCCGGGCGTTGGCGGCGCTCTCGATGCTCAAATCCACGCCGTACTGCTCGGCCACGCGCGCCAGGTAGGCGGGTCGGCTGACGCCGGGAATCACCAGTTTGCGGTGGTTGCCGACTTTTTCGGGCGGGATCGGTTCGTAAGCTTCGGGCGTGCTGAGCACGGCAGCGATGTGGGTTTCGGTTTTGTGCGCGAAGACGTTTCGGCCCACGAACGGCGCGTTCTCCATGCCGGAGGCCAGCCCGAGCGATTCCGCGACGCGCTGCGCCACGGGCGTCAGTCGCGCGAGTTGCTCGTCCGTGACCACGTCCACGCCCAGTTTGAGCTTGAGGATCGGCAAGAGCGCCGTCAGGTCGGTGATGCCGTTGCGCGCGCCGTAGCCGTTGACGCTGCCCTGAACGTGGGTCGCACCCGCGTCCAGCGCCGCCAGCGCGTTGGCCAGCGCCAGCCCAAAATCGTTGTGCAGGTGAACGCCGATGGTGCGCCCTTTCGCAATCTCGAGCACGCGAGAAACACCGTCGGAGACAGCTTTCGGCAGTGACCGCCCGACGGAATCGGCCAGCACCAGCGCGTCCGCGCCAGCCTCGAGCGCGGCCTGAACGAACTGCATGGCGTAATCGGGGTTCTGTTCGAGCGCATCGAAGAAGAACTCGGCGATCACCAGCGTCTCTCGCCCGGCGTTCTTGATGTGCGCCACGCTGTCGCGCAGCATGGACAGGTTTTCTTCCAGGCTGGTGCGCAAGACCTTCTCGACGTGCAGCGGCCAGACCTTGCCGTAGAGCTGCACCGCGGGCGCGTTCGTCTCGAGCAGCATCGCCAGACCGCGATCCTTGTCGACGCGCGTTTCGGGTTTGCGGGTCGCGCCGAACACGACCAGCTTGGCATTCAGCTTCAGGTCTTGCGCGCGCTCGTAGAATTCCAGGTCGCCGGGTGCAACTTGCGGCCAGCCGTATTCCAGGTACGCCACGCCCAGACTGTCGATCAACGGTGCGAGCCTGAGCTTGTCTTCCAGACTCATGTTGACATCGTCCGCCAGCGCGCCGTCGCGCAGCGTACTGTCCAGGATCGTGATCGGTTTCATGGGTTCAATCTACCGCTCGGGTCTGAGTGATGCCTTTACGTTTGGAGGATATACAAAGAACACCGTCCAGGACGGTGTTCTTTGAGAATCAAATGAATGCGTCTTGAACGGTGTTCGCAAACCAGCTGACTCAGTTGGCCGTTTTTGCGATGCCCAACGCGCGGCGCAGAAACGCGACCGTCTCGGCGATGTAACGCTCGGGCTTGGTGTCCGTCTGACCGAACATCATGGCTTGCGCGAGCGGCATCATCACGCCGCTGACCAGCTCGGCGGTGATGCGCGTGTCCAGGTCGGGATCGATCTCGCCGCGCAGGCGCGCGCGCTCGAGCATCTGCGCCGTGCCCAGAATTTGTTCGTTGTGACCGGCCAAGTGACGTTCCTTGCCGCCCAACAGCAAATCCATCTCGATGATGTGCATCAGGTCGCGGTGGTGTTGCAGGGTGTGGTAGACCGCCCAGATCGCCGCTTCGATCACTTCGATAATCGGCTGCTGATCGTTCATCACTTCAAATATGGCTCGTCTCAATTCGTCCTGCATCTCTTGCGCTACAGCACTGATCAGGTCGGCCTTGGACGGGAAGTACAGGTAAAACGTGCCCTTGGCGATGCCCGCCGCCTCGACGATTTCGCTGACGGGCACGTCATCGTAGCGCTTGGCGGACAGGATCGTTCTGGCCGCCTCGAGAATCCGGGCGCGCTTGTCCGATTCCTTGCCTCCCTGAGCGTCAGGGTTGGCGTTGGGGCGCGGGTTCGTCATGGTCTTCCTTCATCTGTGTTTGCGGCGCGGGATTCGGTCCTCGAGCAACGCACCTCAGTCCGCCGCGCTCGGCGCGAGGGTCGCATCCGGGGTGGCGCTGCCCTCGCGTTTGACGCGGGGCTGCACGCGGTTGCGCTCGAAACGGTAAAACGCGCTCGGCACGACGAACAGGGTTAGGATCGTGCTGGTCAGCACGCCGCCCAGGATTACCACGCCCAATCCCTTGCGGAATTCCGATCCCTCGCCCTCGCCCAGGATCAACGGGATGCTGATGACCAACACCGTCAGGGTCGTCATGATGATCGGTCGCAGACGCAAACCAGCCGCCTCGACCAGCGCATCCGCCAGGGGCATGGCTCGAGCGCGTTCGACCACGAAGTCCAGCAAGAGAATCGCGTTCTTGGTGACCAGTCCGACCAGCACGACCATGCCCAGCACCGTGATGATGTCCAGCGACACGCCCAGGATCGCCAGCGCCCAGACAGCGCCGACCACCGCCAACGGTACGGGCAGGAGCAAATAAATCGGGTAACGGAAGCTGTTGAACTGGCTGCCCAGCACCAGGTAGTTCAGCAACAGCGCCACCAGAATGGCGATCGGGCCGTACAAAAAGAGGTTCCCCAAGAGCGCTGCGCTGCCGGTGGAACTGCCCGAGCCGATCTGCACCTGATCGTCCACCAATCCCTGATCCTTGAGGGATTTTTCGATCGGGCCGCGCGCGGCGAAACCGTTGACGCCCTTTTTCAAGGACACGTTGAGCGTCGCGTTGTAGGTCTTGGACAGTCGGCTGATCGTGCTGGGTGCCTGGCGCAGCTCGAAATGCCCGAGTTCGGAGAGCGGCAGGTTCGCGCCCAGCGCCTGAGAATAGACCGGCAAATCCAGCAGCGATTGCTGACCGCTGACCTGCGTCGGATCGAGCTTGACCTTGACATCGTAGGTTTCGTCCCCGTCGCGGAAGCTGCCCGCTTTGGTGCCCTGATTGGCGGTGCGGATTGCCTGGGCCAGATCGTCTGGGGTCAAGCCCGTCCCGGTCAGTTTGCTCTCGTCTGGCACGAACGATTGCTCCAGGGCGGTCTGGTTGATCGAGGCGCTGATGGCCGTAACGTTCGGGTTCTTGCGGATCGCGGCGATCACGGCGGGCGCTCGATCCTGAAGCGCGCTCTGGGTGGCGGCGCTCAGGCTCAGGCTCAGGTCTGCGCTGTCGCCGGGGCCGTTCTGCGCGCCCTGCACCTGAACGTTGATCTCCGGGCGATCCGCGAAGAGTTTCTTGAGGTCGCTGGTGTACTCGGGCAGCAGCTCGAAGCTCGTCGGGCGCTGACCCTTGGGCGCGAGATCGAGCGCCAGCGTGGCGTTGCGCGGTTCGATGCCGCTCGAGTTGAAGCTGCTGGTCGTGCCGACAATGGTGGCGACCTTCCTGACTTCCTTGCGTTTACTCAGGTAGGTTTCGACGCGCCGCACCATCCGGTCGGTTTCTTCCAGAGCTGTTCCCGACGGCAGGGTCAGGCGGATGGTCGCCTGAGAGGAATCTTCTTTCGGGGAAAACACGAAGCTGACCTTTGAAAACGCCGGGACGATGCTCAGGAAGAACAATCCTGCGGCCACCAGCACCCAGCCGTTGAAGCGCAGCGCGCGGCGAAGGGCCCTTGAGTAGCCTCGGCGCAGCGCGTTCAGTCCCGCGTCGGTGATCTGATAGAGCCAGTTGCCGATGGCGTTCAGGAAGCCCAGCAGCACGACCACCAGGTGGTACAGCACCGTCAGAATGATCGGGTAGAGCACGATGCTGGCCACGATCGTCACGATGCCGATCACGGGGCTGGGGACGGTCGTGACAGCGCCGACGGCGGGCGCTGGGGTGCGCAATCGCATTAAAAGCGGCACGATCTGCCCGAGCGCCAAAGCGATCAGCACCAGGATCCCGAGCGGTGTGCGCCAGGCTTTCCAGGCCCAGCGGAAGCTGCGCGGCACCGAAATGACCGCGCGACCGAAATCAGGCCAGCTCATCGTGGGCGGGTCGGGCGTGTAGGCCATGCGCACCGTCAAGAAGAACAGCGCCTCGAGCCAACTGAAGAGGATCGCGCCCGCCAACCCGAGCGCGAATTCCTTGAAGAACTGTCCTAGGATGCCCGGAATCAACGCCAGCGGAATCAGCACGGCCAGCAAGGAGAACGTCGCAGCGGCCACGGCGCTGAAAACCTCGCTCGCGCCTTTGAGGACGCTTTCGATCAGGCCGTAACCCATGTGGCGGTAGCGTTCGATGTTTTCGGCCACCACGATGCTGTCGTCCACCACGATACCCATCGCCACGATCATCGCCAGCAGCGTAATGATATTGAAGGTGAACCCGAAAAACCCGAATACCAAGGGAGCCGCCGAGAGCGAGATCGGGATCGCCAGCACCACCGCGAAGGCCGTGTTGAGCTTGCCCAACGCGATCAGGCAGACGATGGCGACGATGCCCGCCACCAGCAAGCCTTCCTTGAGCGTGTCGTTGACGCTGGCGGAGATGCTGGTCGAAGTATCGCTCGAGATCTGCGCCGCGTACCCTTTGGGCAGATCGAGCTTGGCGAGCGCATCGCGCACGCCGCCCGCCACGGCGACCGTGTTGGAACCCGAAACCTTGCGGATCGCCAGCAGCACGACCGGCTGTCCGTTCAGGCGGGCGTAACTGGTCGTATCCGCCGCGCTATCGCGCACCACGCCCAGATCGACCACGCGCGTGCCGTTGGCCGGGTCGACCAGGAATTGTTCGATCTGCCCCAGGCTGGTCGGGATGTTGCGCGTGGCGAAAGAGACGTTCGTGCCGTTGGCGGTGATGTCCCCGGCGGGCAAATCCACCGCCGAGGCGCGCAGCGCGTTGGTGACTCGAGCCGGGCTGAGGTTGTAAGAGGCGAGCTTGGCCGGGTCGAGCAAGACCTGAATTTCTCGGGCTGGCGCGCCGGAAAGCGAGATGTCGGCCACGCCGCTGACGCGCTCTAAGGTGTTGCGCAGGTTGCGGTCGGCGTAATCGTAAACCTCGCGCAGGCTCGCGCCGCCGCCGGAGACGGCCACGCGAATGATCGGCTGGTCGTTCGGGTTGAAGCGCTGCACGTTCGGGGCGCTGGCGTCGTTCGGCAACTGCGAGCGGATGCTCGAGACTTTCTGGCTGACATCGTTGGCGGCGGAGGCCGTGTTGACGCCGTTGCCGAAACTGATCGCGACCTGCGAGATGCCGTTGCTCGAGGACGAGGTGATGTCGGCCACGCCGGTGATAGTAGACACGGCGTCCTCGATCTTGCGCGTGACCTGCTTGTCGATGTCTTCCGGGGTCGCGCCGGGGTAGGCGGTGGTGACGGCCACGATCGGGATGTCGAACTTCGGCAACAGGTCCACACCCAGCCCGATGGCCGCGACCAGACCGAAGATCACGACCGCCACGAACACGCCGAGCGTCAACACGTACCTCGAGACGCTGAATTTGATGGCGGGATTCTCGCGGATTTCCGCTTCGGGTGTCGCGCTGGTTTCGGCCAGTTCAGCGCTGGTTTTTTGATCCAATTCTGCGTTTGGACGCTCGAGTTCGCTCATTTCGATGCGCCTCCCGCCGCGACGATGCTGATGCGCTCGCCGCTCTGCAAGCTGCCGGGCACGGGGAACACGATCTGAACGCCCGTCGTCAGTCCGGTGACCGCGACCTTGCCGCCCGATTCGCCCAGCACGTTGACGTTGCGCTGCACGGCCTGCGCGTCCTTGACGACGTAGACGTAGGTCTGACCGCTGGCCGTCTGGAGCGCGCCCGTCGGCACCAGCACGCCCTGCGCGAGCTTGAGGCTATACGCCACCTGCACGGTGGTTCCGGCAGTGAAGCCCGCCGTTTTCTGACCGCCGACCAATCGCGCGAAGGTCTCGACCAGCCGGTTCGATCCGGCCACCTGCGTGCTGCGCGTGACCCGACCCTCGAGCGTGCGCCCGAGCGCGCTGATGCGCACGCCGGAACCCGTTTGCAGCGTGTTGGCGTCCTGCGTCGGAACCTTGAAGCGCGCCCGCAAGCTGGTCGTGTCCACCAGCCTGAAGACTTTCGCGCCAGCGTTGACGTACTCACCGACCTCGGTCGAAAGCTCCGCGATCTCGCCGCTGAACGGAGCCTTGATGCTGGTCAGACTCAGGCTGCGCTCCGTCTGCGCGATCTTGTTCTGG
>CAXTKV010000164.1:0-12232 GCA_964244895.1 uncultured Deinococcales bacterium
CCAGGACTGACTGATGCTCGCGTACTTCGCGTCCCACTCGGTTGCGAACGCCTCGAGCGCCTGATCGGCAGCCTGCTCGGTTGGAGCCTTATAGATCATCTTCAAATCGCTCGAGACGGCTTTCTTCTCCTTCCACGACACGAAGTTCAGGCTGTAACGCACCAGGTGGACGATACAGAGTTGAACCTGCGTTCGAGGGAAGACGGTTTCAATCGCTTCAGGGAAACCTTTCAGGCCATCAACGCAAGCGATGAACACGTCCTGCACGCCCCGGTTCTTGAGCTCCGTCAGCACGCTCAACCAGAATTTCGCGCCCTCGTTCTCCGAAATCCAGAGTCCGAGTACATCCTTTTGCCCCTCGAGGTTTACGCCAATAGCGACGTACACGGCTTTGGTTTTGATCGTGCCATCGCTTCGGATCTTCAAGTGCAAGCAATCCAAGTAGAGGATCGGGTAGAGCGGCTCGAGACCTCGAGACTGCCAGGCTTTGATCTCATCAACGACCGCGTCAGTGACGTTCGAGACGAGCGTTGGGCTGACCTCAACGCCGTAGATCTCCTCGAGGTGCGCCTGAATCTCGCGCGTACTCAAACCCCTCGCGTAAAGCGCGACGATCTTCGTGTCCAAGCCCTTGAAGCGCGTCTGGCGTTTGGGCACGAGCACCGGCTGGAACGTGCCCTGACGGTCTCGTGGGACGGTAATCTCGAGTGCGCGGCCCAAGCCCGTCAGGTGCTGCCCTCAGGGCCAAGAAGCCGAAGTCACCTTGAATGGTTTTGCCGCTCGAGCCGTTGCGGATGTTGCCGGTCTCGTTTTCCACGCCTGCGTGTCGGTCGTGACCGAGGTGGTCGGTCATTTCGGCTTCAAGCGCGCGTTCGACGAGGGCTTTGGTGATCTGCTTGAGAATGCCGTGCTCGCCGGTGAGGTCTTCGGGCGTCTTGTAGGTCTCGAGGAGCTGGTCGATGAGTTTCGGGTCAATGCTGGTCGTGCTGGTCGTCTTGGTCATGCTTGCCTCCTGGTGAGTGGTTCAGCATGACCGAAAACACGGTTCGTTTTACACCCTCAGCGATGGCTGAGTCCGCACCCACGAGACCGTCATCCACGACGACCTCACTCGAGACTACGACGGCATTTGGCTCGACGACTGCGCCGTGTTCTGGTTCGAGGATGGGCCAACCCCGGCTGACATCGGGCGCTACACGGCCTACTTCAAGCGCGTGCGTGCGCTCGTCCACTGCTTGCGACCGGGCCGTCTTCAACACGAACTCGAACCTGATCCATGGCAGTCTCCAGGGCGGTTCGGGCTACCTCGAGGCACTCGACGGCATCACAATCGAGGGCTTCACCTACCACTGCTTCACGCCGGGCGATTGCCGGGCGAACGATCCCTCGAGGCGCAGCGTCGAGGGGGACTGGGCGGCGCGAGCGCAGGCTCACGGTACGAAGGTCTTCGTCCTCGATTACGCCTTCGATCCGGCCAGCCAGCAGTACGCCTGGCGGGAGACGCGGTCTCGAGGCTGGACGCCCGCCGTGAACCGGGGGCCGAGGCTCGGGTACTGGGAGGCGGACTGAAACGTTTTATACCGCTGAACCTGACGAAGGATAAGCTTTGCGATAGGCTGAGTCCATGCCTGAAACCAGCAATCCCGCCGTGACCATGCTCGAGCTGATCGGCGCGATCAAGGATGCCATCGCGCACGCCAGCCGGGAAGCCTCGAGCGTGAAAATCACCAAGGCGAGCCTCGAGATCAAGGCGCAACTTGTCGAGAAGGCGGGCGGCGGGATCGACCTGACGCCGATCAAGATTCCCGTCAAGTTCGGCGGCGAGATCAAGACCACGGGCATCCAGACGATTCACCTCGACTTCGATCTCGTCTACCGCAAGACGGCGGGCTTGAAGACGCCGGAAGCCCTCAAGGAATCGCTGGTTCAGGCGATCAACATCGTCAAGATCGCGGTGCGCGACGCGCAGCAGCCCGTGACCGACCCGAACCTGCCGAACCTGAGTTTCAAGCAGGCGGAGGTCACGATCGAGTTCATTCTGGACGACGAGGGCAACATCAAATTCCTGTTCCTGGACGTGAGCGCGAGCGTCGCCAGCCAGTACGCGAACAAGATCAAGCTGACCCTCGAGAGCGCGTAGTTCAGGACAGCGATCTGATCGTCAGGTCGCGCAGCGCGCCCCAGTACGACTCGAACGCGAGTTCATCGGGTGTGGGCAGCGGGTTGGGTTGCGGGTGGCAGGCCACGGCGATGGGTCGCCACGCGGCATCCCGGTGGTCGGGGCTCGAGGCGAGCGCGCGGCGTCCCGCGTGAACCGCGAGCAGGAACGGCATCTGGTCATCCAGGAGCGCCCCGAAAAACGCCTCGCGGAACGCGGACTCCATGTCGCTGCCGGGTTCGCCCCACATCAGGATGCCCGCGAAATCCGGGTGCAACGCGTTTTCTTTGGCCAGGTCCGCGAGCAACTCGAGGAACGCGGCGCGCTGCTGGCAGGCCATGACGTACAGGAAGCGCAAAGGGTGGCCCCGGTCGCGGCTGGCGAGGAACGCGGCTTTCAGCTCGGATGGTTGCATCCCGGAGGTGTCCGAGCGGCACTCGAGCAAGCCGTGTTCCGGGTGGCCGTGCGTGAAGACGAGCACCGCGTCCGCACCAGAGGAAATGTTGGCTTGCAGTGCGATCAAGCTCGAGTTCATGGGGATGCCACCCTCGAGCCCATGACGGCGCAGTTGCTCGAGGAAGGTTTCGGGTACATCGAACGCACTGGTGTTGTCTGCCTCGAGACCGACGTAGGCGACGAATTTGGGTGAATCAGCCTTTGAGCGTGCGGCGGGGAATTCTGGGACATGTCCGAGATTGCGCCAGAATTGCACCCAGCGACGTTCGGCTGAGACGATGAAACGCGGCGTGTCAGGTGTATTCGAGGAGTCGCGCAATACTTCCCATAAACGCGCGTCATTCCTCGAGATTTCAACAATAATCGGTTGCCGCACTGTCACGGTTGAGGAGTCAGGCGCACCTTGGAATTCATCATCAGATGACCAAACAGGCTCGAGGTCTGCCTGATTAGCAAAAGCCTCGGCATTGACTGTAAAAATATGATCATTAGACGCGAATAATCTGGGCATAGGTAAGTATTAATGTAAATTACATGATAAATTAATAAGTTAATCTACTGTTAATTCTTGAGGATTGAATTTTAGAATAGACGGGCCGATGCAGTTTCGCGAACTAATTCATCCTCATCTTCTTTCAATTTGGTCAACATTTCCAAACTTGCCTTATCGTTTTCGGCCACTGCATTGCGGACAAGAGACACACTATCATTAATTAATTTCAGCAAAATAAGTTTATCTGACTTGCCATTACTAGCTACTCTTGTACGAACAAGGTAATCTGGATCATTAGTAAGCTCGAGTAGTATTTTGTAGGTTGTATTTATGTTCCAAGCCACTACTCTACGAACTCGTTTATCGTCGTCACTAGCTAGTTTAAATAAGAGTTTTTCGTTAATGGTTTCATTTCTTGCCACTCCTGCACGAACACACCATTCATCATCATTAGATAATTCTATTAAAAGATTTTCATCAATATTCGGATTTTCTGCAGTCAATTCGCGGACATATTTGGAAACATCTTTAGCAGTTTGAGATAAAATAGACATACTAGCGCGAAGATTTTGAGCTACTCCTATTCTGGCGTTCCAATCTTTATCTTGTAAAATTTGCACTAATATCGCATTTTCCGTCATTGAATTCTCTGCAATCATACGGCGCACATCTGAATTTTCATCTTTAGCTAACTGCTTCAAAATGACTTCATCAAGATTTCTATTAGAAGCTAAAGATCTGCGGACATGCCAATTGTCTTTAGTCAATATTGACATTATTTTTTTACTGATTCCTGGATTTCTCGCTACAAGAGTACGTATATCTGAATCTTTATCGCGAGCCAATTCGATTAACAATGCTTCGCTCGCCAACTCATTTTGCGCGATCAGCTGTTTTAAACCAAAATCCTGCATAAATCTAACTAGGACAGCGTCACCACTCGCCCATCTTGCTAAAGTCTTGGGCATATCAACAGGGTCGTAAGAAATAAGGTAGTCAACCAAATGTTCTTCCAATGGTATGCCAGAGCGTCTAATTAGACTTACCAATTTCCAAGTAGGCAATATCGACCGCTTTTTCTCGAGCATTACCTGGATCAACTTGAGTGAACTCACCCTCTTATGCACAGCCACCGACAAAGCCAGTGCCAGGGTTTCCTCGAATTCAACCTCTGACTGGTTATCCTGGACAGCCTTTGTGAAGCGCTGCTCGAGGGTCTGAACGGACACGTTTCGCTCGTCGCCGTCCGGGAACAACCAGGCGCGGGCCAGCGCGTGCTCCTGGAAGGTCGGGTGGATGAACGCGTACCCAGTCTCGCCCTCGCGCGTCAGCAACCCGGCGGTCAGGAGCGCGTCCAGCAACAGGTTCAGTTCGGCTTTCGGCAACTGTTGCGCCCTGGCGACGGCGTTCAGGTCGTCGCGCGTGAACACCGTGCGGAGGCTCGCCTTCCCGGTGTCACTCGAGGGTGCGGGTTCCGCGAGGCGCGCCGCGAGCGCCGCCAGGAACGCGTTCCCGGTCGTCTCGAGTTCGTCGCGCTCGATGGGCGTGAGGGTGCGTCTGGCCTCGACGAGCGGTTTGGACGCCTCGAGTTCCCGCCAGCGTTTGCAGATCGTGCTGGCGTAAAGTTCCGCGCGGTTCGCGGGCAGGCTCGCGCCTTCTTCCGCGATCAAGCCCAGCAGGAGCGGGTTCCCGGCCAGGGCGCGCAGGCTCGGGTTGGCGCGCACACGTTGCAGCAAGGCGCTTGCGGTCGTGCCGTCGGGCAGGGCGCGCGACTCGAGGAAGCGGCGTTGCTCCTGGTCGTTCAGCCCCAGCAGGCGGTACACGGCGGGCGCGGGTCGGTTCGGTTGCGTGAACGCGGCGCGCAGTTCGGTTTCCCAGACGGCGGTGCGGCACGTCAGGATTTTCGCGCCCGGCAGGTCGTGCAGGCTGCGCGCGAGGCTCGCTCGGGCGTCGATGCGAAGCTCGTCCAGGCCGTCCAGGATGAACACGGGCCGGTGGTGCGGGGGGACGCGCGGCGTGATCGGGTGGCCGAACTCCGCGCTCCAGTCCTCGATCACATCCCAGGCGCTCACGCCCTCGCCGGGTCTCGAGGCTTTCAGGGCGCGGAATCGCGCGAAGATCGGGGCGCGTGGCATGGCTTCGCGGCGCTCGAGCCAGCCGGGGTCGAGGAACGCGCGGGCGAGCGTGCGCGCCATGTTCGCCGCCAGCCAGCTCTTGCCGGAACCCGGCTCGCCGAGGATCACGACGAAGGCGTTGTCGCTGAGGGCGCGCAGGAAGTTCGCTTCCGGCACGGGCTCGACATCGCGCGTCGTCCAGGCTTCGGAGAACGTCTCCATCCACTCGGTCAGGGAACGGTCCTCGGGTCGGCGCGGCGCTCGAGCATCGTCGCCTCGAGCGTTGGGGTCTCGAGAGTCGCGTATCTGAACCCGGTGCTCGACGGGTTTGCCCAGCCGCCGCTCGAAGTACGTCCAGCCATCCGCGCCGCGATCCTGGGTCACGGTTGACCTCGCTCAAGGGCGCGCAGTGCTGTGCGGGAGCACCGGTTCATGACGACCCTCGCATTCTACGGGGTTGCGCTACGTGCCGCTCGAAAACCAGCGAGAAGAACGACTGAATCGTGCGCTATTCATGGCATCAACCTGTTCGGGTGCATGCAAAACTGATCCATGAGCAAAGTGAAAGCCGACAGGTTCTTCGATGAGACCACTGAACAATCACAAGTCAAAGCCACCATCGTCGCCAAGTACTTCTGGGCCTGGGCCAAAGTCATCATTCCAACCGTGAAGAAGCTCGGGCGCGACAGGATCGCCTACCTCGACCTGTTCGCCGGACCCGGACGATACAAGGACGGTGCGAAATCCACCCCAGTGATGATCCTCGAGCGCGCCATAGCCGAACCGGACATGCGCCAGATGCTGGTCACGATCTTCAACGACATGGACACCGAAAACACGCAATCGCTCGAGTCGGCGCTGATGGCCTTGCCGGGCATCGAGAAGATGCGCTTCCGTCCCGATGTCCGGAACCACGAGGTCGGCACGCAAATCGTTCAGGAGTTCGAGTCGGTCAACCTCGTGCCGACGCTGTTCTTCGTCGATCCGTGGGGCTACAAAGGCTTGTCGTTGCGATTGATCAACTCTGTACTGAAGGACTGGGGTTGCGAGTGCATCTTCTTCTTTAACTACAACCGCATCAACGCCGGGTTGAACAACCCGCTCGTCGAGGCCTACATGAACGATCTTTTCGGACAGGAACGAGCCGATCAACTGCGCGAGGAACTCGAGGGCTTGAAGCCGCAAGAACGCGAACTCGCCATCGTCGAGGCCCTGGCTCAGGCGCTGAAAGACATGGGCGGCAAGCACGTCCTGCCGTTCAGCTTTAGAAACGAGCGCGGCACGCGCACCAGCCACCACCTGATCTTCGTCTCGAAGCACGAACGCGGTTACTGCATCATGAAAGAGATCATGGCGGGGGAAAGCACAACCCAGGACCAGGGCGTGCCCTCACTGGATTACAACCCGGCGCTCGAGCGGTATCCGACCCTGTTCGAGCTGACCAGACCCCTCGACGGGCTGGTCAATCTGCTGCTCGAGACCTTCGCCGGGCAGACCCTGCCGATGATCGAGGTCTTCAACCGGCATCACGTCGGACGCCGCTTCATCAAGAAAAACTACAAGGACGCGTTGATCAAGCTCGAACAGCAAGGCCAGATCACGGCGAGCCCAGCGAAGCGGCGCAAGGGGACGTTCGCTGACGAGGTGATCGTCACCTTCCCGCCAGAACCGTAGCCTTGCGTTTCTCGGGCACGAGTGTCTCCTGAGGCTTGAGCGCGCGATTGATCCTGCCTGGATGCTTCGGCAGCGCGGTGAGGCGCGTGAGGTGTTCGCTCCAGGCGCTCGGCATCTCGTCCCAGATGCGCCCGTCCAGCTCGCGCCCGCCCGAGGTGGGCCGCAGGCCGCCCCACTGTTTGTGGAAGAACGCCACGCCCGCGTTGAGGCACTGCTCGCGGATGCCGCGCACCCAGTCGGCCTTGATCGGACGGTGCTGCGGTCCGGACTCGCCTCCCGTGATCACCCAATCGATACCCTCGAGGTCGAGGTCGAGCGGGCCGAGCAATGGCTCGCACGAGAGGAAACGCACCGCCGCCGGGACACGCCTTAACGCATCGACGCGTGCGGGGTAGCGCTGGTTTTCGACGGACACACCGATCCAGACGTTTGCAGGCCACGCGAGGCGTGGCGCGAGTTCGGCCAGGCGTTCGTGGCGTTTGGTCAGCACCTGGAACACGTGCTGTGGGCAGTCGGCCATCACAGCGAAAATGCGCTCGAGGAACTCGAAGGGCATCTCTTCGTGGAACAGGTCGCTCATCGAGTTGACAAACACGCGGCTCGGCGAGCGCCAGCGTTTGGGTTCCTCGAGTCGCTGCTCGTGCAGGGTGAAGGCGAATCCGTTGGGGAAGTTCGTGTGAAAGCGCTGCGTGATCGCCTCGGCGTAACAGAACTTGCAGCCCGGACTGACCTTGGTGCAGCCCGTGGTCGGGTTCCAGGTCTTGTCGGTCCATTCGATCCCCGTGTGGGTGCTTGCCATGTATGCCTCACTCTAGCCCGCCGTTCGTACAGGTCCGCGTTTGACCGATCTGGAAGGCCACCGGGCATCTCGCCCATCTGCACCGCTTGACACGGCGTTCTCGTGGCCTCTAGTCTAGACCTACGAACTTCGTAGGTCAAGGACGACCCCGTGCGAGACACCCCCCAACGCAACAGCCTTTGGCAGGCCATCGTGCGCGAACTGCGCGCGAGTGGACGCTTTCCCGCGCCACACCAACTCCGTAGCACCCTCGAGATCAGTGAAAGCCGCGTCAGGCAGCTCCTCGGCGACCTCGAGCGGCACGGGTTGATTGAACGCCGAGGACTTGGTGTCGGACGCGCCCCAATTCTGACCTTGACGCCGACCGGAATCGTGCGGGCTGGGCTGGGCGTTCCCGTGATCGGCGCGATTCAGGGTGGAGCGCCCGGTGAGAGCGCCAGTGAGCAAATCAGTTTCTTCCGATTGCCAAGTAAGCCAGGACGTTTTGCCCTGCGCGTCACGGGCGATTCGATGGCTGAAACCATTTTGGACGGGGATTACGTGTTCCTCGAGCCGAATCCTGACCCGCCCAACGGTAGGGTCTGCGCGGTGCGCGTGGGGCACGGGGACGCGACCCTCAAGCGCTTCTATCGGCGGGGGGATCAAGCTCGACTCGAGGCGAACAACCCAAGCTTCGCAGCGATCACCGCGAATCTCGAGGATATTCGTATTGAGGGCGTAATGGTCGGATTGCTGCGCGGCGATGTGGCCGAACTGGTTGGCGTGGAGGTAAGCACCGTGTAGCACACCAATTCACACAACTCGAGGGCGCGACGTGGCCGGAAACCGTTATCGCGCCCTCTCGAATCCCAGGACGGGTTCCCACCCGTTTCAGAGTGCCGTCGTGGCTTCTCTATTCTAGACCCTTTTGCCAACCCCGTGTGAGGGAAAGAACACTGATGGGGACGGTGTTTCACAGCCGAGTCAAGACGGTGTTTCAAGACCCTCGTCAAGACCCCACCCAGTCTCAAGGCTCGAGACCCCTCCCAGACCCGCCCACACGAAGGTGAACCCGATGATCGCCGCGCTGAACCTGACCCCATTCGCCTTTCACCACCTGCCCGCGAGCGATGCCCTGGCCGCGCTCGAGGACGGTCGCGTCGTGGCCGTCAACGTTACCGCCGCGTCTCGAGGTCTCGAGGTTGGGATGGGGGAGAGCGCCGCGCGGTTGAAGGTCAAGGACGCGATCCTCGTGCCGCACCGATCAACTGAACTGACCGAGCGCTGGGGGGCGCTGATCTCGGATCTCGCGGGTTTCACCCCCGACCTCGAACCGTTGCGCGAGGGCCTGATTCTGATGCGCGTGAGCAGGGGAGAGGCCCAGCAGGTCGCGGCCCTGTTCGGCGGGCGCATCGGCCTGGGGGCGACGCGCGAACTGGCCCTGGTAGCCAGTGCCGTGGCTCGAGCTGGTGAGGTCGTGACGGTGGACGACCGCACGGCCTTTCTGAACACCGTGCCCTTCGAGGCGCTGCGCGTCCTCGGCCTCGAGACGGACGTGATCTCCCGCCTGCGCTGGTTGGGCTTGCCGTTCGTCTGTGATCTTCTGGCCTGGTCGAAGAAACAGGTGATGGCCTACTTCGGGGTTCACCACAAGCCGATCCTCGAGCTGCTCTACGGCTCCTCGAGTCTGATCGCCCGCTACCGCGCCCCGCTCGAGCTGATGGCCTCGCACACCTTCGAGGACTTCGTGCAGGAACCCCGAGACGTGGAACCCGTCGTCGGCTTGCTCGCTGAACGTTTGTTCCCGCGCCTTCGCGGTCGCTCACCGGGTCGGGTCGTGATCACCGCCGCCACGAGTGCTGGAAGCCGCCGTGAGACGCTCGCCACCAAACAAGCGCTGCTCAGTCCCCGGATGCTCGAGCGGGCGATCCTGCGCCTTCTGGAGGCTTCACACGTCTGCCTCTTGGGCTTCGATCACCTCGAGCTGCGATTGAGCGAACTCAATCCGACCGGCTACAGCGTCGGGTTGTTCGTGCGCCCTGGCCCGGAACTCGCCCACGCCAAAGTGCAGCATCGCTACCCCGGCAGCCTGAAACGCTGGCGCGAGACGGAACCCTTCACTCAGGCTCGAGACCGACGGTACAGCCTGCACGACTGGACGGAGGACACCCGTGCGCCGCGTGATGCGAAGCGTTGAGGTGACCGTGGAAGACGCACGGATCGTGCGGGTGTCGCTCTCGACCCGCACGTACCGGATCGAGGGCACGATTGAACACTGGCACGCCGGGATGCGCTGGTGGCGCGGCGAGTGGCCGCGCGAATACTACTGGCTCGAGACGAGTGAGGGCTGCGTGCTCGAGGTGTACTCGGAGGTGTTCGCGTGGATGTTGAGCGCGGTTCAGGACTGACGAACCGGGACACGCGCACGGGTCGTGACCGGGACACCCGCACGGGTCTCGCGGTCTTGCTCAACGCCCACAGCTTCTTCTCGTTCGGGGCGGGCGTCTCGAGTCCCCGGCGGTTGGTCGAGATCGCCGCGCAGCGGGGCTTCACGCACCTCGCGTTGACGGACGAACCCGGCGTGTACGGGTCGGTCGAACTGCACCGGGCGGCGAAAGACCACGGGATCACCCCGATCATCGGCGCGACCCTGCCCGTCTCGTGGCTCGAGGAAACCCACCCGCTGGTGCTCTATGCGCACTCGAGACCGGCCTACGCGCGATTGAACGCGTTGATCACCCGCGTCAACGACGGCGAGACGATCACGCTCGAGGCGGTCGCCCGCGCGAAGTTGATCGCGCTCACGGGCGGGCGTCGCGGGCGCTTCGGGCAGTACCTCGAGCGCGAGGACGTCAGCGGGGCGCGGGCCTGGCTCGAGACCCTGCGAGACCACTATGGCCAGTACGTCTTCGTGCAGTTGTTCCACGACCAGCACCAGGGCGATGCCCGGCGGGTTCGGATCGCGCACGCCCTGGCGCTCGAGACCGGAATCAAGCCCGTTGCCGCGCCCGAGATCCGCTACGCCAGCGAGGACGGCTGGATCGTCCACGACGCCATGACCTGTGCGCGATTGAAGATCAACTTGGACGAACCGCACGCCTCGCGCCCGGTCAACGCGGGCCAGGCGATCCAATCGCCGGAACACTACGCCTCGCGGTTCCCGTTCCCGGATGCCCTCGAGAACGCGGGTTGGCTGGCGGAGAAACTGACCTTCGAGCTTCTCCCCGAGCGCCTGACGCCGCCCAGCGTGCCCGTGCCCGAGGGCCACACGGCTTTGAGCTGGTTGCGAACGCGCTGTCTCGAGGGTGTGACACGGTTGTACCCAGCCGCTGAGCGAAACGCCGCCTTGAAGCGCTTGCGGTACGAACTCGAGACCATCGCCGGACACGAACTCGAGCACTTCTTCTTGTCCGTGGCCGAGATCACCGACCAATGCCGGGAGCGCGGCATTCTGGCCTTCGGGCGCGGTAGCGCGGCGGGCAGCGTGACGTGCTACGCGCTCGGGGTCACGGGCGTGGACCCGCTCAAGCACAATTTGTTGTTCGAGCGCTTCTTGCACGGCGGCAAAAAAATTATGCCGGATGTGGACATCGATATTTCCAGCGCCCGACGCCGCGAGGTCATTGGTTGGGTCGAGGAGCGCTTCGGCGCGGACGCTCGTACCGGCGCACAGCACGGGGCCTGCGAAGCGATGGTGGCGAACCGCATTACCTACAGACTGCCGAGCGCCGTCCAGGACGTGGCTCGAGCGCTGGGCATTCCTCCAGCGCAGGCGACGGCCCTCTCGAAGGCGTTTGGGCGCGATTACCGGGCGCTCCGCCCGTACCGCGCTCGAGACGCGCAGATCGTGTTCGACGAGATCCTCGGCGACGCGCCGATCAAGGAGACGCTCCTGGATGTGCTCAGCCGCATGGAAAGAGGCTTCGTGCGGCACATCGCGCCGCACTCGGGCGGGGTGATCCTCTCGAGCGAGTCCTTGTTTCACTACTCACCGCTCGAAACCAGCACGGGTGGCCTCCGACAGTTGGGGTTCGACAAGGACGACATCGAAAGCCTGGGACTGATCAAATACGATCTGCTCGGCCTGCGCATGTTGAGCGCGATGGAGAACGCTATCGAGGAGATCGAGAAGATGGACGGGGAAGGCCCCGTGCCGCGCGCCGGTACTCGGATCGATATCCGAACCCTGCCGGACCACCCGAAAGTCTGGTGGCGCATCGGTCGCGGCGACACCTTAGGCATGTTCCAGCTCGAGTCTCCGGGCCAGATCGCGCTCTCCGCGCAGAACAAACCCAAGAACCTGACGGAACTCGCGCACCAAGTCGCCTTGTTCCGGCCCGGTCCGATCCAGAGCGGGACGGTCGGGCCGTACAAGAACCGCAAAGGTGGTCGCGAGGCGATCACCTACGCGCACCCCTCGCTCGAGCCGATCCTGGCGAACACCTATGGGACGGTCTTGTTTCAAGAACAAGTCTTGCGAATCTGCCATCACTTCGCGGGCCTCGACTGGTTGACGGCGGACCAGTACCGCAAGAATCTCTCGAAGTGGGAGACCGAGG
>CAXTKV010000165.1:0-12058 GCA_964244895.1 uncultured Deinococcales bacterium
CGGAACTCTACGAGCTGCTGAGGGCGCAGTTGGTCGCTTACGTCAAGGATCACCCCAACTACCTCCACGAGATTCAGGCGCAACGACGTGCCTTGGCGGGACGATTGGGGGCGTCAGTCCGTTACCGCAACGTGCTATGAGGCGCGCCCAGCCGCTTCGCGGTCATTTCGCGGGTGCCGAAGCGCTGTTCAACATTCCCTCGTGCCCCGGTCTGATGTTTAAGAGACCCCGACAGGTTGTAGGACCCATCGAGGC
Source organism: uncultured Deinococcales bacterium (assembly GCA_964244895.1). GTDB lineage: Bacteria > Deinococcota > Deinococci > Deinococcales > JAAFIG01 > CAXTKV01. Next base: position 256 of record CAXTKV010000165.1, read on the forward strand.
CCGGCCATCGCGGTTACGATGGGGCGGTGATGATACCGACCGAACGCATGGACGAGATGATCGGCACGCTCCCGACGCTGCTCACCAGAAGACCGCAGACGGTCGAGGAGGTCCGCCAGTTCTTCAACATCAGCCCCGCCGAGGTGAAGGCGTTGCTCGCCGAGGCCCGCGCCAGGGGCGTAGTCGGCAAGGTCGGGCGGATGCGCTCCGCCAGCGTGTACGCCGCCCGCTCGACGGGCGACGGTTTCCCGCTCCCGGCCAGCATCAGCCTCGACAACACCGACGAGGCCAGACGCTTCGGCCCGCGCACGCTCACCCTGCCCGCCGAGCTGGTCGAGGCCCTCGCGGGCGCCTCGGACGAGCGCTTCTGGCCGCAGCACGCGGTGGAACTGCTCCGCAAGCGCCTTCGGGTTCCGCCCCCGGCTCGCGGCGGCTGAGGGCCACCGACCCTTGAGCGCCGACCCACAGAAGCGCAGAACGCCGTCCGGGACGCCGGTCTCGGCGTTCGTCACCGTCCCCTGGGGGCGGCGGTACGCGCCGGTTCGGCGCGCCCTGGAGCTCGTAGATCGGGTGCATGGCGACGGCGACCTCGATCTGATCGCCGTCCGCTCCGATCGCCTCGGGCCGCGCACCGCCGGGGGCTACGCCACCTTCAACGGGCGGCCCGAGGCGATCCTCTTCAACGCGGGGCACCGGATCACCGTCAGCACAGCACTCGAGGAGGTCGCGCACATGCTCGACCACCAGGTGCTCGGAGGCGGCGAGGCGTGGGCCTCGACCCGGCCCGACGGGGCTATCGGCAGCGTCCTCGACGCGATCCGCGCCACTCTCACCTTCCAGCAGGTGGCGGGCTACCGGTTCGGGCAGACCGTCCGCCTGCGGCGCGGCGACCAGGTCCTCAACGCCCTGATCCACGACGAGGCGGAACTCGAGTACGAGCGCTCGATCACCGAGTGGTTCGCCCGCGCCTACGTCCAGTTCATCGCCACCGTGACCGGTGACCAGGAGCTGCTCACGGAGATTGCGACCTTTCGCTCCACGCCCGAGCGCGAGCTGCGGTATCCTCGAGCCTGGAGCGACGAAGAGTTCGCGCCGGTGGCGCGGGCGCTCGAGGAAGCCCTCCTCGGCAGGGGCTGGATGCGATGACGAAACGGAAGAGCGACGCGAAGGGAAAACGGGCCGTGACGGCGCGGGGTAAGGCCAAAACCAAGGCCCGCTCCAAGTCGCGCCCGGCGACGATGGCTGCGACCGGGCGCTCGAGCGGTGCGCGGGTCGGGGTGGCCCCATCCGTGCAGGCGTCGGTGTCGTTCGGCCTTTTGCTCGGCGGGTCGAACCGCTCGAGCGCCTCGAGACCTGCGGTCGCCTCCGGGGAGATTGAAGCCGAACTCGCCATCCAGCGCGCGATGATGTTCGACGGCTGCGACCGCGAGGAGGCGGAGCGCCGATACGGCAAGGCGCACCAGCGCGGCGAGACCGTTTCGGTCGGTGGCAAGCGGCTGCGCTTCGGGCCCTAGCCGGGCTGTCGCTGGAGTAAAAACGGAAAGTCGGGTTAGCGGCATAAACGCCGTGCAGCACGTCACTCATCGTCGTTCAGCCACGCCAGTTCGAGTTCCCAGAGCGCGTTCGGGTCGCGCAGAGGCCGCAAATCCCCGCCCTCCACGCCGGGCGCGAGCTGGAAATAGCCTGTCTGTAGAGCAGCTTTTTCAAATCGTGGTAGCGAGTGCTACCACTTTTCCTTGTACCCAGTTCAACCCAACGTCCTGAGGGCCTCGAGCTTATCCTTGGCCTCGCGCCCGACTTCATCATCGAGCTTGGCGTAGAGCGCCGCTGTATTGACGTCCGCGTGCCCAAGCAACTCGGCGACCGCCCGCAGGTCCCGCGTCGCCCGGTAGAGGTGCGTGCCGGTCGTGCGCCGCAGGACGTGGACGCCCGAAACCCGCGCCCCAAGGCTCGAGAAGTACGCATTGATCACATATCGCGCCCCGGCGTGGTGCAAGCGCTTGCCGAAGCCGGATCTCGAGAAACTCACCAGCAAGGCGTGCGTCGTGATCCGACCCTCGAGTTCGAGCGCTCGCCTGACCTCGAGCCAGGCCTCGAGGATCGCTACGTCGTTCGCGTGTAACGGCACCCGGCGCGGCTTGCTGCCCTTGCCGAGGACCGTCACCGACTTCTGCCCGAAGTCGAGATCGGGCAGGTCTAGGGCGCACATCTCCCGCGCCCGCAAGCCGAGGCTGCCACCGAGCGCGATGATCACCCGATCTCGAGCGGCCAGCGCATCGTTCTCACGGGTATCGGGCAAGTGGGTGAGGTCGTTGTACTGTGCCACGCTGAGCACGCCCTTGACGACCCGCTTGCCCGGATCGCGCGGGGCCTTGACCTCGAGCGCCGGGTTGTTCACGGTCGCCCCCGCCCAGATCAGGGCGCGGTAGAGGGCGCGGACGGCGCTCAAATAGGCCGCGACCGTGCCGGGTTTCAGGCGCGGGTTCTCCGGCTCACGTTGGGCATTCACATCGCGCCCGCGCTCTTGAAGGGCGACCATCCAGGTCTCGAGGTCATCCTCGGTGACGCGCAAGAGTTCCAGGCGGTTCGGATCCAACGCTGTCTCCCCGCTGCACCAGCCTATCCAGCGGGCGATGCCGGTGCGGTAGAGCGCGAGCGTCAGCTTCGAGGTGTCAGCCTTGCGGGCGGACTTCTTGGTGAGGTAGACCTCGAGCAACTCGTGCAGCGCCTCGAGATCCCCGGCGTGGGCGGCTCTGGCGGCCTCGCGCTTTCTCGAGTCGGGTTGGCTCCACTTCGAGTGCAGGACCAGTTCGAGGCTCATGCCCCTACTTTAGCACAAGCTTGTATTTAGTGTTCTAAATACAAGCTTAGTAAGAGGGTTGATTTACCCGCATTGATGCGGGTAAACTCAGAAGTCCAAGGAGAAGTTTTCATCGTCCGAGACGGGAAGCTCGAGGAGGCGGACCGTGAGCAAAACCAAAATCTTGTTCGAGAGCCAGGGATGACCGGGTGGATGTGATCGCTCGAGTGGACGGCGTGCTGCGCGAGGTGGCCAGGAGCACCGACGGCACGAAACGCGAGGCCGCCCGACTGATCCGGCGCATCGACAACGAGCGCCGTGGGCACGTGCGCATATCCGTGGGTCGCTCGCGCCAGCGCGAGGTGGTCAGCCTCGTCAACGCGGCGGGGTGGACGGTCAGGGAGTTTGTCGAGCGCAAGTTGCCCCTGCTCGAGTTGCCCGAGGATTTGAAGGCGCTCGTCAAGCGTGGGGTGCTCGCGCCGACCAAGGCACTCGAGCTGCGAAAGATTGCCGATGGGGAGGTCAGGAAGGCTCAAGCCTTTGAAGTGATCGAAAAGCGCATCAGCCTGCGCGAGCTGCGCGGCCACTTGACGCCGAAGGTTGCGCCCGCCTCGAGCCAGCAGGCGGACCTCGACTGGATCGCGCTCGAAGTCTCCAGGGCCCTCGGCCTGCGCGTGCGGCTCTCCCCTACCGAAATCAGAATCGAGTACGGCGATGGCGATCAGCTCGCGGGGTTGCTCGAGCGGCTTGGTGTGGAACTCTGAATGGTTTGGGCGAGTGGCCTGGCCCGACTAGGACCAGGGCTTCTGGCAGCGGAGCGGAATGCGACGAGGTGTCTGGGCGGCGAACGCGTTAAGACGCGTGATTTTTGAGGCTTGTGCTCAATGTATTGATTTTGGTAATCGAAGTTTCAGGCTACGAAGTGCAAATCACTCCGTATTGAACGAACTCTTGATCCAATCCAATACAGCGATCAAACACCGATGTGAAGTACTAACAGGTATGAAAGTAGAGTCAAAGAGACATCCGGAGTTAGGAATTCGACCCACAATTCAGCGCCTCTGAAACGGCCTTGAACCTCACTTCCGGCGTGGCCTGCACCGTGGCCGAACCACCTGGACGTGTTCTGGTTTGCCCTTGGAAGTCGTTTTTAAGACCAATTTGAACTGCTCGAGGGTTTTGGCCTGCATGGTGATTGTAAAACGATGATTGGGATTGACTCTGAATCGTAACGCAAATCCCTAACTCCACTTATGTCTTTTTCTCTACTTTCATGCCTAACACGATCTGAAAACTTCACGCTACTCTGAGGCTGTCTGCGGCTCCCGTTCGCCTTCGCTTCAGGTCTCCCCTTTCAAGTAGGCTTCGACCCAGGCGCGCAGGTCTTCGTCCGTACGCAACCGCTCCAGGAGCGCGATGTAGACCGCGCCCACGCCCCGGCCCTCGAGCTGGCGGCGCAGGCCGTGCGCCAGGTCCTCGGCGAGTTCGTGCAGGTCGAGCGGTACCTTCACCCCTGTCTGGACCAGGCGAGCGTCGCGCAGATCGCGCATGGACCGAGCCTCTTCGCCCAATCGTGTACTCGAGTTTATAATGTCATTGTGTAATGACGTAAAGGTGTCATCACGCGGTGCCGCCTTCGTGTCACCTTCATGTGGTGTCGAGGCACGCGCCCTCTCGATCCCGGCGAGCACGTCGTCCAGCCCAGACTTTAGCTTGTTGCCCTTAGCGGCCACGAGACACCCCCTTCGCCTTCCTCAGGCCCTCGAACCCCGGCAGAGCCATTAGTTCCTCGAACACGCCCTCGTACTCGGCCCCGGCCAGATTGTAGGTGTTCGCCGCCTCGCGGTAGACCTTGAGTCGATGGATCACCGTTTCGAAGACCGGCAGGCCGAGTTGGCGGAAGCGGTCGCGGGTGCGCTCCCCATCGGTGGCGGGGTAGGTGGGGGCAAGGGTCACCAGAACGCGCCAGTTCGCCGAGCCGAGCTGCTGCGCGAGAGCGAGTACTGGCTCGATTGAGAGCCGGTCGGGGATGAGCGGCAGAATCATCAGGTCCACGCCGCGCGCGATCTTCGGCAGATTGTCGCCCTCGGGGTTGCCGGGCAGGTCGTAGACGACGTGGCTGTAGGTGGTGACAAAGCGGAGGTGTTCTTCGTTCTCGAGGATATCGAAGCCCAGATCGTGGCCCTTCCAGGTGCTGAGACTGCGGTTGCGGCTGTCGGCGTCCACCGCGAGGACAGGTTCTCCTGTGCGGCGGGCGAGCAGAGCAGCGAGGTTGAGGGCGGTGGTGGTCTTGCCCACGCCTCCCTTGTTGCCGCTAACGGCGATGAATGCCATGCTTCCTCCTTGCACTCGAGATCAACGCGTAATGGTGTAATTACGTCAACGCGTGGTGAGATTATCGTATCACCGTGACCTCGCCAGGTGCAACACGCGCCAGGGTTCCGCTGTGGACAGCCTTCTACGCGATTTGCACCAGAGCACCAGCGTGAGAGCCTCCTCCCCATCCACGAGCCCTGAGGCGTGCGCAGGGTATGCAGGTGCGCTGAAGCAACTCGAGAGCGCGGGCTTGTGGATGCCTCCGAGGGCGGGCAGGGGAGACCAGCTGACTCGAGCGAGGGCGCTGGCGCCCAAGCGCATCGAAAGCTCGGGAAAGGCGATGCTCGCACTAAGCGCTCTAAATGCAAGCTCTAAGCCACAGGTATCATGCAAGCTTCACGCCTTCTTCGCCCTACCTTGCTCGACGCCCGTGGCAGTGTTTAAACTTGCGGTCGCGCCCGCACGGACACATTTCGTTCGGCTCGATGCGGCCTCGCGGGCGCGATATCCGAACCTTTTCGACTCGCTCCGCGCCGATCTTCTCGGCGAGGCGTTCGAGCGCGGGCCGATTACCTAGGCCAATCTCGCTGACCAAAAGGAATTCCCAACCGACGACCTCTGTACTGTCGCGCCCGGGCCGGGCGCGGACGAACAGTACAGCGCGCGTCTCTTCCTCGCGCAAGAGCATGTCAGCCCGAGTTCGGTCGCGAAACTCGGCAATCTGCGCCGCACCGGCGCTAGGAGGGAGGCAGACGGTGGTGAGCGGCACGTCGCCCCCCGCCGCGAACGACACCACGCGGTCGTTTCCTGAAACCCGCAGAAGTACGTCACGAAGGGCTTTGTCGAAGCCCTGCCGGTGCTCGAACGGGAGGTCGAGCATGAGACTGGCGAGGCGGGCAGCGTCCGCTCCTCCACTCGCCTCGAGTTTATCGATCAGGTCGTCGAAGAACCCGTGGCGCGGCTGCTCGGGCCTGATCGCCCGTTCGGGGGTCGTCCCCTGCCGGGGATAAAACCTGTCAATCGCTCCCCGATACCCCGCCCACAACACGCGCGCGTGGGGTTCGAGGCTCTCGACCTCTTTTGCGTAGCGGTTGCTCTCGAGGTACATGCCTAGGTGGTCCAGTTCGTCCTCAGGCCGCGAGCGGTGGTCGAGTTCGGCTCGCATGCGTTGCTCCACGAAGTGGAGAAAGCGAAAGGGCGAGGAGAACACCTCCGCGTATACCAGCAAATCGTCGAGTGAGAGCGGCCACGTCGGCACGCGACCGACCCCCGCGCCCACCGCCGCGAGTTCGACCGCGCGCGTGCCGATGGCCGAGAGGTTGTCGAGCGTGACCCCAACCACCGTGGCACGGCGGATGGTGCTCAAATCAATCGTGGTAATCGGGTTGTGATCGGCGTCGTGGAGTGTGATCGCACCCACGACACGAAGCTCGGCCAGGAACCGCTCCCCCTGCGAGGCGGGCGCGGCGATCAAGCGTTTCATGGAGGCCACGTGCTGATCGAAGGCCTCGACGGGCGACAGGTTGACGTACAGACCCGCCTTCACCTCCACGACAAAGAGGTGACCTGCATAGACCACAACGCCGTCGGTCTCCGACCACTCGCGTTTGCCAGTCGTGGGATTGTCGAACTGGTAGTGGGCTGACCTGTGGATCGTCGCTCCAGGCAGCAGGCGCGAGAAGAGTTCGAGCGCGAATTCCTCGGTGGCTGCTGCTTGACGGTCCTTCCAGGTCTGGCCGTACCCCGGCCTCAATCGCTTCACGAGACGCTCGAGGTTGCGGTAGGTGCCGTCGAACAGGCTGACCTGGTCGAAGCAGTAGTGGCGCGCGCCAATCCGCAGAAAGGGCCGCTTGTGAATCGGGAGCTGCCGCAGCGGCCAGCCCGCGCGGTCGCCGGGCGCGAAAAACGTAGTGTCCTCGCCGGGACTCCAGGAGAGTTCGTCGAGGAGCGCGGCGGGAAGCCCCGTGACCGCGTCCACGTCGAAGGCGTCCAGACCGAACGTGCGACCAAGTGCCGATTCCCACTCGGCCCGCTTTCCAGACCGCTCCAGGAATTGCTCGAACGCCTCTCGGGGCGTCAGGTCTGGCGCGTCGGTCGAGGCCACCGTTCGGTCGCCGAGGTCCGCGACAAAGGCCCCTTGAAGCTCTTTGAGGCGGTTGAAGCCGTCCAGGACGCCGGACGCGAGGGACTCCTGCAACCGCTCCAGGCCGTCCGCGATCTCGTCAGCCCCGACCCCGAAAAGCTCTCGAAGAATTTCGTCATGCGGCAAAAGGAATCGCCGCAGCCTAGGCACCTCGTGAGCGAAGTAGCGCTCGCTCCGCACCGTGAGAAAGTGCATCTCCAGCGGGGTGCGAATCTGCTCCACGGCTTCGTCGAATTGCGGGTCGTTTAGGCGTCGGGCAGAAGTGGCGGCGATGAAGTACGGCAGTTGAAGCCAGTTGTAGAGCTCGCTCACCATCCCCCTGAGCATGTTCCAGTCGTCGCTGCTGGCCGTGCGTTGCGTTGGGGCTGGCGGGGTCGCACAAACGACGCTCTGGACGTAGTCGAGCATCCGCAGCGTGATCAGGCTGTCGTATCCGAGTTCGTGTTCGGCCTCCTTGCCAATCGCGTCCGCGATGAACCAGCCGTGGCTTTGTTGGAGCAGGCCAAGCGGCTCGAACTGAGAAACGAGCGCCGCAAGTTCGGCGACGATCCGGTCCACCTCCTCGGTGATGGTCACCAACTGAGCTGCCCTCGTGGCGGTGGACGCCGCGAAGGACGCCTCGTCAACGTCACCTCGCTCCATGACTTTGATGAACTTGGGTGGCTGGGCTTGCTTGCGGCGAAGCCGACGCACCTTTTTTGCTCGAGATCCCATGTGGTCCGATCCTTTCAAGCGTCGATGATAGACGAGGGCGGGAATCAGAGCCATACGCCTTTTGATCCAACCCGGTTTAGAGGACGGGCTTCGCGCCAACCATTCGGCACAAGGGGAACCGCACCCGCCGCGCCGAGCGAAATTCGGGGTAAATGAGGTGCTTTTGGGGGGTCGTATAAGCGTCACCGCACGAAGTACGCCATCTCCGAGGTTTTCGCCCCCAGCGCTTCGAGCGGCATCACCCCCTCGACCACCATTGTCTTCCAGCCCCTCAGCCGCTGCACCCGCCCCTCGAGCACCAACGCCCTCGAGCGCAGGTCCGCCCGCAGCGCGTCCCACAACGCCGCGCGCACGATCCCCTGGCAGTGCCCGAACTCGTCCTCGAGGTACAAGAACACGAAGCCGCCCGCCGTCTCGGGGCGTTGTCGCGCGATCACCAGCCCCGCCACCGCGCAACGCAACCCATTGTTCAGGCGGTTCGTCGCGCGCACCCCCGCCCGCTCGAGCGATCCCCGCAGCAGCGAGATCGGGTGTATCTCGAAGCTCGTGCGTGTGGCAGTGAGGTTCCAGGCGACCAGTTCGTGATCGTCCAGCCCCTCGAGCAGGGCCAGGTCCTCGTCGGTGATCGCCGAGGTCTCGAACAGCGCCGCCTGTGCGCCCTCCCCGCGCGGCACGCCCTTGCCCGTGAGCATCCCCAGCGCCCACAGCACCTCCCGTCTCGAGCCGAAGATCTCGAGTGCGCCAGCCCTTGCCAGCGCCTCGAGCGTGGTCACAGGGACGGGCGCTCGTCGGTAGAGATCCTCGAGATCGCGGAAAGCGGCCCGTTCCCGCTCGAACACGACCGCCCGCGCCGCCGCCTCGCCCACGCCCTCGACCCCGCTCAGGGGCAAGCGAATCCCCAACACACCGTCCTGCCGCTCGAGCTTAAACTTCGCGTCGCTCGCCTCGAGGAGCGCGGGCAAGACCCCCACGCCGAGCCGCCTCGCCTCCTCGGTGATCGTCATGCGCGGGTACATCCCCGGTTCGTGCTCGAGCACGGCGGCGAGGAAGGCCGCCGGATACAAGGTTTTGAGGTAGGCCGTGTGGGCGGCGGTCGTGGCGAAGGCCACGCTGTGCGCCAGCGGGAAGCCGTAGCCCGAGAACCCGGAGATCGTCTCAAAGATCGTGGAGGCCGTCTCGAGCGAGAGGTCCGCGTGCGTCTCGAGCGCGCGACGCACGAACTCCCCGCGCATCCCCTCCATCTCCTGGCGGTCTCGAGCCTTGCTGACCAGCTTCCTGAAGCGGTCCGCCTCCTCGACCGACATCGCGCAGATCGCCTGGGCGGTCTCGATGGCCTGGTCCTGGAAGACCATCAAGCCGTAGGTCTGCCTCAAGACAGGCTCGAGGCTCGGGTGCGGGTAGGTCACGGCCTCCCGGCCCGAGCGCCGCTTGATATACGGGCGCACCGACATCGCCTGGATCGGCCCCGGACGGATCAGCGCCACCTGGGCCACCAGATCCAGGAAGCGGGTCGGCTGGAGCTGCGCCAAGAGCGCCTGCTGGGCTGGACTCTCGATCTGGAACAAGCCGATGACCTGGCCGTCCTGGATGCCCGCGTAGATGCGCGGATCGTCGAGGTTCACGTCCTCGAGCCGCACGTCGATGCCCTCACCCTCGAGCAGCTCGAGCGTGGTTTGCAGCACGTCGAGCGCCAGCAGGCCGAGCAGGTCGAGCTTGATCAACCCGTTTGCTTCCGCCGTGCGTTTGTCGAGGAAGGTTTGCAAGGTCCCGTTGGCGCTCCTCCTGACGGCGCTGTGCTCAAAGATCGAGTCTCGAGCGAGCAGCATCCCGCCCGAGTGCAACCCGAGGTCTCGAGGGCAATCGTCCAATCGTTCCACCAAGCTCTGGAGCGTCTCGAGGAGCGGACTCGGGCCGACCGCCCCCTCGAGCGTGTCCCGGTGGCGGCGCACGGCGCTCGGGCGGGCGTGGTAGGGGAGATCGGCGGTCAGGCGACCGGCGTCCTCGTGCGACCAGCCCAGCACGCGGGCCGCGTCGCGCACCGCGCCCCGCAGGCCGTAGGTGTTGAAGTTCGCCGCCATCGCCGTTCGCCCCTCGAAGCGCTCCGTGACCCAGGCGATCAGCTCGTCGCGGCGTTCGCTCTGCACATCGATGTCGATGTCTGGGGCTTCCCGCCCGTCGGCGAAGCGACCGGGATTCAAAAAGCGCTCGAAGCGCAACCGGAATTGCAGCGGGTCCGCGTGGGCGATGCCGAGGGCGTAGACCACCACGCTCGAGGCGGCGCTGCCGCGCCCTGCCGTGCGGATGCCCATCTCTCGCGCGGCCTGGACGACCTCGTGAACCACGAGGAAGAACTCCGCCAGGCCGATCTCGCGGATGACCTCGAGTTCGCGCTCCATTAGTGCCAGCGCCTCGCGCCGTCGCGGTGGCGGGTAGCGGCGCTTCAGGCCCGCTCGAGCCAGCGCCTCGAGTTCGGCGTTCGGGTTCATCCCCGCTGGCAGGTTCGCCCGAGGGAACAAAACGCGACCGGGCAGCAAGTCCACGTGGCACTCGTGGGCGATCTCGAGGGCGGTCAGGAACGGCTGGTGGGTGCGGATGATCGCCTCGAGGTCCACGCGCGGTTTGAGCCAGGCCTCGCGCGACCACAGCCGCTCCTCGTGGTCGTCGTGGACGGTCAAGCGGTGTCTCGAGAGGATCAGGGCGTCGTAGCGGGCGGCGTCCTCGGGCACGGCGTAGCGGACATCGTTGCTGGCCACGGTTTTCAGCCCGGCGACCCGCGCCAGCCGCAGCAGGGTGGTGACCATCCGCGCCTCGCCCTCGCGGCGGTGGCTCGAGACCTCGATCAGCACCCGCCCCGGCGCGATCTCCGCGAGCGTCCTGACCCAGGTGAGCGCGCTCGAGGGCTGGTTGGCGAGCAGCAGGTGGCGTAACCGCCCCTCGCGCCCGCCGGTCAGCACGAAGACGTCGCTCGAGTCGTCGCGGAAGTCCTCGAGGGTGACGCGTTCGTCCTTGTGCTCGAAGCCCCTCGAGATCAGTCGGTTGATCGTGGCGAAGCCCGCCTGGTTCGCGGCCAGCAGCACCAGCGGGTGGCCCTCGAGGTTGAGTTCCGCCCCGATCACCGCATGCAATCCGAAGGCTCGAGCGGCGCTCTGGAGGGGCACACACCCGGCGACGCTCATGAAATCGGTGACGGCCACGGCCTCGTCGCCGTTCAGCAGGGCTTGTTTCACGAGCGCGTCGGGACTCGAGGCCCCGCGACGAAACGAGTACCAGCTTCGCGCGTGTAGGTGCGCGAAGCCCGAGGGTTCCCTCATGCCAGGGTCGGGCGGCTCAGTCAAACCAGCCCTCGACGAACCAGCCGCGATCCTCGAGCCTCCCACTCGAGCGCTGGAAGAGGCTGATCTCGCCGTGCTGCGTGCCGAGCACGAAGTACAGGCGCGACTCGCCCTCGAGATCGGGGTCGAGCCACCACTCGCCCCAGTAGCTCCAGACCTCGAGCGTCACCTTGGTGCGCCAGGTCTGGCCCCGGAACTTCACGGCAACCACCCACGGGCGACCGTCCTCGTCGGGCTCGAGCAGCACCTCGCAGCGCTCGGGCGTGTGGAGGGTCTTCATCGCTTCTTCCCCGCGCGTTTCGATGCAGCGTTCTTCGATCCTGGGCCTGTCGATCCCGCGCGCTTCGACCCGGTGTTCTTGGATGCCGTGGTGCTCGAGGCCTGGCGCTTGACCCGAGGCTCGAGGCCGTCGAGCGGCGTGAACTTGAAGCGCCGCTCCTTCAAGGGAAAGTCGGGGCGGACGATCTCGAGCCTGCCGATCCGGTCCGGGTAGTGCTG
>CAXTKV010000166.1:0-11976 GCA_964244895.1 uncultured Deinococcales bacterium
CCCGAGAATTCAAAGGCCACGACATGACCCTGACCCTGGAGGCCGACGGCCTACAGCTCGTCGTGCAGGCCGATCACACCAGCCCGGTGCGCCCCGGCGACCGCGCCCGCGTTCTGTTCGAGGGTCGCGCGGTCGTGGTCGGCTCGAGCACCTGATCCCGGCTCGAGCGTGGGATCCAGAAAAGACCGTCCCGCACGGTGTTCTCGAGTGTCCAGGATTGATCGTGCGGGACGGTCTTCTGGCGGCCTCGAGCTCATTTTTTGCGCCGCCACAATTCCCACGTGACCGGGCCAGCCTCCCGGTCGCTCATCGCGCGACCCGTCAGTTTGAGCGCCAGCTTGATCTGACCGACGTGGTAACCCTCGTGCCAGAGCATGTGTTGCAGGAGCAGGATCGGGTGGTCGTAGTCGTAGTAGACGCCTTTCACGTCCCAGCCTTCTTCGACGTAGCGTTTCACCGCGTCCCGCAGCGCCTTCGCGCTGTCGTTCAACATCGCGGCGATGCGGTCTACATCGCGTTCGTCCACCCACTCTTCGTCGTCCGGCAAGGTGAATTCGGGGTGGGCTTTGGCGAATTCCTGGGCGTTTTCCGCGACGATGGACAGCCGCACGTAACGGATGTGCATGAACAGTTCCGCGATGGACGGGCCGCCCTCCATCGCCCTGGCTTCCAGACCGCCTTCCGGCAGGGCGCGCAGCAGGCTGACGACGATGGCGTTGTTCCGATCCCAGGAGTCCAGCACGGCCTCGAGCAGGCGTTGGTCGGGCGCATCCGACATACTTACCTCCGCTACTTTAAGAATTTAATCTGATTTTACGCTAACACCGTATCATTGCGCCTGCAACTCTCGGACAGTGCGCGAAGCTCGAGCGACCCGCCCATTTCGGGCGCGAACTTTAAGCCCCGCCCGAACGGGTAAACTCGAGCCGATGCAACCCACGTAATCCTCCCCTCGAACGCCGTTCACGCGCCCCGATCGGCGCGCGTTCTTTCGTCTTCTCGAGAGGAGGAATGTTCATGTGGTCGTTGCTCTTGGAACACCGTCTGCGCACCATCTGGCTGGGCGAGGCCGTCAACGCGCTCGGGTCAGGCTTGAGCTTCTGGGCGCTGGCCTGGCTGATGTACCGCCGGTACCCGGACGCGCCGTGGGTGGCCGCGAGCCTGCTGGCAGCGCAAGCCATCGGCACGATGCTGGGCACGGTCGGGCTGGGTGCGTACCTGGATCACTGGGATCGGCGGCGCGCGCTGGTGGCGGTCAACTTGACGCTGGCAGGGCTGACGGCGGTGGCGGTCGGCGTCATCCAGTCGGGTTTCAGTCCCGCGATTCTGATGGGCGTCGCGTTCGCGCTGGGCGCGGCGGGCAGCTTGCCGCAACCCGCGTTGTCTGCATCGTTGCCGTCTTTCGTGCCGATGGCGCGATTGCAGAACTTGCAGACGCTGTTCAGCCTGACGTGGCTGAGCGCCGGATTGATCGCGCCCGGACTGGCCGGGGTGCTGATCGCGCTGATCGGTGCGCCGCGCGTGCTGTGGCTGGACGCGATCAGTTTCGTGGTGGTGGCTGCGGCCTACTGGCTGGTGCGCTTTCCGCCGCAACTCGAGCCCGCATCCTCGAGCGCGGGTTTGGGCGCGTGGTGGTCGCAGGTGCGCCACGGTTTCGGTTTTTTCGCGTCTCGTCCCGCGCTGTGGGGCGCGATGATCGGCGTCTCGAGCGTCAACGGGTTGTTCGAGGCCTGGGGCGGCCTGATCCTGCCGCGCGTCTCGGATCGGTTGCTGCATGGCGCGCGCTTGCCCGCGTGGTTGGGGGCTGACGCCGGAGCGCTCGGACTGGGGTTGTTCGACACGGTCGTGGTCGCCTTCGAGACGCTGTCGTCCGTCTGGCTGGGTTCGCGGTTGAACGTCACCGACGCGCGAAGCAGCTTGCGGTTGGTGCTCTTGGGTTGCGTCGGCCCAATGATGGGCATGTTGACGGTCGCGCTCGCGCCGAACCTGGCTGTGGCGGTTGTCGGTTGCGCCGTGCAGGGCGCGTGCATCGCGCTGGTGTCGGTCGTCTGGCCGGTCGTGTTCGCGCGGATCGTGCCGGAAGAATCCAGGGGTCGCGTCTCGAGCGTGCGCTTTTTTATTGGCAACACCACCCGCCCCGTCGTGACCAGTCTTTCCGGCGCGTTGCTCGGGCGTTTGGGCGTGCGGGCGCTCGGGCTCGTGCTGACGTTGGCGTTCATCGGCCTTTCGGTTTTTGGTCACCTTCGAGCTGTCGAAGACGAACAACTCGAGTGAAGAACACCGTCGTACACGATGAACCCTGAACGCTCGGGAAGACCGTGCTGGACGGTCTTCTGATGTGCGCTTGACTCTTCCCCAGGGTCAGGCTGCAAGCTATTCCCATGAACGAGATCCGCTCGAAGGATCGCATGACGATCGGCGAGTTCGCCCGTCAGACGCAACTGACCCAAAAAGCCTTGCGGCTCTACGACGCGCTCGGTCTACTCGAGCCGCGTTTCACCGATCCGCAATCGGGCTACCGCTACTACGCATCCGATCAACTCGAGCGGGCGCAGTTGATCGCCTGGTTGCGGCAGCTCGAGATGCCTCTGAACCGGATCGCGGTGATGCTCGAACTCGATGGGCCGTCCGCCGCTTCAGAGTTGATCGCGTACTGGCGCGAAATTGAAGCGCAAATGCGTCAACAACGCAATCTGGTGCTGTTCCTCGAGATGAAACTCAATCCGCTCGAGGGGAAAGGACGTTTCATGTTCGAGATTAAGACCCGCAGCGTTCCGGAGCAGAAGATCGTCACGATTCAGAGGCACGTGTTCAAGGATGGGATCGGTCAGTTCATTCCCGAGGCGACCTCGAGGCTCTTTGGCCTGGTGGCGGCGGCTGGCGCACAACCGAGCGGTGCGCCATTCGTGATCTACTATGGCAAGGTGGACGCAGATTCCGACGGTCCTGCCGAGGTCTGCGTGCCCTTCAGCGGGTCGCTCGAGCCCGTGGGCGAGGTCAGGATTCGGATCGATCCGGCGCACGAGGAAGCGTTCATCGTCATGACGCGCGGTTCTGTTGATGGCCCGGAGTTGATGCAGGGTTACGACGCGTTGTTCACCTACATGCGCGAGCGCGGCCAGACCGGTGTGGGTGGGCGCGAGATTTATTTCGAGGCTTCCCCCTGGGACAACCTGCGCCCGGATCAGCCCGCCTTCGACATCGCGGTTCCGTTCGCGTGACGCGCCGCGCGTCCGCATTCGGCTGACGAAAACGAGAACACCGCCCAGCACGACAGTCTCGAAGCTCGAGAATCAGCGTGCTGGACGGTGTTTGTGTTGATCCGTTTTTAGCGCTCGAGCCCGTAGCGCGCGAGGTTCGTGATCGCCACGGCCAGCACGTACCCAACGATGATGAGGCAGGCCCAGGCGCGGAAGCTTCCGGCGGCGCTGAGGGCTCTGACGGCGCTCTGTGCGATGCTGCGAACCCGAGAAAGATCGAGGCCGCGACGGGTTTGCGTTCTGGGTTGGCGCAGGGCGCGCGGGTCGTGTTCTGTGACTAACATAACCATACTTTACGACATGGACATAACGGTTTGTCAAGTTCCGCCGGACACATTCTCAAACTGGTCGGCGTGCCAATCGGATCGCGGCTTCTCGAGGGGTACAACTCGAGAAGCTGCACCAGGGAAACCGTTCTGGACGACGCTCTAAAACGCCGTCCAGAACGGTCTATTCCGCACCTCAACCCTCGTTTTTCTCGAGCCAATCGGCGTAAGAGACGCGCTTGATCTCGAAAGCCTCGCGGGTTTTGGTGTAGCCGCCCAGACCACCCATGCGCCCGATCAACCGCAGTTCTTTCGTGTGGACGTAAAACTTTTCCGCGTCCACGAATTCGTCCGCGATGTGAATCTCGAGAACTTCACCGATGACCACACGGTTGTTGCCGATTTCCAGCACGGTGTTGACCCGGCATTCCAGGTTGACCGGCGATTCCGCGATGCGCGGCGGTTTGATCTTGACGGACGGCAGCGTGGTCAAACCCGCGTGCTCGAGTTCGCTGATGCCCTCCGGGAAATCCGTGGCGGTCACGTTCATGGCCTCCGCGATGCTTTCACTGACCAGGTTGACCACGAATTCCTGCGTCAACCGCAGGTTGCGCTGCGTGTGCTTGGTCACGCCGGGACTGAAAGCCACGATCGGCGGGTCACTGCCCATCGCGTTGAAAAACGAGAACGGCGCGGCGTTGACGCGCCCCTCCAGATCGAGCGTCGTGACGAGCGCGATCGGTCGCGGTACGACCACGCCCGTCAAAAGTTTGTAGCGTTCGCGCGGCTCGAGCCTGTGCATGTCGAAGTTCATGAAATCCAGTGTTTCACGTGCGCTCAACTCGCACCAGGGTGCGCGCTCGATTTCAGAGCGGCGGCTGGAGAATACGCTCGGCGCGCCACGCCCCGCCCAGACCAGTTGCATTGACCAGCAGATACCAGATCAATGCCAGAAGCATCGCGAGCATCGCCGCTCCGACGTGGCGGCTGAGAAAAAAGTAGATCAGTAGGGCTGGTAGAAGCGCGAATCCGAGCCCGACCCTGAACAAACCGGAAAGTTTGAAATCTCGAGACTGCGCGTCCAGATGAGCCCAGGCGAGCATGAACGGCAGGATGGCGAAGCTGCTGATCAACCCGAAATTGACGTTCCCACGTTGCCCGGTCAGGGCCTGCTCGAGAAACCCCATCACGAAGCTTGCGACGATCATTCCGATCAGGGCTTTTCGTTTCGTGTCGAGTCGAAAAAGGGGCGACATGACTTCAAATTATCACGCGATGTTGCGCATCATCGCGCGCACCGCGTCCAGTTCGTCAGCGTTGATGGTGTGCCCGAAATTCGGGTAAATTCTCGCGTCCACCCGAGCGCCGATGTTCGAGAGCACCGTAGCGCTTTCCTCGACCCTGGTTTTTGGAATGTGCGGATCCACATCGGAGCAACCCATGAACACTGGCGTGCCGGACAGCGATTTCGGATAGCGCGACGGCTCGAGGACATCACCGATCAATCCGCCCGAAAGCCCGACCACGCCGCCGTAGAGAGCGCCGTTCCGGGCAGCGTACTCGAGCGCCAGGCACGCGCCCTGAGAGAAGCCCAGCAGGATGGTTTTTGACAGCGGCACGCCTGAGGCCTGCGTCACCTCGAGCGCGTTATGCACGGCCTGCAACGCGCTCGAGAGCCAGGGTTCGTTGGCGCTCACCGGCGCGATGAAGCGGTTCGGATACCAGGTGTGGCCCGCGGCTTGGGGCGCGACGTAGACCCAGCCCGGACGCTCGAGTTCGTTGACCAGTCCCAGGATGCCTTCGGCGGAATCGCCGCGCCCGTGCAGCAGAACCATCGCGGCGCTCGCACCTTCGAGCGCGCCGCGCGTCAATCTGGGTTGACCCCGGTGCGGGTCGCTGGGCGTCACGGGATCACCTTGTTCCGGCACACCGTCCAGGACAGCGTTTCCTGAATCTCGAGAAATACTGTGTGGGACGGTGTCTCCTGGCGTATTCGGGTCACGATCGCCCCGCGTCGGATGGTTCGTTCAAGCCCGGCATCTGAAGCGGCCTGAGGTGCGCCTCGATCTGGGCGCGTTGGGCTTCCAGCCACGGCGGCAGCACGAGGTTCTCGCCCAGGTGATCGGCGGCTTCGTCGGCGGCGAAACCCGGCCCGTCCGTGGCGATCTCGAAAACCGCGCCGCCCGGCTCGCGGAAGTAGACGCTTTTGAACCAGAAGCGGTCGATCACCTCGGTCGGTGCGCGCTGGTGGGATGCCAGCACCCGCTGCGCGGCCAGTTCCGTGGCGTCGTCCGGCACGCGCCAGGCCAGGTGGTGGATCACGCCCGCACCGAATTGCGCCATCGGCGCGTCGGCTTCGGCCTTGACCTCGAGCACCCTGCCGGAGCCGCCGTCGCCCAGCGCGAAGCGCGTCCAGCCGTTCTCCTGGCCGACCTGATGAAAACCCAGCGCCTCCGTCAGAAACCTTCCGGTCGGCCCGAGCGCGCGCTGCCACATGCGCGCCCCGTGCAGGCCGCGCACCTGGTGTTCTGCGGGCACGGGGCTGTGTTCCCAGGTTTGCCCGTCGCGTTCGGCCTCCACCAGCGCGACCTCGAGCCCGTGAGGGTCGGTGAAGGGCAGGGTTTGCTCACCGAAGCGCGTTTCCACGCCGCGAACCGCCGCGCCGTAGCGTTCCAGACGAGACGCCCAGAATCCCAGGCTGCCGTGCGGCACGGCCAGCGCGACCTCGACGGACAATCCGGCACCCAGGCGCCCGCGCCGGGCGTCCTTACCCCACGGGAAGAACGTCAGGTCGCTGCCGGGTGCGCCCTCACCGTCGGCGTAAAACAGATGGTAGGTGCCGGGGTCGTCCTGATTGACGCTGCGCTTGACCAGCCGCATGCCCAGCACGCCCGCGTAAAAATCCAGGTTTTCTTGTGCGTCGCCCGTCATGGCGGTGACGTGGTGCAGACCCGTAATCATCTCGGTTCACATCCTTTCGCGTCCTCGAGTCAATGGCCGGAGTGCAGGGGCTACGTACCCAGACCGCCGCGCCTATTGCGATCCTCACCCCGAGGATCATTCGCGCTTTTGCACCGAAGAACACCGTCCTGGACGCGGTTCCTCGAGAGATGCCGTCTGGGACGGTGTTCAAATTTTACGCCCCAGGATGGCGCTGCGTTTGTGGTCGCGCTCGAGTTCCAAGGCTCGGGTTCAGAGCGGTGGGCCATCGCCCAGCGCCCGCGAGCGATGAGCGCCGCCGATCGGACGACGTTCACGGTCAGTGCAAGAGCCGATAAAGCGCGCGCTTTATCGGCCCGTCTTCAGGATTTCGTGCGGTTCAGGCGGCTGGCGGAACGATGGCTTCGACCTCGAGTGCGATCTTGACATCGTCACCGACGAGCAGTCCGCCGAACTCGAGCGTCTGGCTCCAGGTCAATCCCCATTCTTTCCTGGAGATTTTGCCTGTTCCGGTGGCGGCGGTGCGCTGAAGGCCCCACGGGTCCTTGATCGGTGCGACCGTCTCGACATCCAGGGTGACGGGTTTGGTCACGCCGTTCATGGTCAGGTCGCCGGTGACGCTGTACTCCAGGCCGCCCTTCGGGGTGATGGTGGTGCTTTTGAATTCCAGGGTCGGGTTCTTTTCGGTATCGAAGAAATCGGCGGATTTCAGGTGTCCGTCGCGCTGGGCGTCGTTGGTGTCGATCGAGTTGGCGTCGATCACGACATCCACCTTCTCGAGAACGCCCACTTCGCTGGTCTGGATCGAGCCCGAGAGCGCCTTGAAGCGTCCCTTGACGGTGCTGATGGCCATGTGTTTGATGGCGAATTCGAGGATCGTGTGGCTGGCGTCGATGTTCCAGGTGGTGCTCATGTTGCCTCCTTGCGCCCCGAGCGTCTCTCGGGGCGGTCTGATTTCCAGTGCAGTATAAGTTTCATAGTGATACGTTCTGTCAACCATAATACAGGCCCGTGCTAACATCGGGAGTATGAACGAGGGCATGTTCTGCCCCGCCGCGAGCGCCATCGGAATCCTTCAGGAAAAATGGACGCTCTTTATCGTCCGTTCCCTTCTGGAAGGGCCAAAAGGTTTCAACGAGCTGCGCCGCGAGATCGACTGCAATCCCAGCACGCTTTCCGATCGCGTGGACACGCTCGAACGCGCCGGGATCATCACCAAAACGGTGCATTCCACCATGCCGCCGCGCACCAGCTACGAACTGACCTGCGCGGGGCGCGAGCTTCAGAGCGTGATCGACGCGATCGACACCTGGGCGCGCGCGTACCTGAAGCCCGAATCCGAACTGGTCGAAGCCGGTTAAAACGAAGCCGGCTAAAACGAAGCCGGTCAACGCCCGTCGCGCTTTGGGTTTGCTCGAGATGCCGACGTGACCGCGTTCCGGTACGATATCCAGCATGAACGGTTGCCTTCGCGCGTTGGTGATTCTCGGCGTCGTGGTCGCCCTCGGGATCGGTGCGCTGGTGTTCGTGGGCGTGAATTTCTGGAATCGCGTCGGCCCGAGCGTCCAGGGTTTCCTGAAACTCCCGCAGCAGATCGAACGCGTCGTGCCCGACCTCAAGGGCATCGGCGTGAACTTCCGCGACCAGAACGGTCGGCGCACGCTGCACCTGGACGCCCGCGTGCCTTTCGACCCCACCAGCGCGCCGCGCGCCCCGCAGATCGCCAATCAGATCCTGGGCATCGTGCAATCGCAGATGCCAAAGGATTTGCCCGTGCAGCGCCTCGAGGTGCGCCTGTACCGCGAGCAGAACGGCGGGCGTCAGGAAAAAGTCTTCAGCTTCGACCTGACCAACCCGAAACCCGCTCCCGTGCCGCGCGGCTCGAGCTAAAACCCGCGCCAGACGGTGTTTGCACTGTGTATACCGTCTGGCACGCTAAAACGGATGCTCGAGTTTCGGATTTCGTGCAAAAGCCGAGCGCACCGGATCAATCGTGCGGGTCTCAGGGTGCTCGAGGTTCGCCCTCGAACAGTCGCGAGACTGCAAAATGAAGCCTGCAGCACGGAGAATTCCTCGAGACTAGACCTGCCACGAACGTGATCGAATGCGTTCCGGGGGAAGGGTATGGACAAGCCCAACCTCTTCAACACCCTGTCCTGTAGGGGCAACCTTTATGGTTGCCCTCGAGTGAGGACGTACTCGAAACTGACGTTCGCAAGAAGTCTATTTGCGCTCAGGTTTCGCGACGGATTGACCCTCGCACGGAGCATCCCGAACCGGTGCGTCCGGGAGTTCCTTTTGAAGGGCGCAAAATGGTCGATCGGCACGCTGCAACCTAGGCGCGATTCGGGCTGCACTTCCTTCAAGAATGTGTAACAAAATAGAAAATTAATTTTTTAACCCTAACCTCTGCGTACTCGAGAACCGTCCGAAAAAGACTGGATATCCCAGCCCGACGCGCTCGAGACCCCAGACCATGGCCGTCCTTCGCCCAGACCCCCCCACGATTCGCGCCAGCATCGGCGCGGTCATCGGCGCATCGAGAGCTCTGGCACGCAACATCCCGGACGGTGCGATCACCTGGCTGGGCGCGCTCGGGCTGGCCGCCGCGCTCGAAATCTGGGCGCGAACCCAACCCGAAGCCGCGACCGACCTCGGGCTTCGTTGGGGGTACGCGCACCTGGCGCTGGGCATGCTGTTCGCCACGCTGGTCGTGCGATCGCTCACGGACGCACGGGTGCTGCCCCGAAGCTTGCGACGCCGACTGACCATCCTGAGCGCCTTGCTCTGCGCCGCGTGCGCCGCCTACACCCTGCCTGGCCTCGAGATCGCAAAGATCGACCTGCCCGCAGAGGCCAGCCTCGCGATCGGCCTGATCGTGCTTTTCGGATTGCTGCCCACCGCGACTGCCGCTCACGTCCGTCAGTCTGCACCGCGTCGGATCGCCCAGAATCTTGCCGTCCTGGTCGCCCTGTTCACCACCATGCTAGCGCTGATCCTGCTGGGCAACGTATCGGGATTGAGTGGTGCGGGACTGGTGTGCGCCAGCCTGATCTCGTTCAGCCAACTGGTGTGGCCTTCAGGAAACGCTGCGCGCCAGAGACGAAAAAACTTGTCCGGCTGGGTGGGAAACGCCATCTACGCCAACCGCGAAGAGAACCCCAAATCCACGCGCACCCAGACCGACCACCCGACTGAAGCAGAAGCGACCAGACCGGAAGCCTCGACCGTAGAATCTCAGCCAGAACCACAGGTGGTCAAACGCATGCGATTCCAAGCGCCGAATTTCACCCCGATCATCGATTACGAACTCGACCCGGACGACGGTCCACCCTCGAAGGAGACCGAAGAAACCCAACGCGCCTACCAACGCCCCCAAGGCACGCTGGAAGCATCGATCATCAGCAGCCTGGAATTGCTGGACCGGCTCGAGCAGTACGCCGGTGACGCCGACAAACTCAGCGTGCTGTACCGCCGCAGCGAAGGCGAGCGCGTGCTGCGGTGCAGCCTGGCCGTCAACTTTGACCCCTTAGAGGACGGCTGGACGGCCCTGGAAGTCGCCAACAAGATCCTCGAGATCGTCCGGGAGTTCACGCCGCGCGGCCTGAAGCTCATTCGGCTCGAGATTCGCATCTATCAGGAACGTTTCCGCCAGGGCGAACAGCGCCGATTCGAGCGCACCTTCAACTTCGATTTGACCAACCTGGAACCGCCCCCGCTCGAGTCACCCGACCAGCTTTAAGAAAAGACCGTCCAGTACGGGGTATTTGACGATTCAAAGAACATCGTGCTGGACGGTCTTTCGATGCTCGAGCTTGTTTGGGACTCGCGCCGCAGTGCCTTTAGCGCGTCTACGCCGCAGTGCACTCAACGCGTCTGTGCCGCAGTGCGCTCAACGCGTCTCCGCCGCGATCGCCTCCAGAAACCAGCGCGGCAGACGCTCGCGCTGCCGTCCGACCCAACTGCTAAAAAGCGCGTCCAGCACGTAGGTCACGGCGTGATCGTCGGCGGAACGCACCGCCCGACCGTAAGCCTGCACCAACCGCAAGGCCGTGCGCCACTCGTACCAGGCCGGGTCTATGGCGCGACGGGCCGCGACTTGCGGATCGCCCAGGTACGGGTACGGCACCTTGACGATCACCTGCCAGCGCGCCAGATCGCCGTGCAGGTCGATGCCTTCGGTCATGGATGGCGTCAGCAGCACGCTGCCGCCGTGCCTGGATTTCGTAGGGCTCGAGAGGTGGCGCGAGAGCGCGTCCTCTCGGTCTTTTGGCCCCGTGTGGTACACCAATCGCGGCTGGTGGCGCGCGGGCAGATTCTCGATCAGGTAGCGCAGAATCCGGTACGAGTGCGCGTGAATCACGCCCTTGGTTTCGTGCTTGTCGAGCAATTTTGAAATCACTTCGGTCAGCCTGGGCAATTCCGCGTTCAGCGTGTCGCGGTTCAAACGCGCCACCGCCAGCGGGTAGATGGGTCGGTTGCGCGCTGGGAAGCTCGAGGGCACGCGGATGAACGCCGCGTCCTCTATCGGTACGCCGAGCGCCCGCAAAAACGTCTCCGGATCGAGGATCGTGGCGGATAAAAACAGCACCCGGTGCGCGTGCTTGAAGATGTAGTCCTGGACGAAACTCGCCACGCGCACGGGACGGAACTTCCACCACCACGCCCCGGAATCCTTCGCGCCGTCGAAGCCCAGCTCCATCTGCCCGCCTTCCTCGCAGACCCAGGCGTTCTCGTCGTCCTGCAAAAGGTGCAACCTCGAGACCAGACTCTCGAGTTCGGACTTGTGCATCGCCACGTCCGGCGGCACGTCCTGGAGCTTGGTTATTTCTTCCTCGAGCTTCACCAGCGACCGCACGATCTGCGGAATCAACTGCGTAGCGAAATGAATGCGCTCTTCCAAATCATCAGTGCGCGGAAATTCCAGGTGGATGCCCGCGCGCGCCAGCGTGGTTCTGGACAGACTCACCTCGACGAAACGCATCAGCATCTCTTCGGTATTGTGCGCCTCGTCCAGCACCAACAGATCGCGCTTGCCAAACGCACCCTGGTAGTTGGTTTCCGCCAGAAAATACGGGTAGTTGAGCGTCGCGACCTGCGCGTGAACCGCGTCATCCTTGGCGATCAGGTACGTGCAATCCTCGCAGATCGGGTACTTGCGGCCCGCCATGCACGGCGCAGCGCCCGCGTGCGTGTCCTGCACCAGACACGGGTAATTGGAACGGCCCTTGACCACCGACAAATCCGGGAAATCCCGCACGTACTGATCCTGCAAGAGCTTCTGCGCCGTCAGGATGTACGCGCTTTTGGATTCGCGCGCCAGCGTGACCGCGATGCCCGACTTGCCCGCGCCCGTCGGAGCCTCGATCACCACGAAGCGCTTGCCCTTCGCGAAGGCTTTGCGCGCCGCCTCGAGCGCCTCGCGTTGACCTGGGCGGTAACTGGCGTATGGAAAGTGTTCTGAAACTGTTGGCTCGAGCGGTTCCGGGTTCTCGAGCGCGGGTTCCATT
>CAXTKV010000167.1:0-11841 GCA_964244895.1 uncultured Deinococcales bacterium
CAGGCTGACCGTCGGCGGCGGGGTATCGGCGGTTGTGCAGTCTTTTTTGATCTTGACCATGATCTTTTCGGTGGTCAATACCTTGCCGCTTTTGAGGTAGATCTTGGCGGTGAAATGCCGCTCGTATTCGTTTGCGTTTTCGGTGTCTTCGCCGTCCGTCCCGCCGTTGGTGACGGATTGTGCAGCGATATCGAGGCTGTACGGGGTTGTGGTGCTGGTACCCAGCAAGGTCTTGCCCTGGTAGAACTCGACTTTGATCACTTCGCCGAGATCGGATTTCAGTTTGACAGCCAGCGTGATCGTGCCGGTGCAATCGGTCGTGACCGTGCTGCTCGAGAGTTCGCCGGTGGTCGGCGTGACGGTTCCCGTGGGTGTGGTGTTACAGCCGACCAGAAGCGTTGCGCCGCCCCAACCCAGTGCCTGTACCGCCTGGCGTCGATTCATGTGCATGTTGACCCCCTCGCGCGGCTGATGGCGCCACGCGCGACCTCGAGCGATGCTCGTCCAGAATTCGGGTTGTGCGGTCGTTCCCCTCCCTGGAAACGGGTTTACTTGATGGTCCAGAAGCTTTCTTGGGTGGTGTGACAGTAGGTGCAGAAGTGGTTGGGCAGGGTTTTCTGGAAGGCGACCAGATCTTCGGGGTTCTCGAGCAGGGTCTGTTGGGCGCGAACGTACTGAAGCGCCTGACCCAGATCTTGCGGGCTGATTTCCTGAGCGCCCCGGTGGCAACTGGCGCAGCGCTCCGTGCCCGAAGCGATCAGCGTCGGGTGGTTCGGCACGAAATCCGCGCCGTGGCTGGCGGGCACGTGGCATCTGGAACACGAACCGTCGCCGGATTTCCCGAAGCTGGTAAAAATCGTCGGGTTAACGGTCGGGGTGCCGCCCTCGAAGCTGGCGGGTTTGGTCTGGGCGTTGTGGCACTGCGAACAGAACCGTCCGAGGGATTTCGCGGCGTGCGGCTCCAGGCTCACGTCCGGCGCGCGGGATTGAAAGTCCTTGCCGCTGCCCAGCCCGCGCTCGTCGGCGTGGCAGCTCAGGCAGTTCTTCGAACCCAGGGACGCGAAATGCCGTTCGTGGCTGAAGGTCACGCGGGTCGCACCTTTCGGCGCCCAGTGCTTCTCGATGTCCTGCGGCGGTCGCCACTGCGGTTGCGGGATGGCGGTTCCGTTTCGCAGTTCGACCCAGCGTCCCGCCTTGAGGCTCGAGATACCGAGTTCCGGCAGGGGCGCGCCGTTGGAGAGCGCGAAGGTTTTCGTGGCCGGGTCGTACCGCACCCAGGCCAGGGTTTTCCAGCCGTTCGCCAAGGCGATTCCCAGCCAGCCCACAATCAGCAGGGCGGCCAGGAACCGCGTGGCGGACGGTGTTTTCACTGCGTAGCCGCCTCGGCTGAGATGCTCACGGTCACGTCGTTACCGACTTTCAGGCCCATCATGCTGGGTTGCTCCATCCGGTAATCGGTGATTTTCATGGCGAACTGCCCGGTGAACGTGACCTTGCCGCCGTCGGTTTTGGCCTGAGCCGCAATGTTGATCGGCGCGGTCACGCCGTGCATGGTCAGGTTGCCGGAAAGCACGAAGCCGCCCTTGGTCGGATCGCCCTGAATCTTGGTGGGTTCAAAGCAGGCGGTCGGGAATTTCTCGGCCTCGAACATGTCCTTGGTGTGGCTGTCGCGGATGATCTCGCCGGAAGCCCAGGCTTTCTGGTCGCTGCAAATCTTGCCCTTGACGGCGTTCGATTCCTTGTCCCAGGTGAACGCGCCGGTGACGGCCTTGTTGGTGCCCTTGAACTTGCCCAACGGCCCGGACGCTTCGTAGGTCAGTTGGGCGTTCGGCGTGTAACTGGCGGGTGCGGCGACGCTCGAGGCGAGCGTGGAAGCACCGGCGATAACGAGCGTGGCGATCAGTGTTTTCATGGTGTTTTTCCTTTCAATAGACTTGGGCGGCGAGCCGACGACGGGGCTTAGGGGCGCCAGAAACCCGAAGCGTTGATGTCGAAATCGTTCGGGTTGACCTGGGCGTTGACCGCGCTGATCAACAAGAACACCGCAGCCGCCAACACCAGCGCGCCCCCGAGGGCAGCCAGCGCTTCGAGCGCGACCGTGGCCACCTCGAGACTTCTGGGGTTCTGCCTGGCTCGAGGATCGCGGGTCGGTGCGCGAAGGTCGGGGTTCCATAGGTGGGTCATGATCGGCTCCTTTCGAGGGCTGAGGTGTCTGAGTCGCGGTGCGATCGTGTCTGAAAGCTTTTTGGAAAGATCGGCCAGGATAGTGTTTCTGGCATGCGAAAAATCGCGTCCTGGACGGTGCCGGACTTACCTACAACCGCTCGGCGTAACAGCTGTCGGGGTTTCTTCCGGCCCGAGGATGCGCGCGTCCGGGGCGGGCGGATCGACGGGCACGTAAAACCAGCTCGAGAGCCCCAACTTGACGGTGGCCGCCGACGGGTTCGTGATCGGCGAGACGACCTCCAGAATCACTTGCCAGCCATCGAAGCTCGAGTAACTGAGCCGCAGGTCGGCGTTGTAGCGGTTGTAGAAGCGCACGTCGGTCGTGGTCACGTCGAGCGCCACCGTGAACGGCCCGCCGAAGATATCGCGGTAGGTCACGCCCGCGCGCGCGCCGATGCGAAACTGCGTGTCCGAACCCGCGCTCAGCCCGAAACGCAATTCGACCGGGTCGCCCAGCCAGAGGCTGTCCACGTCGAGGTGTCCGGGCGTCGGCGAGAAGGTTCCGGTCGCGCCGAAACGCAGTTCCGTCAGGACATCCGGGATGGGTTTCAAGAAGCGGTATTCGCCGCGCACGAAGCTGCCGCCGAACGCGTCCGTGCGCCATTCCAGGCTCAGTTCGCGCGTGAAGAACAGCCCACCCGTGCTGAAACCCGTCGCGTCAATATCCGTCCGTCCGCGCAAGGATAACCAGCCCAGGGGCGTGTCAGTCACGAAGCCGATACCCTCGAGATAGACGCTCTTGTCCGTGCCGCCGAAGTTGAAACGGTAATCGGGCGCGTTCCTGATCTCGCCCGTGAAGCTCAGGACGTTCGCGCCGGACACGCCGAGCGCGGTTTCGGCCTGCGGTCTGTACTGGACGCTGCCGTGGAACTGATCGTAACCGCCTTGCGCAGAAACGATCGGGTCTTGACCCAGGATGTTTAGGCTCGCGCCCGCGCAGACGTAAGGGCTGTTCCAGCCGATGCCGCCGCGCATCGCGGCCTGGAACGGTCGCGCCCAACCGATCGCGAAACCGAACGGCAAATCCTGCGAGAGGTACAAGCCGCGCCCCGCATCGCCCGCCACGTGCAACGGTGCGCCGAAACTGTCGGCCAGCAGCGCCCGGAAGCCCTGGTAGCGCAGATCGACGCTTCCATCGAAGGACGCGTCCGGGCTCCAGGTCAGCGCACCGTTCAGGTGCAGGTCGCCCCAGCCACCCGACACGCGCAATCCCGCGTCACCACCCAGGCTGGGCGAGCCCGCCGGGTCGAACGCCCCGTTGCCGGAGAGGATCACGTTGAAACCGGACTCGCCCGGTGAGCCGACCTCGAGCCGGTACGCGGTCTGCGCGCCGCTCGCGTCAATCACGGCCAGCGTCACCAGGCAGGTGCTGTAGCCCTTGGTAATGACCGTCAGCGCTGCGCGTCCCGGCCCCTCGAGTTGCGCGGCGTCGAGGCTCGCAGGGCAGGTGCTGGCGGCCACCGCGATTTGCAGCGTGCCAGTTTGAGCCAGCACCAGCCCGATCTCGACGCGATCGTTGAAGGCCACTGGAGCGTCCAGGCTGAGTTGAGCCATGACCGGGCAACACCCGATCACGGCGAACAGAATGGCGCTGGCGAAGGATCGTCGCATCTTATGGGCGCAAAATTCCCGTCGCGTAGACGGTGTTGTCGGAAGCAACCTGAAGGCTGTACTGCGCGAGCGGCTTGCTGGTCTTGTTGGCCGATCCCGTCGGCGTTCCGGTGGTGGCGGTGAACTGCTGACCGTGGTTCGGGCAGGTCATGATGCCGCTCGTGGGATTGCCGATGGACGTACCCTGGTGCGTGCAGACCCTCGAGAACGCCACGATCCAGACGCTGCCGCGCTGCACGCCGCCCGCGAGTTGGGTGCTGCTGGCGTAGACGATCACCGGGACGCCGCTGACGGTGACGCGTTTGAACTGCCCATCCGCCGTGACTTCGGTCGCCAGAAGCACCTGGGTTCCGGTCGGTGGTGGCGGAGGCGGCGGGGTCGGCCCAGGGGGCGGTGGCGGAGGGGTCGGGCCGGGTGGCGGCGGTGGTGGCGTCGGGCCCGGTGGGGGTGGTGGCGGTGTCGGCCCTGGCGGGGGTGGCGGTGGCGTTGGACCCGGCGGAGGTGGCGGTGGGGTCGGGCCGGGCGGTGGTGGCGGTGGGGTTGGGCCGGGCGGTGGTGAAGGCGGCGTCGGCGATGGAGGCGGTGGTGGCCCAGGCGGTGTCACGGGAGTGGCATCGAATTCGTTGCAGGCGCTCAGCACGACGGGAGCTGCCGTCAGGCACAACAGGCAACCGATCATTCGCATCGCCTCGCGGCGGCTGAACTCCTTGTCGAGCGCACGATCCAGGATCGGTTCGGGGGTTGTCTCGGTCATCAGCACTCCTTTTGGGCTGCAAACCACCAAACCCGTGCGCCCCGGTGACACACGCGTCAAAACGGTGGATCCTTGCCCGAACAGGAGTCTCAGGATTTTGGTTAACTGAGGATTAGACCACTTTTGCAACGCATCCGAAGACCGTTCAGGACACGAATCTTGAGTCCTCAAAAATACCGTCCAGGACGGTGCTCGCGCGAACCGAAATCTTTTCCCGAGCCGTATTGATCGGGTTCCGTGCGATCCGGAACACCGCAGATGCCCAGCTCGAAGCCGCTGGGGTAGTACCGTGAAACCATGCGATTGCTCGTAGTCGAAGACGACCCGGACTTGCTGCGCGCCCTGGCATCCGGCCTGCGCGAGGAAGGCTACGTCGTGGACGAATCCGACGACGGCGAGGACGCGGTCTATCAGGCCAGCCTGACCTCGCACGATTTGATCGTGCTGGACGTGGGTTTACCGTCCCAGGACGGCTTTTCGGCCTGCCGGGAAATGCGCGCGCACGGTGTCAAGGCCGCGATCTTGATGCTGACCGCCAGGGACGACCTGCGCGATAAGGTCAGCGGTCTGGACGCGGGCGCGGACGATTACCTGACCAAACCCTTCGAGTTCGAGGAACTGCTGGCGCGATTGCGGGCGCTGCTGCGGCGCGGCGGCTCGAGCGCGCTCCTGGGCGTGGGCGACCTCAGCCTCGACCCGTCCAACGCCCGCGTCGAACGCGCCGGGAAGGTGATCGCTTTGAGCGCGCGCGAGTACGCGATGCTGGAATTCCTGATGCGCCACCCCGACGAGGTGCTGTCCCGCGCGCGGATCGCAGAAGCCGTCTGGCCCGACGATGCTGGCTTCGATTCCAACGTGGTGGACGTGTTCGTGTCGTATCTCAGAAAGAAGATTGACAAGCCTTTCACCGTAGCGTTGTTGCACACGGTGCGCGGCATGGGTTACGTGCTGCGCTCGCCGCAGGGTGGCTGATGTCACTGCGGTTGCGGCTAACCCTGACGCTCGCCCTGGCGCTCTTATTGCCCGTCCTGAGCCTGGGTGCGGTGCTGTACGCCCTGACGGCGGCGGATGCGGGCGCGGACTTCGATCTGGAATTGCGAACCCTGGCCAGGGCTTACGCGCAACTCGCGGTCGGTGCGGATCGGGTGATGCTGCGCGAGCCACCCTCGACGCCGCTGCTGGAAAAACTGGGCGATCTTCAGGTGTTTTTGGTCAGGCCGAACGGAAGCGTGCAGGATGCTTTGAACTCGAACCAGATCAGCATCCCGGCGGATGTTCTGGCTCGAGTTCAGGGCGGTCAAGAAGCTTCTTTTGCCCTGGGCGGGGATCGGGGTGCAGCGGTCTTCCCGATCTTCTCGACGGACGGCACCTTCAGTCTGGCCTACGCTCTGGTGGTATCCGCCGCCGATCTGGCGGGCACGCAGAGGCTGATGAAGTTGCGCTTGACGGTGATCGTCTGGCTGGTGGGAGCGGCGCTGTTGGCCTTCATCGTCGGTGATCGGCTGGCGGTCTGGTTGAGCCGCCCTCTGCGCGAGGTCGCCCAGACGGCCCGCGCGGTCGAACACGGCGAACTCTCGAGCCGCATCCCTCGGGCGGATTCGCGAGACGAGCTGGGCGCGCTCAAGCGCAGCCTGAACGGCATGCTGGAGCGCCTCGAATCGCTGGTCGAGGCGCAACGCCGCTTTACCGCCGAGGCCGCGCACGATTTGCGCACGCCCCTGTCGGTGCTGCGCACCGAGGTCGAGGTCGCGCTGCGCCGACCGCGCGAGGCGCCCGAGTACCGCGCCGTGCTGGAACGCCTTCTGGAACGCATCGGCGGGCTCTCAAAGCTGGCCGAAGACCTGCTGACGCTGGCGCGACTCGAGGCTGGGCCGGAGGTTCCGTTCGAGCGTTTCGTGCTTTCAGACGCGCTCGAGACGGTGCGTTCGACCTACGCGCATCTGGCGACGCAGCGAGGGCTGGCGTATTCTTTTGAGATTCCACGCGATCTGGAATTCTACGGCGATGCCGTGATGATCGGTCGCGCCGTCGGCAACTTGCTCGAAAACGCGGTCGGTGCCGCCAGCAGCGAAGTCGGTTTGCGCGTTCGGGCCAAGGGGCGCGAGGTCACGCTGCGCGTCTGGGACGACGGCTCCGGCGTTGACCCGCAGATGCGCGAGCGCTTGTTTACTCGTTTCGCCAAGGGCGCTCGCTCCCGTGGCGCGGGGCTGGGGCTGGCGATCGTGCAGGGGGTCGTGCGCGCCCACGAGGGCAGCATCGCGCTCGAAGAGGCCGCCAAGGGAGCCATGTTTGTGGTGACCTTGCCCAATGCCTTCGATGCGGGTTCGTCCAACACGCGCGAAACGGGCATGAGGGCCTCGAGGACAGATTCCAATTCTCGTGTAACAAATGTGAAGTAATTTATGGCGAAGAAAATGGAAAAGAAAGGAGCAATTCAAATGAGGCTGTTTCGAGGACGCAACAAATTGACCCGAGGGTTGATCACCCTCGTGGCGTTAGCGTATCCCTTCGAGATGACCGTGGCGCTCGGACATCCGGGACGCGGCTCGGCGCGGCCAGGAGACATCTTGCGGAATGGCAATTTTCGTCACCCGCGCAAAGAACTCTCTTCGCGGATCGGATCGAGCCTGATGCCCTGGCTCGAGTACACCGAAAATGACGATCCAAAAAAAGACCCGAAGAAACCTGAAGATCCCAAGAGAGACCCGAAGAAACCAGAAGATCCAAAAAAAGATCCGAAGAAGCCCGAAGATCCAAAAAAACCTGAAGACCCCAGGAAACCCGAAGACCCCAGGAGAGACCCGAGCAAACCCGAAGATCAAGATCAAAATCCGAGTAAACCAGAAGATCCCAAGAAACCAACCGATCAACCCAAATCGACCCCGCAAGCTCCGCAGACGCCCAATACACCGCGCGCGCTCGACGTGCCGCGTGAGCTTTCTCAGATACGGCGCGATCTCAAGATTGGGCAACTCTGGGTCGTGCAAATCGCCGACCGACCCAGCGCCATTCGGGTCAGTATCGAGGTCGGTGATCGGGTCATCGGCACGATCACCCTGAACCCCGAGACGGGACAACCCGTCATCTTTCAGGAGCGCTCGAACTACCGACCCTCGAGCGCACTCGAGAACACGCAGCTCAGCACCATGCTCCAAACCGTGCGCGCCCAAGCTTCAGAGATCAAGTTTGGAACCTTCGTACTGCCCTCACCGCGCGGCCTCGAGGTTCAGGTGTATTTCTCGAATAAACTCGTCGGTTACGTTTATATCGACCCCAAAAGTGGTGGCGTCGTCACCGACGAAAACGCCACACGCGAAATTGATTCGAGTTCGATCCGGCTGAAGTAAGTCAGGGCTCTCGAGAGATCCTCACGGTGCTGCAAGCGCGCGAGCCTCTCCTTCGCAGCGCCGTGACCTTGAGGAATACCTTCGGGTCTTCAAAATTTGTAGGTGACGCGCAAAAACGCGTAGACCTGACCGTCAAAACCGATCTCGAAGCGCAAGCCGATCTGGTCGGTCAGGTCGTAGAAGGCGTTGGCGTACAGGTCGTACCCGAACGCACCCGATGACCAACTGAGGTACCCGCCCACCCCGAGATCGAGGTTGTCCAGCGCGACGTAATCCAGTTCCAGGTACGGATAAAAAACGGGTTTGAGCTGCGGGAACAAGCGCAAGTCAACCTCCAGACCTCCGTACAGGGTCGTCATCTCGTCCGCAGCGTAAGCAAAATCTGCGCCCGCCATCAGCAACCCTTCGACGCCGAGCGTCTGCGTCGGCGTTCCCCCTGGGCGGCGGTCGTCATTGGAGTCGTTGGAATCGTTCGAGTCGTTGGAATTATCGTTGGGGTCATCGTCTTCGGGCGTCGTGACGGTCGGTGGGTTCGGCGAGTAGCTACCGAACAGGCTCAAGCCGCCGTAACCGATCACGCCCAACTGACCGTCGCCATAAATGTTGAAACGGTAAAGCGCGTTCGGGTTGAGCCGCACCACGAAACTCCCGCCGAGCGGTGCGTTCTCGAGCGTCAACTTGCCACCGATGGTCAGGCCATCCAACGCGTCGTAGTCGACCTCGAATTGCGCTCGCGCGTTGGCGCTCAACGGCGTGACCGCACCGAGTTGAAACGACACCGAGAACTGCTGCGCGAAGCCTGCAGAACCGAGCAATGCAGACCCGAGCAGCAGGCTACAGAGCACGATCATCTGACGCTGGGCGCGGTGGGTCACGAGTCCTCTTTGGTTGGATGATGGAATGCTTCGATTGCGGGCAATATACCGCAGTCCGCTAGGCGACCGATCAGAACGCACCGTGCAGCACGCAGATTTACCGCCGAGCAACGCAAAAAAGACCGTCTGGGACGCGAATCTCGAGTCTCGAGAAACGGCGTGCTGGACGGTCTCCCCTGAATGATCTCAGTGGGTGTGGCCGTGATCGCCTTGGTGGGCGTGCCCGTGATCGAGTTCCTCCGGGGTGGCGTCGCGCACCTCTCGCACGGTCACGTCGAACTCGAGGGTTTCACCGGCCAGCGGGTGGTTGAAGTCCACCAGCACGCCGTCCGGTTTGACTTCCAGGACGGTGAACTGGATCGGTTCGCCCTCCTGGGTTTCGCCGGTGTAGCTCGCGCCGATCTCGAGGCTGTCGTCGAAAGCATCTCGCGGCAGCACCTGTTCGGCTTCCGGGTCGTACTCGCCGTAACCCTGGCCGGGTTCGACGCTGACGTGCTTGGCCTGTCCGGGCTCGAGGCCCGAGAGGGCGCTTTCCAGACCCGGAATGATGTTGCCGTGCCCGTGAAGGTACACGAGCGGGCTGCCGTTCGAGGCGTCGATGACTTCGCCTTCGACCTTGAGGCTATAGTCGATGGAGACGACCTTGTCGTTCTGTATTTTCACGGGCATCCTTTCGTGCGCCACCTTGAGCCTGCGGCTCGCCTGGCCCATCTCGAGCCGTTTTCAGCCGCCGGGCGGCACGCTCGAGGGCTGAAGTTTACCGCACAGCCGAGGACGGCGCTCTCAAGTGGCAAGAACACCGTCTGGGACGGTCAAAAACGCGCGCGTCGCTCAGGCGTTTTGATCGTCCCACAGCGCCCGGAATTCGCGCGCGTTGGTCAGGCCCTGACCGCGCGTGGTGTTCTGAAAAAAAACGTAGGCCGATCTCGGGTGCGCGCGCTGAATGGCCGCGACCCACGGCTCGAGTTCGCCACTCGTGTACTGGTAATCGTGGCGTTCGGCGGCGTCCTTGCCATCGAACCAGTTCCCAGCGTTGCGCCCGTGCATGCGCGCGTAGATCAGGCCAGATTGCGCGTTCGAAGCCCGCACCGTAGAAGCGGGCAAACCCTCGAGCCTGGGCAAATCCACGCTGACGGCGTGCACGCCCAGATCCGCCAGGTACTGATAGACGGGTTCCTTGTCCCAGGATTGGTGCCGGAATTCCACGGCCAGCTGCACGCCGTCACGCCGCCCGACGTTGAACCACTCCACCAGTTCCGCCAAGTGCGTTCTGGACGGTTGCGAGTTCTTGAAACTGTACGGGAACTGCGCCAGCAACGGCCCCAACTTGCCCGCCTGACGCACCGGGTCGATGGTGTACAAAAATCTTTTTGCGGCGTCCTCGTCCGCCATTTCCGGCTTGCCCAGATCGTGGGTGAACGAACGGTGCAACTTGACGCAGAACATCAAGCGCCCGAGGGATCGTTCCAGCATGGACGCGAAGGTTTTTTGCGCCGGAACCGCGTAGAAGGTCGAGTTGACCTCGACGGCGTTGAAATGCCGCGAGTAAAACTCGAGCCACTCGGTTTTTTTGAGTTCCGGCGGGTAGAACAACCCGACCCAGTCCTCGTTGCTGAAGCCGCCCGTGCCCAGGAACAGTTCCACGCCCCAATTTTAGGCGCTCGAGGTGAAAACCACCTCCGCCGTGCGGCTTAAGCCAGTCCTCGAAGGTCAGAACACCGCAGTGGACGGCATGAACTGAAGATTCTCGAGCGACGCAGGCTTCTCGAGGTACACCGAAACCGTGCTCGAGGCACAATTTCGCTGCTCGAGAAAACGCGTCTGGGACGATATTCTTGCCTACAATGGTGCGATTGACGTAACCTGAATCGATTCCTCAGCGCGGGAACCCGAGGGCAACGACCCGCGTACTACACGCAAACGCATGATCCCCAGACGGAGACACATGGAGCGCGGCACACGAATCTACCGAACCAGACGCGACCGAACGCTCGGCGGCGTGGCGGGCGGGCTGGGCGTCAGCCTCGGGATTCACCCCGTGCTGGTGCGGCTCGGGCTGGTCGTGGTGGCTTTCTTGAGCCTGTTCTCGCCGCAACTGGCGGGATTGCTGGTGATCGCTTACATCGGCGCGTGGGTCGTCCTGCCGGAGATGCCCGCCGATCAGGAACCGTTCTTCAAGGCTTTCGTCCCGCCCGGTCTGACCCGACCGCGCCGGGGACGCGTGCTGGTCGGCGTCTGCGCGGGAATAGCGCGTTACACGAAGCTCCACGTGACGCTGGTGCGGATCGCGTTCGTGGCGCTCGGCTTCGCGATCGTGGGTTTGCTGGCCTACGCGGTCGGTTGGGTGCTGATGCCGGACGCGGATGGCTCTTGAGGCTCGAGCCACAACCAAAAGGCTGTGAAAGGATGGAAGGCATGAATTTTTTCTGGCGTGTACTGATCGGTGCGGGAGCGCTCTGGGTGGTTTCGGCGCTGTTCCCAGGATTGATTTCCTTCGTCAACCCGACCGTCGGGGATTACCTGCTGACCGGGCTGGTGCTGGGGGTAGCAAACGCGATCCTCAGGCCGATTTTGCTGCTCTTGACGCTGCCGTTGAACTTCATCACGCTGGGGTTGTTCACTTTCGTGGTCAACGCCATCGTGCTGCTGGTCGTCTCGAATCTGACGCCGCTTCGGACGCACGGTTTCCTGGCCGCCATGATCGCGTCGATGCTGATCTCTTTCGCATCGTCCCTGATCGGTGGCCTGCTGCGCGAGCCTCAACGCTCGAACTGAGGGTTGGACTTCAGCCCCTGTCGGCGCGTCAGTGCGGGGGCGAATACGAGATTCGCCCCTACGGAACACCGTTCCTGTGCGGTGAGATCAAATCCGTTTTGATTTGATCAAAATACAGATCAAATCAAAACCGCGCTGTGGCGCGTAGGATGCGAATGAAATCGTCTGGAACTGAAGCGGCGAAGCCGCGCAAGTGAAAGACGATTTCATATGAGTTGGTGATTCACCCTCCCTCGAGAACGCCATCCCGGAA
>CAXTKV010000168.1:0-11835 GCA_964244895.1 uncultured Deinococcales bacterium
GTTTGCGCATGCTCTCGTAGCCGTTGCGGTTCGGCATGACCACGTCCATCAGGATCAGGTCGGGTTTCTCGGCCACGGCTTTTTCCTCGAGCCCATCGCCGTTGAGGCACAGCATCACGCGATGTTTGGTCGAGAGCATCGATTCGATCAAGCGCAGGTCTGCCACGGAATCGTCCACTGCAATAATTTTGGCCATCGCGTCTCTCCTCGCCCGTGCTGACCTGCCCTCGATTGCTCGAGTTCTGGGCTGTCAGCGGGCCGTGGATTGAGGTATAGATCAAAGGGAATGAAAGATTTCTTACTTTGCTTTCCAGAAGCATGGCTGATTCCCGATCAAATGAAGCGAACACCGTCCAGGACGCAAAACAAACCATGCCGTCTACGACGGTGTTCTTTTTAGAGATCGCGCCTGAGGCGGCTGGCCAGCCCCCACGAAAGCCCGTAAAGCACCACGCCCAGCGCGAACACGGGCCGATACCCGACCCAGTCCGCCAGTTGTCCGCCCACGACGGACACGAACATCACCGCGCCGACCAGCGTGTTGGCCGTGCCGATGTACCGGCCTCTGGCTTCCGGTTTAGCGACCCCGAGCATGAAATTCGCGTTGCCCAGGTTCAACCCCGCCGCGCCCAGGCTCGAGAGCACGAACACCAGCGCGAACCACAAGCCCGCCCCTTTGGGCATCAAGAGCGCGGTCAAGGGCGCGAGCGCGGCGCAGGCCACCGCGTAGCGAATCAATCGTCTCGAGCCGAAACGTTCCGCGAGCCGCGACCAGACGGCGTTGGAAAGCGGTGCCACCACCCCGATCACGATCGCGAACGCACCCACGGCGGCCTTGCCGACCCCGATCTCGCGCAGCGCAAACACCGTGAAAAAAGGATCGGAGAGCGTGGCGATGGCGACCGCCGTGCGGTAAATCAAAAACGCGCGGTAATCCGGGTCGTCGCGGATGGTATCCGGCACAGAGCGCACCTCCTGGCGGAAATGCGCGGGTTCCTGAGGCGGGTCCGGCGGTTCGACGGTGAAGCCGAACAACCACCAGCAGATCGAATGGGCCGTCATGCCCAGCACGAAAATCAGCGTGTAATCGAACGGAAACCGCCAGTCCGCGCCCAGGATGGCGCGCACCGCGAAGCTTCCGACCAGCGCCAGCAGACCGCCGTAGAGGTTGCGAATTCCAAAAAATCCGGGTCGTTGGCGGGCCGGAATGACCTTGGCCGTGACTTCCATCCACGGCAGGCCAGAGATGCCCGACGCGAGCGCGTTGGCCGTCAGACCGATCAAAAAGGCGATCAGCAGCAAGGATGGTTGGCTCGAGAGCAGAACCGTGCTGGTGACAATCCACACGTAAGACGCCGTGCGAATCGTGCTGGCGCGCTGGTACACGACGATCTTGCGCGGCAAGTGCCGGATGCGGCTGGCGACCAGCAACTGCGGGATCATCCAGCCGCCCGTCTGGATCGCGGGCAGAAGCCCAATCACCGTGTTCGATGCGCCCAGCACGGCGGCGAAGCTGGACAAGACCACGCTGGCATTCATGAAGCCATCGCCCAATGACGCGAACCAGCCGTTCAGCACGCCGAAAGCGTAATTTCTCTCCCAGCCAAAACGGTTTTCGAGCCACCCAATCAGTGGCTCGAGCCGGGCAGGAAAGCGGGTCACATGGGCAATCATACGTCTGGAGCGAATGTTGCTTCTTCGGGCGGGTTGCTCTTTCGGTGGCTCGGGCTCGAGCGCCAGATTCGCGGGTGTGGCGTAAAAAGACCGTGCTGGACGCGGTTCTGCACTGTTTGAGTTTCGCGTCCAGGATGGTCTACCTCGAGGAGGCGTTCCCGGCGTGAACTGACCAATCTGGATCGCGTATGCCATCTGCTTTACCCGGTTTAAAGCCCAACTCGGGTACACTCAGATCCATGAAGTGGATGACATACCTCGCTGCACCGTGCCTCGTCGTGCTGATCAGCATGGCGGGTGCGCAGACCGACCCCGTCCAGCCTCCCGCCCCGAGCGTTCCCACAGAACCCGCACCGCAACCCACGCCGCCCGCAGATCCGGTCGTGCCTTACCTGCCCAGCCCGCCCGCCCCGACCTTGCCGCCACCCGCACCACCCGCCCCCAAACCCGCCGTCAAACCCACCCCCAAACCCGCCGTCAAGCCCGTCAGCAAACCGCTCGAGCTGCGCGCCGACCTGACGGAAACATCCATCCAGGACGGTCAGTTGGTCACCAAGACCTTCTCGCGCGGCTTCAAACTGACCAAAGCGGGCGTGGACGCCAGCCGCAAGTTCAACAAGCTCTCTTCGAACCTCGAGCCCGAACTGAACCGGATCTTCAACGCTTTAGCGCAGACATCGGACAACGCCCTCTGGAACTACGAAAATGGCGTCTGGGTCGCCCGCCAGCGCACGGGACGCCGGGTCAACCAGACCGCCACGCGCGACAACATCCTTCAGGCCATCAAGTTCAACAAGAGCCTGGCCATCATTCAGGTGGACGCCGTGCTACCCGCCCGCAACCTGCAGGACTGGTACGCCAAGGGCATCCGCTATTACTTCGGCGGCGGAACCAGCACCTTTTACGGCAGCCCGCCGTTTCGCGTGGCGAACATCATCAACGGCGCATCCAAACTGCACCTGACCTACATTCAGCCCGGCGAAAGCTTCGACTTCAACCGTCGCGTCGGGGACATCACCGCCCAGACGGGTTTTGTGGACGGCTACATTATCAGGGACGGCCTGCTGGAAAAAGATGTCGGTGGCGGTATCTGCCAGGTCTCCACGACGATGTTCCGCGCGGCCTACGAATCCGGCCTGCCGATCCAGCAGCGCAACTTCCACAGCTACCGCGTGCATTACTACGACCCGGTCGGTTACGAGGCGACCGTTTTTGCGCCTTACAAGAACCTCAAGTACCAGAACGACACGGGCGCACCGTTGTTTATTCAGGCCAGTTGGAATATTCGCCGTTCGACCCTGTCGTTCTTCTTTTTCGGTGCGAAACCGGATCGGACATCGAGCGTCTCCAGACCGGTCGTCTGGAAGGTCGTGCAACCGCCTGCGACGCGCTGGGTGGCGGATTCTGCCATCGCGCCGGGGCGTTTGAAGGTGCTGTCCGGGCCGGAGCGCGGCATGAACGTCCGGATTGACCGCGTGGTGCGCATGAACACCGGCGAGATCAGGCGCGATTCGACCAGCTCGTATTACGTTCCGTGGGGCGCGATTTACGCCATCAACCCGAGCGACCCGCGCGTGACCGTGCGGCCCGCATACAGCCTGACGGGTGGCACCGCGCAACGCACCAGCACCGCCCGCCGCTAACACCTGTTTCTATGAGGAACACCGTCCAGGACGGTGTTCTTTTCTTTTCAAAAAGGCCGTGCCAGACGGTTTTCTCGAGCAACCGATACGCACTTCGAGCGCGCGAGACATCCCGCGCGCCGCGCGCAGGTATCATCAATCCGTGACGCCGACGACGGGGCCAGAAATAGAGCGGTGGCTCGAGACGATCTACGGCGCCGTGACGCGCGTGGGCGGCGGAGCGCACTCCAGGGTCTTCCGCCTGATGGCCGAAGGCGACGGTTTTGGGGCGGGCGAACGGATCGTCAAGGTTTACCGCCGCGCGGACGGCATGAACCAGCTCGAGGCGGGCAACATGCGCCGCGCCGGATTGAGCGAGTGGGTCGTCGGGACGCAAAAACCCTGGGCGGGCGACCCCGAAGTGCTGATGCTGCGCTACTTTCCGGGCACGCCGATATCGGCGGCGCAGATTCCTTACGGCCTGGGGCAACTGAGCGCTTTCTTGCGCGGACTGCACCGGCAGGGTGCCGGACGCGCCGTCGATCTGCGCGGCGTGCGCGAAAAAATCGTGTCGTTTCGTGAAAGCCTCCAACATCGTCCCGGCCTGAAACCGCTTTTTGATGCCGTCGAACGCGCCCTTCAATCGGGTTTGCTCGAGACCGAAGCGCGATTGTGCCACCTCGATTTGTGGCGCGCCAACGTCCTTTACGGTGGCCAATCGCCCGACCTGGGCCGCGTGCTGGTCGTGGACTGGGGCCGCTCCAACTGGGACGATCCCGCCCGCGATTACGCGATTTTAATGACCGGAACCTTCGATCAACTGCCCGCCGATCAGGCGGTGCGAACCGCCTTCGATCTGGTCGAACCCGAAGGCATCGCGCCGCGCTTCCCGGCTTACGTCGCGTTGCAGACCCTGAACGACCTGCACTGGTTCTTGAACCGCGAATCGCAGGGTTTTCAGGATGCGCTGGACGAGAAGCTGCCGCGCGCATTGATGGTGCTCGAGCGGAAAGTCTGACGGATCAGCTCAAAAACACCGTCCAGCACGCAAATTGGCAACAGCGTGCTGGACGGTGCTCTCGCGGTAAGAACCTATGGGATCAAATCCGTTTTGATTTGATCTGTATGTTGATCAAATCAAAACCGCGCCGTGGCGCGTAGGATGCGAATGAAATCGTCTGGAACTGAAGCGGCGAAGCCGCGCAAGTGAAAGACGATTTCATATGATGGGATCGGACCCGCTCGAGAACTCCCGTTGCGCGCCCTGGAAGGGCGACTCAGCAACGGCGAAAGATCCTTGACTTCGTTCAGGATGACAAACGAGGGAATCCCTCGAACAGTTCACAGATGCCCTCGAGCCGCAGAGCGCTATTTCAAAAACTGTTGCAAGATCGGCATCTGCCGCGCGTCCTGACCATTTTTCGGCTCCAGGCTCGGCGCGTCGCCCCACCACGGGCCCGCCGCCCAGTACGTCCAGCCGCGCCAGACATCCGCGTTCGATTCCACGTATTTGATCATGTCCTCCAGAGCCGCGTCGCACTGCGCGTTCTTGCCGCTCGAGACTTCGCCCAGGAAACCTTTGCGCTTGTTGTCCCGCAACCAGCCCGTGAACGCTTTTAACCGTTCAGATCCGATGGTCGCGCTGACGCACGCGTCTTGCGTGCCCGACCCGTCCGAATCCATGTATTGATGCACCTCGAAGACGATGTTATTTCCGGGGTCGGTGATGCCCAGCATGGCCGCAGCGTTGGACGCACCGTCCTGATCGGGTGAAAACCACGTCCACGCGCCCGTCCAACGGTTGCCGGGCACGAAGATCGTGTTGCTCGCGCCCGCCGCGCGGATCGCGGCGATGGCGGCGTTGGCGGCGCTGACCCATTGCGCGGTGGGGATGTTGTGCGGTTCGTTGACCAGCCCAAAGACCACGTTCTTGTTGCCCTTGTACTGCACGGCCAGCCTGCGCCAGAAGTCCGCGAAGCCCGCGTTCGGCACGGCGGATGAGCCGATCAGTTGGCCGTTGTAGCGCGCGTAATTGTGCGGATCCAGGATCACGATCTTTCCTTTGGCAGTGGTGGCCCTGACGAAACCATCCAGGCGCGCGAGTTCATCGGCGTCGAAGTCGGCGTTCAGCGCGCGTTGCAGGCGCTCCCAGCGGAACGGCAGGCGGTAGATGCTCATGTTTTTGGCGCTGAAGTAATCCACTTCCGTCTGGTTCGGGTAGGTGTAC
The DNA here is from genome assembly GCA_964244895.1 of uncultured Deinococcales bacterium. Lineage (GTDB taxonomy): Bacteria > Deinococcota > Deinococci > Deinococcales > JAAFIG01 > CAXTKV01. Next base: position 5,524 of record CAXTKV010000168.1, read on the forward strand.
TGCTTGCCGAACGTGCCCGGCAGGACGCTCTCGCCGAAATCCGCGCCCGCCAGGTTGACGCCTCGCGAGTACGCCAGGCTCGAGGGTGGGTTGGGTGGCGGTGGGTTGGGTGGTGCGGGCGGTGGTGTGGGGTTCGGTGGCGTCGGTGTTGGCGGGCTGGGTGTTGGTGGGGTGGGTGGCGTCGGGCTCGAGGGTGGCGCGGGTGGAGGAGAGGCGACGGGCGGCGCGACCGGGTTGGATCCGGACTGAGCGTTGCAGGCTACGAACGCGACCAGCGCCAGCAATCCGGCCATGAAGCTCACGTGGAGTCTGCTCATGGCTCGAGCCTAAGCGCGTTCCACCCGAAGCGACCGTGAAGAAATCCGAATCGGTGCGTTCAAAACCTATCGTGCCAGACGGTATTCGCGAGGACAACACCGTGCAGGACGGTGTTTCTCGAGCATCGCCCGAAGCTTTGAGCATCGCGGGAACCCGGAATGGTAGTTTCGAGCCATGAGCCTGACCGTGATCGACCACCCGTTGGTGCAGCACAAACTCGCCCTACTGCGCGACCGGGATACCGGATCGAAAGATTTCCGCGAACTCGTCACGGAAATCACGATGCTGATGGCCTTCGAAGCCATGCGCGACCTGGAACTCGAGGAAATCACCGTCCAGACGCCCGTGTCCGAGGCCAGGGTCAAGGTGCTGGCGGGAAAGAAGCTCGCGCTGGTGGCGATTTTGCGCGCTGGCCTGATCATGGTGGATGGCATTCTGCGATTGGTTCCCGCCGCCAAGGTCGGTCACATCGGCACGTACCGCGACCCGGAATCGAAAAACCCCGTGCGCTACTACGCCAAACTGCCCGCCGACATTCAGGATCGGCGCGTTTTCATCCTCGATCCGATGCTGGCCACGGGCGGCAGCGCGATTGACGCCATCGAGGAACTCAAGAAGGCCGGAGCCTCGAGCATCAAGCTTTTGAACATCATCGCCGCACCGGAAGGCGTGGCTCGCGTGGAAAAAGCCCACCCGGACGTTGAAGTGATCGTGGCCGCGCTCGATTCGCATTTAAACGATCACGCGTACATCGTGCCTGGATTGGGTGACGCCGGAGACCGCATCTACGGCACAAAGTAAGCCGTGCGCTACGCCGCCTTTTTGCGCGCCATCAACCTGGGCAAGCACAACCAGGTGCGGATGCAGGACTTGAGGCTCGCGCTCGAAGCGGCTGGCCTGGGGTGCGTCAGCACGCACCTTCAAACGGGCAACGTGCTGTTCGATGCCGACGGCTCGAGAGACGAGATCGCTTTGAGCATCGAAGCCGTGATGCGCTCGCTCGGTTGCGTCAACGTCAGCGCGATGGTCAGGACGGGCGCCGAAATGCAGCACCTGGTGGCGATTCAACCGTTTTCGCCTGCGCCCATACCCGACGACGTGCGCCACTGCATCACCTTCCTGCGCGAGCCGTCCGCCTTGACGCTGCCCGAGCGCAATACCAAAGCCGATCTGGAGGTGCTGCACGCCACGATCCTGGACGTGTTCACGCGGCTGCATCCGGTCGTGAATGGTGCGTCACCGAACGCCTTCGTGGAATCGAAATTGAAAGTTCCAGCCACCACGCGCTTCTGGAACGTGGCGCAGACGGTCGCTGGCTTACTGCGGGAAGAATAAAGAACACCGTCCAGCACGCAAATCACAAATCGCGTCCAGAACGGTGTTCTCGAGAAAACCTGACTTCAGGCCGCGGCGCTTCCCTTCGAGCTGGCGCTTTTGAGCTTGGCGATCACTTTCGGGTTCGATGCCAGATCGATGGCGCGCGTGACGGTTCCCGGAACGAGGGCGTTCGCGTCGGCTCCGGCGTCCAGGAGCGCCTTGACGACGCTCAAATGACCATAAAAGCTGGCGTGGTGCAACGCCGTCCAACCGTGCGCATCGCGCTGGTGGACGGTGGCGGCGTGAAACCCGGCCCATTCGCGCACGCGCCGTTCGTTGCCCAGCGCGGCGGCTTCCAGGATGTTCAATTTCATGCCTAAAAACGCCAGCACGTTGGCGACCGCGCGCCGTCTGTGCCGCAAGGCCAGCAAAATGGGTGACGCGCCCAGGTCGGTTTCCAGCAACCACTGGTGCTGAAGCGCGAGGTGGTGGACGCCGGGCAGATCGCCCGTTTTGATGGCGTTCAGGAAGCTGGCGGCGATATCCGATGGTCGCGGGGTTGGTGTGCGCGCCGCGCCGACGATGTTCGGGTTTCCGGGCAGGTCGTAGGAGATCGCGTTACGCATATGACAGAATCTTAAAGTGTGTTTTCTCGGATTGCAAGGGGTCAGGCTCGGGTATCAGGAGAGCGAGAAAGTGGCTCGAGACGAAGAGCGACCCTGCCGTCATCAGCCAAAAGCGGGCTGATGACACGTCCCGCACGCCGGGGAGGACTTGAGGGCGGCTTTCTCGGGCGCGGCACATCGCGCCCACGCACGAATCCACCTCTCGAGCCAGCATTTTGACCAAGAAGACCGTCCAGCACGGTGTTTCTCGAGGTCGCAAAAACGCCGTCCGGCACGGTGCGCTCACTCCAGCCCGACCAGACCGATCTTCAGCGCGTACAACGCCGCCTGCGTCCTGGATGTCAGCCCCAACTTGGAAAGCAAGCTCGAGACGTGCGTCTTGACGGTGCGCTCCTCAACGCCCAACTCGCGCGCGATCACCTTGTTGGCGTGACCCTGCGCGATCAAGCGCAGAATCTGCGTCTCGCGCGGCGTCAGGCTCTCGGTCGCGTCGGGCGTCTTGACCTCGCGCGCCAGGCGTTTGGCGGCCTCCGGGTGCAGGCGAACCTCGCCGCGCCCAGCCGCGTGGATGGCTTCGACCAGCGCGTCCGCCTGCGTGTCCTTCAATAAGTACCCGATCGCGCCCGCCTGCACCGCGCCGATGACTTTCGCGTCCTCCAGCACGCTGGTGACGGCGATGACTTCGGTGTCCGGGAACCGAGCTTTGATTTCCTTGATCGCACCCACGCCGTCCAGCACGGGCATGACCAGATCCATCAGCACCACGTCAGGCCGCAACGCACCGACCATCTCGACGGCTTCCTGGCCGTTGCTGGCCTCACCGACGATCTCGAGGGCAGCGTCGAGCGCCAGGAACATCTTCAAACCCTGGCGCACGACCGCGTGATCGTCCGCCAGCAGGACGCGCGTGATCCGGGTTTCAGGGTTCTCGCTCATGCCAGCAGTATTTCACTGCGCGCGCCTTCTCGCCTCGTCCTTTGGGCCGAGGACAGGCTCGAGCGCGCGCCCTAAGCTCGAGCCATTCATCAGGAGCGCCCCGAAAGGACGCCCGGAAAAGAGAAACGCATGCTGAACCTGGAACGCAACCCGCCACGACCCGCGCCCTGGTCTGACCTGCTCGAGCCGCGCACGTACTTGAGAATCGCGTATTTGCTCTTGGGTTTCCCGCTCGGGCTGACGTATTTCGTGGTGCTGGTGACGGGACTGGCGCTCGGGCTTGGGCTTTCGATCACGCTGCTGGGCGTTCCGGTGCTGCTCTGTGTGGTGGGTTTCGTGTGGTCGTTCGTCTGGCTGGAACGCGAGGCCGCCGCGATCGTGCTGGGACTCGAGTCAACCCAAAGAACGCCGTCCACCACGCGACGCGATTCGGCAATACCGTCTGGAACGGTAAATTCCACCTTTTTCCAATGGTGGAACAGCCTGCGCACCTACCTTTCTGGCGGCGAATTCTGGCGCGGACTGGCGCACCTGTTATTGCGCTTCCCGTTCGGCTTGTTCGGTTTCGTGGTGACGGTCGCGCTGCTGTCCGTCAGCCTCGCGCTGATCGGTGCGCCATTTTTTTACAACCACGACGATTGGAGCTTCGTTTGGAGCGGCTGGCAGCCGAACTTCCTGGGGTCGTTGTGCCTGTGCGCTGTCGGACTGGGATTGGGTCTGGTTTCGTTGCGCGTCCTGAACCTGCTGGCCGAGAACCTGGCGCGCATGACGTACAGCTTGCTCGGCGAGGTGTGGCATCTCGAGAAACCGCATCTCGAGCGGGATCTCGAACCTCTGGCGAGGCAAAATCTCGAGCCCACCGACGCGCCGACGGGCCGCGACGGGCGTTAAGCTCAGGCCGTGGCGAGCCTCTCGAACGCGACGCGAATGCGAATTGGGCCAGCCTGGGCTGGCCCGTTCGCGGAATTGATCGCGTGGCGAACGTACTCCAACGCGGTGTATTTGCTGATCGCGCTGCCCTTGGGAATCGCGTACTTCGTGGCCTTGATCGTCGGATTCACCGTTGGGCTGGCGCTGGCCATCACCTTGATCGGCGTGCCGATCCTGCTCGGCACGGTCGGGTTGGTTTCGGGCTTCGCGGGAATCGAGCGCTCGCAAGCCCGATCCCTGGTCGGCCTCGAGATGCCCGGCTCCGTGCGCGAGGGCTTCACCAGGGACGGAACGCTGTGGGCTTGGGCGCGCAGTTACGTGACGCGGGCGGTGTTCTGGAAATCCTTGACGTACCTCTTTTTGAAACTGCCGTGGGGCATCGTGTCGTTCACGCTCACCGTGACGCTGGTGGCGGTCGGCTTGGCGTTTCTGGCCGCACCCGCCTACGCCCTGGGTTTGCCGATCGCGCTGGGCTTCGGGCAGTCCTACGCGCCGTCCATGCCGCAAGCGTTGGCGCTGTCCGTCGTCGGTTTGGGTTCATGCATGATCGGAGCGCGAGCCATCAACCTGATGGCGCTCGGTTCCGCGCGGATCGCCCGGTTCATGCTCACTGATGACCAGCAGGAAGCCGAAACGCAACGCTTGCGCGTAGAAGCTTTGACGCTCGCCTCGAGCGCCGCTAGCCTCGTCTCGAGCATGGGCGACCGGGATTCGTTGACGCGCACGCTGGAAACGTTGATGGCGTCCGTCAGTCAGGCCTCCAGCGCGAACGCGTGTGCGCTCGTGACCACGACCTCCGGTGCGATCAGACGCGTGGCTGCCGCGCACGGTTTCGCGCCCGGCCCGCTCGAGGTGGCGCTCGATGAACTTCCCGCGCTCGAACCCGATTCTGGAGCGCGGGTGCAAAAATCCCGCGCCCTGAACGGTGCGACGCTGGCCGCGATCCCGCTCGAGGCCGGAGGGCGCGTCTTCGGGCAGTTGGTCGCCGCTTACCCGAAAGGTGCGAATCCCAACCGCAGCGAACTCGAATTCCTGAAAGCCATCGCGGATCAGTCCAGCCTGGGTCTGGAGAACGCCCGCTTGATCTCCGCCGCCCGCGACGGCGCGGCCCTGGAAGAGCGCCACCGTCTGGCGAGAGAACTGCACGACAGCGTCTCGCAGGCCCTCTACGGCATCGCGCTCGGGGCGCGCACCGCCAAAACGCAACTCGCGCGCGACCCCTCGAAGGTGGCTGAACCCCTGGAATACGTGCTGCAACTGGCCGAGGCCGGACTGACCGAAATGCGCGCGCTGATCTTCGAGCTTCGCCCGGAAGCCTTGGAAACCGAAGGTCTGGCGGTCGCGTTGCAAAAACAGGCCGATGCCGTGCGCGTGCGCTACAAACTTCCGGTCGAAACTGCGCTCGGTGCGGAACCCGATGTCAGCCTCGAAATCAAACAAGCCCTCTTGCGCATCGCGCAGGAAGCCCTGCACAACACCGTCAAACACGCCCGCGCCAGCCACGCGCGGCTGAAGCTCGAGACATCGGCGTCCAACATCGCGCTCGAGATTACCGACGACGGCGCGGGCTTCGATCCGAATGCGCGCTTCGATGGGCACCTCGGGCAACGCTCCATGCGCGAACGCGCCGAAGCCATCGGTGCGCACTTTGACCTGGAGACCGCTCCCGGCGCTGGCACGCGCATCCGCGTGTCCCTCGAGATGCACTCCGCATGATCGCCGCTCGAGAACACCGTCCAGCACGTAAATATCAACTCGCGTGCTGGACGGTATTCTCACTTTTTGTCCTCCCCTGCTTTAGGAGGGGAAGTGTCATCAGCCCGCTTTTGGCTGATGACGGAGGGGTCGTCGTCGTTCGTCCTCGCGCCGATGCACCCGCTCGTCCTCGCGCCGATGCACCCGTCTCGTCCTTTGGTCGGATGACGCGAAACCGTGCCTTGGACATACTGAACCCGAGGTTCAGGATCGATCCTGACGAAAGGAGTTTTTCATGCGTACAGCATTCGCTTTGATCGTCGTCGGCGCGTTGGCTTTCGTGGCGCTCTCACGGGATCTGATCGCGGAGGCCACTGGCAGACCGTTTTTGGGCATCAGCCCGGTGCAGGCGCAAAGTTTGCAACTCGACTCGGATTTCAGCGCGCCCAACCTGGATGGCATCGCGCGACTCGAGACGAACATCTTCAAC
>CAXTKV010000169.1:0-11776 GCA_964244895.1 uncultured Deinococcales bacterium
TGACGAGTATGGTCGCTTCTTGATCCTGAACATGCACCTCACGGGCAGGATCGCTCCAGCACGTGTTTTCTCGAGCTTAGAAATTCGTGTCCTGGACGGTGTTCTCGAGCAATCGTACTTTTGAACCCGGTTTTGTTGAGTGCAGATGCCGCATGCCACCTCGAGTCCGCGACAGCGGCGCGCAGAAAGCTGGACGCAAAACCGTTTTTTGTGGGGGCGCACGGGGCTTGCCCTGTGCGCGTCGGAAGGGCGCAATACATTGCGCCCTTCCGTTGATAGGGTTTTTCGCGCCTCAACCTTTATGAACCTCTGAAGGTGCATTCCCCGAGGCTCGCCTCGCTTTTTCTCTGATACCGCTCGAACTGTTCAGTCTTCTCAAGGGTACGACTTTCGGCTGTGAATACTCCGAGGCGAGCCTCGGAGATCTTTTGTTCGGTATCTCAAGGTCAATGCAATACTCTGAGCTCCTGCTCGAGCACCTTGAGGGCGAGCGGTTTGAGTTGACGGTAAGGCGGTTTCGCATCAAACGCGATCTCCAGCACGCGATACCCGCGCGCCGTGCGAACGCTCAACAAGAACGGCACGCCGCGTTCGCGCCCATACTCGCCGGATTCGAGTTGAACGCTCAGAACGAGCTTTCCGTCCCGGTTCGATGCGCGAAAGCTCGTGATTTCCCAGAGATCCAGATGCGCGGGCCGGAGCGTTTCGTGAACCAACACCGGATAGCCCGCAACTGCGAACTGGTCGAAAATCACGTCCGATAGCGCGCGCACGCGCGCGTCCGGGCTCGAGCGCCAGAGTTGCACAAGATCCTCGAGCGCGCGATCCGCATCGTCTGGCTGCCCGAGGGCATTGTGAGCCTGGGCGAGCTTCTTCGCGATCTCGAAATCCTTGGGCGCGAGGACGCGGGCAGCCCGCCAACGCTCGAGCGCTGCCTGGAACCGCCCGCGGTTGTACATCGCCTGCCCGAGATTGTAGAGCGCATCCGCGTGCGCGGGATCGAGCCGGACTGTTTCCTCCCAGCGCCTGATCGCGTCGTCCTCGCGGCCCGAGTTCGCCAGCAGCACGCCCGCGCTGTAGTGCGCCGCCGCGAGCGCCGGGTCAATCTCTAGGGCCGCCAGGTGCGCCTCGAGGGCTTCCGAATCGCGCCCCAGAGCCGACAGCACGCGAGCTCGAGTATGGAACCTGATGGCATCGTTCGACGGCTCACGCCCCAGCCTGACGAGAAGACCCTCGAGCGCGGCGCGGTCGCCGGACTCGAGCGCCCGGTTGACCTCGAGCGTCACAGGCTCGTTCATTGCGTCGGGATGGGCTTGCGGTCGGAGCGGATGATCTGCATCGGGTCCACTGGGTTCGAGACGGTCAGCGTCGTCCCATCGTCCAGGGTCAACGCCGTCCAGTGCGCGTTGCCGACGATGTACCCGATCTCGAGGATGGCGTACTTCGGCGATCGATTGAGTGGCGCGACCGTACCCTGGTAGTGCTGCGCCTGAAGCGGCAGGCTGACCTCAGCCTCACCTTTCAAGGTCTGACCGGGATCAATCGCCCGAGCGCCTGGGTCGAGCGGAACGAGTATCGGCGCTTCCGAAGCCACGCGCGCGCGCACGAACGCGACCGTGTCGGGCTGGTCGCCATTCATCACAATGATACTTTTCGTGCCGAGGCGAAAGGTTTTCGCGCCTGGGATGGGCAGCAAATCGCTCAGGTAAAAGCGTTCTTTGGCGCGGCTGGTCACGGCGTACTCGAGCCGAAGCGTCTTCCCGCCGTTGATGAGGCGCATTGACCAGTCGAGGGAAGCGATATCTTGCACGGGTGTTCCTTTCCGTGGAACCTGTCCACGATCAGACTCGATCGCGATCTGGGACGCGCTGCGCTGCGCCAGCAAGCCCACGAGCGCGAGGCACATGGCAAGCAGGAACGCCGCGAGCCTGGAAAGCCGAGGAGAAGGCACGATGCGTCGCCTCAATCGTCGTGATCCTCCCACGGGATCACTGGCGCGGCAGGCCCGCTGCTGCCGCCCGGCGCGGGTGCGGCGGGGCCCGAGCGCGGGACGTAGGTGGTGCGCTGACCGAGCGATCCATCCGTGGACAGTTGCCCGACCGCTCCCTTGTCGGCCATGTCTTTGCGCTCGGCACGGTACGCGTTCTCGGTCATGTCGGTTCCTGCGTACTTGCCGATACCAACTGCTTGGTGTTCGCGGCGCAGGAGTGGGTTACCGTTCTTGTCGCGGTACGAGGCGTCCCAGGCCATGTCGGGATCGGTGGCGTTCGCGGCGTTGTCGGTCGCGCCGACCGCTCGAGGGTCCAGCGTCCCCTGGGTCTGGTTGATCGCGTGGTTCATCTCGTGCGCGAGGATCACGTCGCTCCGAAAGCCGCTCAACCACGGGCTGCCCGGCTTGAACGATGAAAAGGCGTCGCCCACGTTCACTCCGGGGTTGTAGAGGATATCCACGTTCGAGCCCGCACCTCGAGCGCCGAGCGTACCGTCGGCGTTGACCGCACGGTTCGGGTCGCCACCGACCGGCGAGGCGTAACCGTTGGTGCGATCCATCTTGCCGCCCTCGTCCACGCCGGGCGTGCTGGGGTCGTCGTTGGTCAACAGCGGTTTGATGGTCGTGTGGTGGTGCGTTTGGCCGATTCCCCACCAACCATCGCGTGCCGAACCGTCATCGTTCGCGAGTGGGTTGTCGTGCAGGTGCTCGATTTCGTGCCGCCCGGATTTGGTCTGCATCAGGGACACAACGTCGTTGAGCGCCCCCTGCTTGTACGCGTCCGCTGTCATGCCGTATTTGGCGGCGGCGTCCTTGCCGTCGATACTGCCCGTATCGATGGTCAGGTCGCCGCGACCCCTGCGGATATCGCTGTACATCCGCGCGATCTTCTGGTATTCCTCCTGGCTGACGACGTTCGAGGCCGCTCCGGCGGGTGCGGTTTCGCCTTCGCCCAGGACGGTAAAGCGATCCGCGAGTTCGCGCTGCGAGCGCTGGCGATCGACCGCGCCCGAAGGATCAAACAACCCGCCCAGCCCCTCCTGCCCGATGCCCTTGCCGTAGTCCCCGAGCCAGCCCTTGGCATCGTTGTACTTTTCGCCAGCCCACTTCTCGCCTGCGTTCCACTTCTTGCTCGCCCAATCGCTGGCATCGTGCGCTTGTTTCCCCAGCCATTTCTCCGCGTCGTTGACCTTGCCTCCAGCCCAGCTCGCCGCGTCGCCGACGGCTTTCTTACCCGCGTCGTACTTGTGCCCTGCCCACTTGGCGGCGTCGCTCGCCTTGTTCCCGACCCAGTTCTCGGCGTCGTTGACCTTATCTCCGGCCCAACTGACCGCGCTCTTGGCGGCGGCCTGTGCGTCGTGGGCCTTCTCGCCTGCCCAGTCCGTGGCGCTCGAGACGGCGTTCGAGGCCGTGTTGTACGCGCTCGAGGCGGTGTCGGTGACGGTGTCCACAGCTCCAGAGACGGCTCCGCCCACGGTGCTGGCGGCATCGTCCAGCCAGTCCGGCCAGGTCGAGACCGCCCCGGAGAGTGCGGCGTTGATTTGCACGTTCAAGCCACCGAGCGCGTGCGTCGCCGCCGCGTGCGCCTCGGTTTCGGCGGTGTCCCCGTGGCGGGATTGTGGTTCGAGCCGGGCGAAATCCCCACCGAAACGCTCAAACTGGACGACGTGCGCGAGTTCGTGCGCCAGGACGCGCAGCCCGAACGGACTCTGAGGATCGTATTCACCGGGGGCGAAGGCGATCTCGTTGCCAAACGTAAACGCCAGAGCCCCGAAGGCGCTCGCGGCCTGCGCGGCGCGCTCGTCAGAGTGGATGCGAACCTTGCTAAAATCGTGACCGAAGCGCGGCTCGAGCATGGCGCGCATCCCCCCGTCAAGCTGCCGACCCTCAGGCTGCGGGGCGCGGTGCGAGATACGGTTCGCGTCGGTCTGGAAGCTGCGATTGGGTGTGAAATCGCGGTGCTTGAGGCGTTCTGTCACGGTGACCCTTTCAGAATCGCGGCAACGGGCGTCCAAGAAATACGCAATTCATGGTACACCCGCGCTCGTATCCGGTGGCGATGCGCTGTGCATTTCTTGTGCTGGACGGGATTCTTGGGATTGATCGCGGGATCGCTGTGCATCCCTGGCGAGATTCACATATCCACAGCCGCCGTATATGATTCGCGCCTCAACCCTTGTGGGTACCGCCGTAGGGCTCGAGAAGAAAAACCTGAGTTCGGGATAAGGCATGTCCCCCAAGTACCCTGGAGTCACCACACCCCAGGCCGAGGAGGACACGATCGACGTACTCGAGTTCATCGTTCGCATCGATGACTTCTGTCAAACCTTCCAGATGCCCCAACCCGAGACAGGCGCCAGGGCTTCAGCCCGCCTGCACTGGTTTGACCGAAGGTCGATGCAAAGACGTTTCACGCGTTCAGAAGTACGCCGAGGTGTTTAGCGCGGGAGCGCGAAGGTCGGCGGGTTCTGTGGGTTCGGCAGGAGCGTCAGCGTCTGACGAAAGGCGGCTGGGTCGTCCGGCGCGGGGTTTGGGTCCGGGTCGGCGGTACGGACGTTGGCGACGCCTTGGAAGCCGCCCGGCGCACTCAAGGCAGTTTGCGCGAGGGCGCGGGCTTGCTCCGCGCTGAGGGTGCGTGACCCTGAACCGATGGCGAGCACGGCTTTCGCGCCCGTGGCTCGGGCGCGCCCGAGCGCCGGGCCGAGGTCGAGGCCCTCCTCCGGGCTGACCGTGACGCGCGACGGGTTACCGCCGAGCACTTCGAGCCTCAGGTTGAACGCGACCGGGTCGTCTTTATGGTTCGCTTGCGCGGGAAGCTTGATCGCGACCGTGACGGCCCCATCGAACTGGTCGGGGGCGGGGTTGGCGGGCAGCGTGCGCGGCCCGAGCGCGCAGTTCGAGACGCACCGAATCGCGTAGCCGTAAGGGAAGACGGTGCTCGCCTCGAGCGCCTCGAGCGTGGTCGGGGGCGCGAAGTTCGAGGGCTTGACCTCGTCCTCGGTGAAGGCCACGAAGTCTGACGCGCCCGGAATCGGCCTGAGCTGCCCGCCGTCGAGCATCATCGCGTGCGCGGGTTGGATCGCGCGCGCCAGGGTTTTTCGCAGCGCAGGGTTGTCGGCGTAATCGCTGCCATCGGCGCGCGCGATCTTCGAGACCGCCGTGCCCGCGATCGTGCCACCCGCACCCCAGAAGCCCGTGGCGACCAGCGCGAGATCGGATTGCGCCGCAGCGTAGGCGTTTCCCTTCTCGTCGGCGTTGCGAACGCGGAAGCTGGTGTAGAGGTAGCGCGTGCCGTTGTACTCGAGCGATCCCGCAGCGACGGCCTTGATCTGCAGACCGTTCTGCGAATCGGTCAGACCCGAGGCGCGTTGCGCGGTGGCGCGAGCGTTCGTACCGATCGCCGCGATCTGAAGCTCGAGCGCGTGCGGTTCTGGGGAATGCGGATTTGCTCGCGCCACCGCCAGAACCGCGAGCGGCGCGGCGAGCAGTAATCCCACCAAGATTCTTGAACTTGCGAACACGTGAACCTCCTTGTCCTAGCGCCGCACGAACGGCTGGCGTCGGTGTTCCGGCAGAGCGAACCGATCATACGTCCGCCCTCGAGCACCGTCCTGGACGCGCATTTGAATGCGCGTCCAGGACGGTGTCGGTGTTTTTTACTTGAGGTTGAGCTTGGCCGTGACCTTGCCCATCTCCGACTTGATCGTCAAGGTCAGCGTGTACTCCTCGAGCGCATAGGTGCCCTCGTAACTGCCGTCCTTGCGCGAGCCGTTCTCCGTGCCCATGACGGGCGCGTCCTTCCAGCCTTCCGCGCCCAGGGCGTGATCGTAGAAGTCGTAGACGCCCTTGACATCCGTGCCGTTGTAAATGAACGTGGCTTTGGTCTTGTTGATGTGCCAGTAGGCCAGTTTCAGCGTCGGGTAGGCGCTCAGTTGGATCGTCTCGCCTTTCATCATCAGGTTCATCTTCGGGTCAGCGCTAAAAGAGAACACGGGTGCGGCGAACGCGAGGCTGGTGGCGAGCACGACGGCGGACATCGCGGCGATCAGGACTTTCTTCATGGGAAACCTCCGGGTGAAGCGGACGAGCGGGCGAACGGGGATGTTTGGGTCGGGCGGTGTACTCGAGCCTTCGGTCAGGGTTCCTCCTTCGGGTGTTCATGCGCGGGAAGACCGTCCAGGACGCATGCTTGAATTCGTGTGTGCGACGGTGTTCTGGTTCAATCCTTGCTGGCGACGAACCCGTGCTGCGCGCCACCCGCGTCGATGTAGAACCCGCTGATCTGACCGAAGTTGGTCACGCCCGTGATCTGCGTGATCTGCACACCGTTGACCGGTGCGGCCTTCGGCGCGTCCAGGAAGACGTACTGCTGCGCTTTGAGGTCGTAGAGGAAGCCGAACTGGCTGCCGTTGTTCGTCTGGTAGTAGCCCACGGCCTCGCCGTTGTCGTTGATGCCCAGAAACTGCGTCAGGAACAAGCCGTCCGCCTTGATCCGATCGGTGCTGGGGTCGGGCAGGAGCGCGATCTTCTGCGTCTGAATGTCGTAGGTGAAGCCGTGCTGGTGCATCCCGTCTTCGCTGTAGAAGCCGATCACCAACCCAGCTGTGTTGATACCCTGCGCGTTCGTGACCATCGCCTTGGCGGTCGGGTTGATGGGCGTGATCATGCCGTTGATGTCCACGAAGCCCGGCGAGGTCGCACCCGCCGTGTACTGTCCGACGATCACGCCCAGGTCGTTGATGCCGAACGCCACGGATGCGCTCGAGCCGGGCAAGGTGATGGCCTTCAGGGTGCCGCCCGCGATGATCTTGAAGGCCGTACCGTTCGCCACGCCCACGACCGAGCCCGCGGTATTGATGCCATTGACCATGCCCGCCGCCGGATCGCCCACGTTGATCGAGGTGAAGACCCCGCCCGCGCTCCGCACGAAGTTCATGTTCTTGCCATTGAGGCTGGTGAAGCCCACGACCGCGCCGGGGTTGCTGATGCCGTTGAAGGTCGTGGGGCCGCTGCCGGGGCCGTCCGAGATCGTGAAGTCGTTCGGGATGGGGATGTTCAGGACGGGGACGGGCGGCGTCACCGGGGCGGGTGTGGCGGGTGGCGTGACGGGTGCTGGCGGTGTGACGGGCGCATTTGGCACGGTCGTGTTGCAGCCGGTAAAGAGGGCGACGGCGACGGCCAGGATCGGGGGTGCGAACTGCTTCATGGGAACCTCCAGTGTTGGCGCGCTCGAGCGCCGGGAAAGGTGGGCGGGAATCGGTGGTCGCGGACTGCGGGTTTTCACAACCTGTTCGTGAGTTCGCGTTCTCCTTTGCGATGCTCGAGCGGGTGTCTCGCTCGGTGCTGGGTGAAGCGTAAAAGGGGGGCGTTAGCTGCCGTTAGTTGATCGCGGAAGGCCGTCCTGAACGCCATTTACGGTAGGGCGTTGACGCAGATCGCGTAGATGTTGATCTGCCCCGCCGTGATCGTGCTGCCGCTGTAGTTCTCGAGGGCCACGACCCATTGCGTGCTCGAGGTCGGGCCGTTCGTGCCGTTGAGCCAGCGACCAGCCGCGTTGAAGACGATGAAGCCGCCACCGACGACGCTTTTCCCAGCCGGGCAATTGACGAACTGAACGTTTTCACCGAACGCGCCGAGGCTCGGTTGGATCAGCACGTTGACGACCTGCTGATAACCGCTGACGCCTGCCGCGCCCTGGAGTCCCTGCGGCCCCTGAGCGCCAGTGTCACCCTTCGGGCCTTGCGCGCCGGGATCGCCCTTGTCGCCTTTCAACCCTTGCGGTCCGACCGTGCCCGCCGTGCCCGCCGCCCAGACGAGGCTCGAGCCGTTGTACGAGAGGAACGTTCCGCTCGAGGCCGGGGCGAGCGTCTTCAGCTTCGGCGCGGTCACGCTAGCGTCCGCGAGGTTCGCGGTGCTGACCGGGAATTTCGCCTCGAGCGCGCTCTCGCCCGCCTGGAGCGCCGAGAAGTTCGCGTTGACATCGGCGGCCTTGATCGGCGTGCCGGGCGAGAAGCTGTTCGGCAGGCTGGTTCCGGCCAGCGCCCACGCGCCCGCCGAGGCGAGAGCGCCGCCCAGTACGAGGTTCTTGATGGTTTTCGCGTTCATAATGGTCTCCTTTACTGCCAGCTCGAGGCGTCCCACGCGCTCGAGTCCCAGGTGGTGTTCGGGGGGGTGTTCGGGTTGGTGGCCTGCGGCGTCGTCCCGCACGCGCCCAAGAGAGCGGCCAGGGCCAACAGCGCCAGGGCGAGGAATCGTCTGTTCATGCGTGTCTCCGTCAAGGGTTTCCCGACGAGCGGGCTTGGGTTGCGAGCCACATCGTCCCAGACGTGAACTCTCGAGCCTCGAGAAACAGCGTGCTGGACGGTGTTCTTGTTTGCTTCAGCGCGCCAGGGGCAGGTTGAGCGGCGCGGGGTTGAAGGCGATGGAACCGAAACTCAGGTTGCTGACGCCGGTGATGACGCTCGCCGTGTCCGGCGAGTCCGCACTGGGGGTGGTCGGCAGCGTGTCAACGGCGAACTCGACCAGCGTGTTGTTGCCGAGGTTGGTCACCCACAAATCGCCGCTCGAGTCGAAGGCCAGTCCGGCGGGGTTGCTCAAGGAGCCGTTCATGGCGCGGATCGTCGCCGCCGGGGTCGGGCTGCCGGACTGCGCGAGCTGAAGAGCGCCGTACTTCAGCACGGCGCTCGAGCCGTAGTCCGTGACCCACAGGTTGCCGCCCGCGTCGAAAGCGATGTCGCTTCCGGCGCTCAGGCCGGTGTTGACCGTGACGGTTGGGACGGGTGTTCCGCTTCGCGTGAGCTGATCCGGCGTGAACTGCACGATGGTCTCGGGCGATGCCCCGTTCAGTGCCCAGAGTTTGCCGCCCTGGTCGAACGCCAGGCTGCTGACGCCGTGCAAACTGGGAGAGAAACCGGTGGTGTTGGCGCTGATCACCAGGCCCGGTGCGGGGTTGGTGACGTTGGCGAGTTGGTAGGCCGTGAACATCACGATGGTGTCGTTCCCCAGGTTCGCCACCCAGAGGTTGCCGCTCGCGTCGAAGGCCAGGCTGGCCGGACGGTCGAGCGATGCGGTGATCGCCCGACTCGGCGTGGGCGTGCCGCTCCTGGCGAGCTGCGAAGGCGAGAACTCGAGCAGCGTGTTGTTCACGCTGGAAAGCGACCAGAGATTGCCATTTTTGTCGAAGGCCACCGCCGCGTTCGAGCCGCCCGCCACCGACGAGAGGGTCGTATTCGGCATCGCGCCACTCGAGCCGCCGAAGCCCAGCGCGGAGGCGTTGTAGGCGCGAATCTGACCGGTGAACGACGGCAGCCACAGCGCGGTCGCGCCGGGGCGCGGGGCGTAGTTCACGGTGACGGTCGTGGTCGTGCCCGCCGTCACGTTCACGGCGCTGACGCCCGCGCTTTCGAAGATCAGGTCCACCACCGAGCCCGTCAGCCGAACTGGGGCGGCGGTGATCGCGTAGCTTCCCACCGGCAGTTCATCGCTCGCGGAGAATAAGACGTTGTTCAGGACATCGGTCAGACCGTTCGGTCGCTGCACCGTGAGGCTGGTCTTGACGCCGCTGGGCAGCCCCGCGATCTTGATCTGCAGATTGCCGACCTGTGCGGCGTAGGTCACGCTGGCCCTGGCGGTGGCTCCGCTCCGCACCGCGACGGGCGAGCCGCTCACGCTGGCGAGGTACGTGAAGCCGCCTGCGGTCACGGTGGTGGCGGTCACGGCGTAACTGCCCGGCGTCAGGTTGGTCAGCGTCTTGGATCCCGTGAGCGTCTGCGTGAAGCCGCCCGGCCCGGTCACGGTCACGTTCGGGGTGGCGGTTGCGCTGTTGAAGCTCACGTCCACCTGGAGCGCGCCCGTGGCGATGGGTGGCGCGGGTGGCGCGGGCGGCGTGGGTGGCGTCGGCGGCATCGGCGGTACGGTGGGATTGATCGCCGCGTAGCTCACCCTCGAGATGGCCGTGCCACCCGCCGCGACGGTCGCGGGTGAGCCGGTGACGGTCGCCGCGTAACCCGTGCCGCCCGCACTCACGGCCTTGGCGGTCACGATGTAGCTGCCCGGCTCGAGGCCGTTCAACGTCATCGGACTCGAGAGCGCCTGGCTGAAACCGTTCGGGCCGTTCACGCTCAGGTCGGCGTTGGCACCCGCGGGCAATCCGGTCACGGCAACCTGGAGCGCGCCGGGCGAGGCGGTGATGGCGCTCGGGCAGGCGGTCAGGGCCAGCGCGCCGAGCAGGGCGATCAGGGATATTCGGAAGAAGTTCATGCGGGTTCTCCTTGGTCTTGAAAGAGTTCGAGGTTCAAGAGCACCGTCCAGCACGCGTCTCTCGAGATTCGATTTTCGCGTGCTGGACGGTGTCCCCATGTCTAGTTCGAGAGGGCGATCACGCCGCAGGCGATGCGCGCACCAGAACCGCCGTTGGCGGGATCGTTGGTGAAAGCGTCCTCGTTGGCGTGAACGATGATCGAGCGCCCGACGATGCTCGAGAGACCGGGGCTGACGGTGATGTGCCGATCCGTCATGTCGGCATAACCGTCGCCGTCCTCGTCCACCACGGTGTTCTCGAGGTCGCCCGCGTGGTTGGTGTGATCGGTGCCGTAGGGCGAGCCGTGCTTCATCGTGCCGAAGGGATCGAAGTGCCCGCCCGCGCCGCCGAACTTGACCAGCTTGCCGTTCGCGTCTTTGGCGTCAGCGCAACTGGCGTTCTCGTGCAGGTGCGTGCCGTGCCTGCCCACGGTCAGGCCCTTGAGGCGCAAGCTGACGCGCGTGCCGCTGGCGGTTTCCGTGAATTTGGCCGTACCAATGGTCTGACCGTTCGCGTCCGAGATGATCGCGGTCGCGGTGCGGGGGCCGTTGTTGAAGGGCGCGCAAGCGGCGAGCGCGGCCAGGGCGGTGGCGTATCCGAGCGGGCTGATGCGTTTGAACAGGTTCATAGGGACCTCCGGTACTCGAGCGCAGCGCGATGTCTGCCGCTCGGTTCGGGTGAAGTGTAGAAGCGGGGCGTTAGCCGCCGTTAGCTGACGCGCCGTTTGGAATCAGCCCGACGCGGCTGACCGCGTTTTCCTGGAGGGTGCAGCGTGACGCTCGAGAAGGGCGCGGTAAGGAGCGCCCCAAAAAAATTCGTACTCGTCGA
Organism: uncultured Deinococcales bacterium; assembly: GCA_964244895.1. Lineage (GTDB taxonomy): Bacteria > Deinococcota > Deinococci > Deinococcales > JAAFIG01 > CAXTKV01. Next base: position 11,118 of record CAXTKV010000169.1, read on the forward strand.
GGTATGGGTGAGCGACCCTAAAAGAACACCGTCCAGGACGCGTGCCCTGATTCGTGTGCTGGACGGTGCTCTCGGGCGCGCCGTACAACCCGGTTCGCGGGTGGCTCGAATCTCAGTTTCGCGCGAGGTCGACGGCCTCTTCGAGCCGCATCGCCTGGCCTTGCCGATGGGCGCGCGCGTAGGCGTCCGTGCCGAGCGCGGCGCGAGCCAGATCGAGGTCGCGCTCGAGGTCAGCCCGGTTCACGCCCTGCAACTCGAAACCTGAAGTCTCCACCAGCGCGTCCACCGCCCCGATCAGTCGCGCGCAGGTCTCGAAGCGGCCCTCGAGCGCGCACAGTTGGGCGATCGAGGCGAGCGCGGCGGCGATGGCTCGGCGGCGGCCCAACGACCAGAAGAGCTCCAGACTTTCGGTCAACCGGGCGCGAGAGGACTCGAGATCGCCCGTCTCGAGATCCAGAGCGCCGAGGTTGTAGAGTCCGTTCGCCACGCCCTGTCGGTCGCCCAGTTCGCGCTTGATGGCCAGGCTGCGCTCGGTCAGATCGCGGCGCTCGGCCCGATCCGAACTCGCCTGACCGAGGTTGGTGAGCGCGTAGGCCACGCCCTGCGCGTCGCCGATGGCCTCTTTGAGGTGCAGACTCTCCAGGAAATAGCGCCGCGCG
>CAXTKV010000170.1:0-11763 GCA_964244895.1 uncultured Deinococcales bacterium
CGCGTGTGAGACGCCCAGGCGGCGGGCGTGGCGTCCGCCAGGTAAGAGGTCGTGGCCAGCCCGATGCTCATGCCGCGCGTGCGTTTGAGGATCTCGGTGATCTGCTCCTGGCGCGGGTCGTCCAGGCTGCTGGCGGTGTTGTCCGGGTAGACCCCTAAGCCGTTGTTGGCGCTCTTGTGGCCGGTGGCGTAGGCGCTGGCGCTGTTGGCGGAATCCGTCACCAGCCCGATCAACCCGGACGTGGCGATGCTGGCGACGTTATCGGTTTTTTCCATCTCGAGCATGCCGTTGGGCTTGCCGTTGGTGATGCCCGTCTTGATGATGCGCGCCGCCGTGACGGTGTTCCAGCCCATGCCGTCACCGATGAACAGGATCACGTTTTTGGCTTTCTTGGTCAAACCCATGCCGCCGCGCACGATGTTGTACGTGGCCTTGTTGGTGAACGCGCCCGCGTCGTCGCTGCCCGTCACGGCGACCTCCAGGCTGCCCGTCGTGCGCAGGGTCACGTCGCGAACCATGTAGTTCTCGGTGGTGGCGGCCTTGTCGCCCTCGCCCGCGCTTTTCACGAGCGGCTTGCCGAAGTAGCTTTCGGCGCTGCGACCGCCGACGGTGATCTCGAGGTTCCTGGTCGGGCTTTTCAGGTCGCTGATCTCGACGCGGAAATCGAACTTGGCTCCCGCCAGAAATTTGGCGTTGCTGACGGGCAAAATGGCGATCTTGGCTGCTTCAGCGCCGCTCACAACGGCGGCGATAGCGGCGGCAGCGATGGTCAATGCGCGTGATTTCATGTTTTGGCCTCCGCGAAGGAAGCTAAGAGTGGCGCGTCAGGTTTTTGTCAACTCGCGTTCTGGACTGTATTGATTCGCGTGCTGAAGCCAAGACCGTCCAGCACGCGAATCTAAAAATGCGTGCTGGACGGTGTTTCTGTTCACGGTGGCGCGTGTTGCGGGCGGTCGGTCATTGCTGTAGCGTCACCGGAAGTCTCGAGCTTGAGGACTTTGCTCTTGACGAAACCCTGAATTTCGCGCGGAAGACTCTGCGCATGTCGAAACGACGCGAGACGTACATGAAAGAGGCCGCCAACCGTTTCCTCGAGAATTCCCGTTTCAGCACGCCCGCCGAAGCGGTCGAGGCGGGTGTCCGCACCATCAGCGAGTGGTGCGATTACCTGAACATCGCCCGCGCTCGCTACGGGTTGCAGCACGAACCCCTCGAGACGAACATCGCCTGGAACGAACCTCAGGCCGCCTGAGCGGATGGATCAGAAACAGCTCGAATCGAGCTATTTTGAGTAACCGAGAAGACCGTCCAGCACGAGATATATCTGACTCGATGCTCAAGATTCGCGTCCTGGACGGTTTTGGCTGATCCTGAAAAGAGTTCGGCGGGGTCAATCTCTTCACGCTCGCGCCTGTCCGAAGCCTCGGTCTCGAGTTTCGCGGAATGTGTAGGTGTTCCTCGAGCCTCAGTTCTTCAACTCGCGCGCGTAAATGTTGTGATCCGCCGCGTTGACGAAAAGGGCGCGTCGACCGTCGGGTGAAAGTTGCCACTGGTCGTTCTCTATTTTCGCGTTCAGCGCGGCCAATGTTCTGGACGTGCCGGTGCGCGCATCGAATTCCATCAACTCGTGGCTCGGTGAGCGCAAGCCGAGCGGTACGTAGACGATCCGGTTCGCGTCTCGCCAACGGAGCGATCCGAACCACGACGCGCGGCGCGACTGACCGGTGTTCGCATCCATCACGAAGGCGCCGTTGCGCGCGGCTGAATCGAAGGCGATCGTGTACGCGATCCAGCGCCCGCCGGGACTGAGGCTGAGGCTGCGAAAGTTGAGGGCTTTGACCAGCACGCGCGATTGGCCGCTTTGCACGTCCAGTACGCGCAAGCTGCGGTCGCGCTCGGTGGGGTCAGATTTCCCGGTGATCACCAACCGGTTCTCGTCCAGCCAGCCGACCACGCCGCCGCCGTACAGCCTGAGCGCGCGCTTCGGGCTGCTCGAGGTGAGCCTTGACGGCGCGCTGGTCAGGTTGGCGGTAAAAATATCCGTGGTCAGGCGGTCAAAATTGCCATTCAAAGCGGATACGCTCCACGCGATCCTGGCTTCGGATGGCGAGTACGACAGGTTGCCATCATTTGTCGGCAAGCTCACTCGGCGACCATCCGAGACGCGTTCCAGGATGCTGCGCGATCCCGGCAAGAGCGCGTAGCGTTCGCTCGGCGAGATGAACGCCACGCTCGAGAAGGCGGTTTTGATCGCGCCCGGTTCGTGCGGGTTGACGCCGTAGATGGCGGCGTTTCCGGGCTTGTCCACAGCTTTATCCACAAATAGAACGCGCGCGGAATCCGCGCTCCACGACGGGTTGGCGCAGCACCCGCCGGTCGTCAGTCGGATCTGTCCCAGGCTCGCGTCATCGTAGGAAGGCGGGACTGAAGGGAAAGCCTCGATTCTGCTCGGCCAGTTCTGGGCGGGGCTGCCGGGCGCGGGTGGCCACGGGCGCGCGAATTCGTTCAGCAATCGTTGGCCGCGACGCGCCTGCGGTTGATCGTCCAGGCGCTGCCAGCGCCTCGGGTCGTTCAGATCCCGCTGGAAACCCCGCCCGAAGCTTCCGGCGAGTGCGAGCGTGCTCCAGTCGGCGTCGATGTACAAGACCGGGTTGAAGAAGCGCTGGTGCGAGGCGTCGCGCACCTCGAGGTGCAGGTGCGGCGCGCTGATGCAGGTGAACTGCGAATCGCCGGAAAGCCCAATCGGGTCGCCTCGTTTAACGCGCTGCCCGACGCGCACACCGGAACGTTTTTGCAGGTGCCCGTACAGGCTGGCCAGGTTGCCCGCGTGCAAAATCACCAGGTTGTGCGGCGGCGATCCGTGCGGGCCGTCGACTTCCGTGACGGTTCCGTCCCCGATGGCGCGCACGGTCGTACCGCACGGCGCGCTGAAATCCAGCCCGAAATGGATGCCCTGCCCGGCGCGGTAATCCGAATTCCTGCGCCGGTAGCCGCCCGTGGTGTTGCCGTAGGCCTGGGTGAACATCCACGAGTTCGGCCCCGGATCGCCCGCGAACGGCAACCCGAACTGGCGCGAGGGCGGCGCGATCCGGGCATCCGGCAGCGCTGGCGCGTAATGCGCCAGTCCGACCGCGCCAGCGCAGAGCGTCAGGACGAGCGTCAGGGCTTTCGGGGGTTTGGACACGGCTCGATCATGCGCTCAACGTCCGGTCTCTGGCGATGTGTCCGGTGACAATCGCTCGGGATGATCTCGAGGATACTGTCCCGGACGGCATTTCTTGGGATACGATTTTTGCGTGTGCGACGGTGTTCTCTGAGAGCTTACCGACGAGGGTGAAAGCTCAACCTGAACCTCGAGCGCTCGCGATTTGAGCTCGGCTCGAGCGTGCTCTAACACCCTTACCCTGGCGCATCGGCATCTCGGAGAACGCCCTGAGGGTCGCGCGTCAGGGGATTGGATCTCAGCGAAAGTCGGAGAACCGATCCCGGTGAACCACGTACACCACCCCGAGGGCCGCTGCCACCGCCAGCAGGCTCGAGACGCCGTAACTGACCAGCGGCAGGGTCAATCCGGTCACGGGCGCGAGCCCGATGGCCGCACCCAGATTCTCGAGCACCTGAAAACCCAGCATCGCCATCACGCCACCGATCACCAGCCGATCCGTATCCGAAGGGCATTCGCCGCCCATGCCGGTCATTCGCCAGAACAGCAGGCCGTACATCACGATCAAAAAGGCCGCGCCCAGGAAGCCCTGTTCTTCCGCCCAGGGCGCGAAAATAAAATCCGTGTGGTCTTCGGGCACGAAATTGCCCTGCGATTGCGTGCCTTGCCGGTAGCCCTTGCCGGTCAGCCCACCCGAACCGATGGCGATGCGCGACTGGATCAACTGGTAGCCCTGGCCTCTGGCGTCCCGGTCGGGGTTGACGAAGATCGTCAGGCGGTTCTGCTGGTACGGTTTCAGGTGCGGCCAGACCAGGGTTGGGCTGGCCACCGCCACCACCGCCAGCCCGATCAGCAGGTGACGCCACGGCACGCCGCGCGCCACGATCATGCCGACGATGATGGCCGAAAGCACCAGCGCGCCGCCCAGATCGCCCGTGCCGACCATCACCAGTCCCAGCATCGGCAAGGACACCGCCGCGATGGGCAGGTAATCGCGTGGGCTCCGGATCGGTCGGGTCATGACGCGCGCCAGCATCAAAATCAGCGCGATCTTGCCGAACTCGAGCGGTTGGAATTGAAAGAAACCGTGCCCCAGCCAGTTGCGGTTGCCGTTGACTTCCGTGCCGAAGAACATCGTCATCAACAGCAGAATCAGCGATAGCCCGTACAACGGGACGGCCAGCGCGTACAACCTCGAGCGTCCCAGCCACCACAGCGCGGCGATCGGCACGAGCGCCAGTCCAGCGCCCAACAATTGCTTCTGGAAGACATCGTGCTGGGCGACGCTCGAGACGGTCAGCAGCCCGATCCCGAGGATCACCGCGATGATGAATGGCAACCCGATTTCGCGCGACACGTTGACCTCGACTGGATTCTCTCCTTCCGGCGCGGCTTGAGGGTGAGAAGGCTCTCAATCTGCGCCCGCGTCGGGCAGGGTTGTATCTCGAAGAACACCGTCCAGCACGCAATTCCAGAAACGTGTGCTGGACGGTGTTCCGCTTCAATCCTTCTTCTCGAGCCCCAATTCCTGGCCCGCCCAGCGCTCCAAGAGTTGCGCGGCGGCCACGTGATCCACGTCCGGCCCGAGTTCGCGCAACGCGATCTCCAGCAGATTTTCCGTCAAGGAGGTCAACGGCGACGGCACGCGGCTCTCGCGCAGCGCCTGGGACGCGATCCGCACATCCTTGGCCATCAAACCCAGCGCGAAGGTCGCCGGAAACGCCCGACCCACGACGCGCTCCGGGAACAGGTTCATCGAAACGTTGGAACGCCCGCTCGAGGCGTTGATCACTTCCAGGGCGGTGGCGGTGCTGACCCCGGCCTTCTCGAGGCCCAACAGCACCTCCGATAAGCCCAGGATGTTGATCGCCAACATCGCCTGGTTGGCGGCCTTGACCGCCATGCCCGCCCCAGATGGCCCGACGTGAACGACTTTCGCGGCGAAGGCGTCGATCGCGGGTCGGGCCGTCTCGAGCGCGGCGACCTCACCGCCGATCATGACGGTCAGTTTGCCGCCCACCGCGCCGCCCACACCGCCGGACACGGGCGCATCCAGAAACTGCACGCCTCTGGTTTCCAGCAACGCCTGAAGTGCTCGGGCGGTGGCGGGATCACCGGAGGTGCAATCCACCCAGACCGCGCCCGGTTTGATGACTGTTAATGCTTCGTGCACCAGCGGCACGACTTCCTTCGAGGTCGGCACGCAACTGAAAATCACGTCCGCGCCCATCGCTTCAGTGACACTCGACACGGCTTTCGATCCGAACTCAAGCGCGTGCGTTTCGGCTTTGGCCGCCGTGCGGTTCCAGACGAGCGTCTCGAAACGTTTGGCCAGGTGACCCGCCATCGGGTAGCCCATCAGTCCCAATCCTAAAAAAGAGGCGCGCATGCCGCGATTCTCGCACGAGACGGCACCGTCTGGGACGTGAGTTGAAATCTGCGTCCCAGACGGTGTTCTCGTGGGTTATTCCTCGAGAACACCCGAATTTCACGAACGCGATCTCGAGCAGAACCCGATCAGACCGCTCAGGTTTGCAATTCGCGTTTCAGCCCGAGATACCCAAAACCCGTCCAATCCGACTGGCGCGCGAGACTGACCGCAATAAAAGTGTCACTTCGCTGGGGAAAGTGTACTTCTCGCCTTGTCAATACGTTTTCAGGCGTATACTCCGGGTGTTGCTTATGCGACCCGCCTACTCCTACCCGCTCGGCCCACTGGCCGCCCCATCCGACACCGAAAGCGCTGCGACCCCATCCGTCCTGCGCGGCACGGCCCGAGAAGCCTTCCTGACGCGGCTTCACACCCGGCTCGTCAACCCGGAAGACGAAGTGCTTCTGGAGGATGAACTCGGACAGCCGTGGGTGGATCGTCCGATTCTGGATCTCTCGGACGAGCGCGAACTCGTGCAAGTCAGTTGGCGCGAGGTCTGCCTGAACTGGCCGGACGCGATGTGCAACGACGACGCGGACAAAAAGTAAGCGCCAAAAACAACCCCACCAAAGCCCGAGCCTCGCGCTCGGGCTTTTTCGCGCCTGAAAATGCCTCAGGTCGTCCAGCGCGAGAGAACCCGAGGTCCGAAGGTGTAATTCAACTGCACCAGCACGATAAAACCGATGCTCCAGTACGTGTTGAAAACGCACAGGGCCGCACCGAGCGCATAGAGCGTCTGGGCGACCACGATCCGGCGCTTGATGACCACGGAAAGCTCAGCTGGCGTCTCCGGTCTAACCAGCCCCGCCCGGATCGCGTAAGTCCAACTGCCGTACAGCACGACCCCCAACAGCAGCACGTTCAGCCAGTAGATGATCAGCGCCGTGCGGAAGGTGATGAATTCTGCCAGCAAGTTCGTCGAAAACGGCATCAGCGCCACCGCCGCCAGGAACGCCAGGTGAATCCAGGAAAGCTGACGGTCCGCGCGGCTGAACTGGCTGAGTTGCGCCTGCTGCCCGACCCAGAAAATCCCGAGCGTCAAGAACGACAACAGGTACGTTGCCACGCGCGGCGAGAGCCCCGCCAGCGCGCGCCAGAGATCCTGCTCGGTCTGAACGCTTTCCGGCGATGGAACGCGAATCTCGAGCACGATCAAGGTCATGGCGATGGCGAACAGGCCGTCGCTCAGGGCAGCGATGCGCTCCAGGCTGGTCGCGGCGAACCGGTTGTATAAGCTCATCGGTTTCACTATGGCCTTCGGCGAAAACACAATCAAGGGTGCGCCCGGTGTTCCCCTCGAGAAGACCGTCCTGCACGCATATCTCGATTCGCGTCCCGGACGGTGTTCCTGTGCTCGCCCAATTCTCGCCCGAGCCCCGCCCATCGCGCTAGAATGGCGTTCCACAGCCATGCTCGAGCCGAATCCCGGCCCGAGAACCCCAAAGAGGTGAGCGCATGACGATCCCGACCAGCAAACAGGAACTTCACCAGCAACAGCACGCCAAACACGTGCTCTCGTCGTGGGCGGTGCAGAGCACCATGGCGCAAGCCCCGGTCGCCGTGCGCGGCGAGGGGCGCTTCTTCTGGGACGAGGACGATAACAAGTACCTCGACCTGGCCTCCGGGCTGGTCAGCACCAACCTCGGACACGGGCACAAGGCGGTCGTCAAGGCGATCCAGGATCAGGCCGCCAAACTCTGCTACGCCCCGACCTCGTACCTGAACGACAAACGCGCCGAACTGGGCGCGGCGCTCTCCGAACTCTCGCCGTGGGAAGAGGGCTGCCGCACGTTCTTCACCACCGGCGGCGCTGAAGCCAACGACGACGCCATCCGTCTGGCGCGCACCCTGACGGGCCGATTCAAGATCCTCGCGCCGTACCGCAGCTATCACGGCAGCACCGGATTGAGCATCCAACTGACCGGCGAAGACCGCCGCTGGGGCAACGAACCCGCCATCTCGCCCGGCATCCTGCACTTCTGGGCTCCGTTCACGTACCGCAGCCCGTTCTTCACGCAAGACCCCGCCGAAGAAACCGCCAGGGCGCTCGAACACCTCGAGCGCACGCTCTTGCAAGAAAACCCCCAACGCGTCGCCGCGATCATCCTCGAGCCGATCGTCGGCACGAACGGCGTGATCGTCTACCCGGAAGGCTACCTGGCCGGATTGCGCCGCATCACCGAACAGCACGGCATCCTGTTGATCTTCGACGAGGTCATGACCGGTTTCGGGCGCACCGGATCGGCCTTCGCCAGCACGCGATTCAACGTCACACCCGACATCCTGACCTTCGCCAAAGGCGTCACCAGCGCGTACTTGCCGCTCGGCGGCGTGATGGTGCGCGAAAGCCTGGCCAGGCACTTCGACACCAACGCCCTGCCGGTGGGTCACACCTACGCGGGCCACCCGATGTCCTGCGCCGCCGGACTGGCGACCTTGCGCGCCTATCAGGAAGAAGGCATCTTTGACTACGCCAGAAACACCCTCGAGCCCTGGTTGCGCTCCGGCCTCAAGGAACTCGAATCCCGCCACGCCATCATCGGCGAGGCGCGCGGATTGGGCGCGTTCTGGGCGCTGGAATTCGTGAAAGACAAAGACACCCGCGAACCCCTCGTGCCCTGGATGGGCGACGGCCCCGGCGTCATGAAACACTTCTACGCCGAACTCAAAAAACGCGGCGTCTACAGCTTCGGCAAGTTCAACGTCGCCATGGTCACACCACCCCTGACCACCACCCGCGAAGAACTCGACCTGGGTCTTGAGGCGCTCGACGCAGCCACCACCGCCCTGAACGCGATCATCTAAAGCCTTCAACTCAGTCCAAACCTTCCGTCCCCGACGACCCTCTCAGCTCGAGAGAACACCGTCGGGGACGGTCTTTTGCTGACACACCACGAAGCCGCGCAGCGGTGACGGAATTGCACACGACCCACCCCACCCCGGACGCTAATGTGAAACGGAAAACGCGAAAGAAATCCATCCAGGAGGTAAAACGCGAACGCACGCCAGAAACTACCAAAACCCCGCTCCCAGACGGCGAAACACGCCAAGCCTGTAAGAGAACCGTAAGTGCCCCGCGTTAAACTCAATCTCAGACAGCAAGAGGAACGACCTCGAGCGTCCAGAACTGCACACGGTTGACCGACCAATATAAATAAAACATTCGGTCAAACCACAAGGAGAAAGACATGAAGAACCGTAAGGCCCAAGGCTTCACCCTGATCGAGCTCCTGATCGTCATCGCCATCATCGGTATCCTCGCCGCCGTGCTCATCCCGAACCTGTTGAGCGCCCGCACCACCGCCCAGAAGCGCGCCGAGCAGGCCTACACGCAGAACGTCTTCAAGGCCGCCAACGCCTACATCGCCGACAACATCGCCGCCACCGCCCTGCCCTCCACCTCGTGCGTCGGCAGCTACACCGTGGGCAGCTACGGCGCAGGCTCCGGCCCGGCGACGCTGAGCGCCTGCACGGTCGCCTTCGTTGCTGCCACCCAGACGGTCACGGTCACGGCCACCAGCACCATCTCCGGCGTCGGTACCTTCACGGTCGGCAACTAAACCCCGCATCCGAACCTGGAACACAACCCCTCGACGGCGCAAGCCGCCGGGGGGTTTGGTATGAGCATCAAGATAAGATCGCCCTGATGTACGCGGGCGTCGTGATCAGGATGCTCCCCGAGGCGCATATGTCCCAGAAACCGCTTCCTTCTCAGCGTCAAATACAGTTTCCTCAGTCAGACGGGTTCACCCTGATCGAGTTGTTGATTGTTATCGCTATTATCGGCATTCTGGCCGCTGTGCTGATCCCCAACCTGATGAGCGCCCGTAAGGTCAGTCAGAATCGCGCGGCCCAGGCATATGGACAGAACGTGTATAAGGCAGCCAACGCCTATCTGTCGGAATTCCCCAGCGCGACCACGAGCGACATAGTCAACCCGGATTGCAAAGCCGGGTACGCGACCGGCAACTACAGCGTGGCAAATCCGGGGACGGGCGTGCAAAGCTGCCGCGTCGAACCGGATGCGAATGGCAACGGAGCGCGCGTCGTGGTCGTCAGTATCAACAGCACGACCTTTACCGTCGGTTTGTAAGCAAAATAGTTGCTCTGAAGGGTGTCCTCGAGATCTCGAGGACACCCTTCAATAATCCTTGGGTTTTTGCGAAAAGCCGTTCAGGCTCGAGCGTTGCACTCGAGATGACCAAACATCTCCGATCGGGTTTCCGTTTTTGCTTCAGCAAAAACACCGTCGTGGACGCGCCGAAATATTCGTGTGCTGGACGGTATCGCGTACAAACTGCCAATCTCGTCCTACGTCCCACCGCTTCGATCTCGAGGTGCAAACGCACCGAGAAACCCGCCAGCGGCGTCTATAGTCCACCTGTGCGCGAACCCTTCCTGACGACCCCGCGCGCATCGCATCCCGCGTCAAATCTGCGTACCGACATCGATGCTGGCGCAACGTTGCTGACTGTGTTCGTGGCGGTGTTCCCGCTCGTGTTCGTGCCGGGCGCACTCTTCTCGAACCCTCCGATCATTGATGACACGGTGCGGACGCAGGCGATGGAGCAATACTTTTTTCTGCCGAAGCTAATTGTGCTGTGCGTCTTCGGATTGCTGGCGTTACTTGAGACTCGCAAGCGAAGTTGGCGTTCCGTGTGGGTCGGCTTGCTGGTCGTACACTTGGCCCTGGTCGCCCTGAGCGCTTTGAACGCGAACGACACGATCACTTATGTCCTGTTGGGCGGTCAGCAGCGCCTGGATGGCGTGGTGTATCAGGTCGCGCTCGCGCTGATCGGCGTGTTCGCATTTCAAACGTTTGCCCAAGATCAGAGCGGCATCTCGAGGGTCATGACAGCGTTCGTCGCGGCGGGTGCAACCCAGGCCGTGCTGGTCGTGGTTCAGCGTCTGGGTTTCGATCCGGTCGCAACGTTCGTGCGCTGGAAGGCGTTCGATGCGCCGGGTGGCAGCATTGGGCATCCCGGCATGGTCGCGGGTTTGCTGCTGCCCGCCTTGATCCTGGCAACCTGGTCTTTTCTCGAGTCGCGCGAATCGCGTTCGAGGCTGTGGTGGGGTCTGGCAGCGGTCGCGTTGTCCATTGGCCTGAGCGTGGTCAGCAACAGAACGGCGCTGCTCGGGTTGGGTATTGGATTGGCCTTTGTCCTTTTGCGTCGGCGTTCGCTGGAGACGCTGGGTTTTTCAGCATTTTTGATCGTCCTGGTGATTTTTGGGCGCAACGCGATCCCCAGCCCGAACGCACCGAACCGCGACCTGATCTCGACCCAGACGCTCGAGACGCGCCGCATGATCTGGCCGCTGGCGCTTCAGGCATCTCGAGAAACGAGGGGTCAACCGTTGATTGGCGGAGGGCCGGACGCGTTGCGGTTGTGGACGTTGCGCTCCGCACCCCTCGGGCAGTTTGTGTCGCTTCTCGGTCTCGAGCTGGGTTGGCCGTCCGATACGATCATCGAGCGCACAGATCTGATACGAGCGCCAGATGCGCCAATTCGGGATTCGCTCTTGCGCGTGCAGTTCGCCCGCTTCGGTGACCAGCAAAACGTGACTCGAGATTTTCCCATCACCCTGGATCGGGCGCACGATCTGCTGCTGGATCGGCTGGTGGCCTACGGTGGTCTGAGCGCCCTGATCTGGTTGGTGTTGTACCTGTACCCGTTGCTCAAACCCACCTGGGACTTGGTTGTCCGATCTCGAGCGAGCACGCATTCGTCTCGAGAAAACCATCCGGGAAACGGGGTCGCAGGGGGCTTGATCGGCGCGGTGCTGGCATTGAGCGTGTATTACCTGGCGTGGTTCCCGGTCATGCAGGTCGAACCGCTGCACCTGATCCTGCTCGCCGCTGCGTGGGTCGCCGTCTCGAGATTGAACGGGGCAAAAACGTGAATTGGGGCTGGCTGGCCGTGCCGCTCTGGGCGGTGCTGTACTGGGTCTGGCATCAGCCCGGAACGCATTACGATGCGCCGCCGCTCTGGGCGATGCTGTCTGGCTTGCTCGCGTTGGCCTTGTGCGGTTGGCGCGTCCCACGGCTCGTCTGGGCGTGGTGGGCGGCGGGCGCGGTCACGCTCGCGTGGAGTTTGACGCCGGGCAACACGCTCGTTTTGGCGCAGTGGGAACTGTTGTACGTGGCGATGTTCGCCGTGGCGGCGGGCTC
>CAXTKV010000171.1:0-5050 GCA_964244895.1 uncultured Deinococcales bacterium
TGGTTGATCTCATCCTCGAAGACGTGAAACCAGCAGAAGTAATTGTTGGACGGATCGCCGTCCCAGAATGGGAATTCCTGGTGCAACCAGTCATCGTCGCGCTTGCCGAATTCTTGAAACGTCACCGCCCGAACCTGCTCGAGTTGCGTCAGGTAATGCTCGAGTGACTTGCCACGAATGTTCGTGGCAAGTTCACCCAGATCGAGCCCAGCACCCCAACGATCCATTTCGGTCTGGTTGGGCTCGCGGCCCTCGAAGGTGAAAGTCTGGTAGTAAACCTCTACGGCAGCCATGTGCTCGAGCAGCGAGCCGATGGTGTTGTTGAACCCGTGCGGCTTGTGATCGAGTTGCGCGGTGTTCAGGTCTCGAACCGTGCGCAAGGTCGTGTAACGCGCGTAGTTCATCATCGAAACCAGCCTCGAGATGTCCCGCGTGAAACCGGGTATGTCCGTCAACAGATACAGTCTGTTTTCTTCCATGCGCCATTCTATCGCGCCAGAAATTTGCGTCCAGCACGGCATTTCTTGAGATTCAAAAATATCGCTTGCTGGATGGTCTTCTCGTTTACTTGGGCATCCACAACCACGCATTTTCGGGAATCGTCAGGCTGACCGTCTGACCCCTGGAAAACACCTGATCGTTGGGCACGCGGGCCACCCACAAGTCCGGCCCGACGCGCACCAGCACCTGCTGATCCGCGCCCAGGTACGTCACGAGTTCCACGGTTCCCCGGAGGGGCGAACCCGGTGTTCGCCCCTCGCCGACGGGCTCGAGCGAGATCGCTTCAGGGCGCACGCCCAGGCGTCCGGGGCGCTGCTCGAGCTGCGGCAATTTGACGGTCGCATCGCTGATGCGGAACGACCCGTCCGCGCTCGGTTCGGCCTCGCGGAAGTTCATGTCGCCGACGAAAGCCGCCACGAACGGCGTGGCTGGCGTGGCGTACAGGTCGCGCGGCGTGCCGAGCTGCTCTATGCGCCCGTGGTTCATCACGACCACCCGATCCGACATGCTCATGGCTTCTTCCTGATCGTGCGTCACCAGAAGCGTCGTGATCCCGAGGTCGAGCTGCAAGCGCCGCAGTTCCGTGCGCAATTCCGCCCGAATCTTCGCGTCCAGCGCGCTCAGGGGCTCATCCAGAAGCAGCACCCTCGGTTCCGGCGCGAGCGCCCGCGCCAGCGCCACGCGCTGTTTCTGACCGCCGGACAGGGTCAGCACGCTGCGGCGTTCATAGCCGGTCAAACCCACGATCTCGAGCAGTTCCTTGATGCGGGATTCCGCTTTGGATGCGCTCCAGCCCGCCACGCGCAACCCGAAACCCACGTTTCCGGCCACGCTCAGGTTCGGAAAGAGCGCGTAATTCTGAAACACCATCCCGACCCGCCGCGATTCCGCGGGCACGCGCGTCACGTCCTGATCGCCGATGCTGATGCGGCCCGCGTCGGGAATCTCGAAGCCCGCGACGCAGCGCAAGGTGGTCGTCTTGCCGCAGCCGGACGGCCCCAGCAGGCTCAGCATCTCGCCGGGGTTGACGTTCAGGCTGACATCGTCCACGGCGGCCTTGCCACCGAAACGGCGCGTGATGTTCTCGAGCGTGATGCCGATGCTCGAGAGCGTGGGTTTGCTCGGGGTTGAAATCGCGCTGGCTGCCATCGTCATCGCTTCTCCCTTGTTCGGCATCGTATCGGACGCAGTTCTAAGAGCATCGTCTGGGACGGTGTTCTCATGCGACTGCCACCGCGTTCGAGTCCTTGCGAAATTGTAGTGCCAGCGTACCCAAGCCCCACGCGACCGCGAAGGCCAGTGCGCTGATGGCGGCGCTGCGGTGGCCGTCCTGCGCGTTCGTCAGGTACTGGTAGTACGGCAAGGTCTCCCAGGCGCTGCCGACGATCAACTGCGCCAAGGAGAATTCCCCGAACGATGCCGAGAGCGCCAGCACCCCGCCGGAAAGCACGCCCGGCAGCACGGTCGGGAAGATCACCCACGAAAGAATCTGCAAATCGCTCGCGCCCAACGACCGGGCGGCCTCCGCGAGTTCGCGCACGTTCGCGCCCTCGAAGGCGTTCGCCACCGCGCGGTACGCGAACGGCATGACCACCACCGTGACCGCCGGAATCAGCAACCACGGCGTGCCAGAGATGGCGAGTGGTGGGTTCGAGAAAATCTGAATCAGCCCGACCGCCAGGATCACGCCCGGAAACACGAACGGCCACAAGCTGAAAAATTCCAGTGCGCCCGCCAGCTTCGGCGCGTACAGCTGAATGGCAAAGAGCGTCGGTACCAGAAAGAAAATGGACAGGCCGACCGCCGCCGCCGACAGGATCAACGACCTCGTGACCGCGCCCCAGAATTTCGCATCCCCGAACAGCGTGCCCCAGGCTTCCAGCGTGAAGGATTTCGGCAGGAGTTCCTGCCAGGCGCTGGCGAAGCTGTAAATCAGCGTCATCAGAATCGGCACGAGCAGGTACGCCAGCAGCACGACGATCAACCCTCGGCGCAAGAAGGTCACTTCGGCCTCCCGCTCGAGGCTCGAGGTGCAAAGAGCACCGTCTGGCACGCAATTCTTATGATGCGTCCCACACGGTCTCGCCTCCCCTGAGAAGCAGGGAAGGTGGCTCGAGATCGCCCGGTGTTGGCAGTCTCGAGCCGGAGGGGTCGCCGGATACCGACTCCTCCGCGATGAACCAAGACCGGGCGGATGACACCTCGCCTATTGATACACGTGATAAACGTCGGGTTCACAGGCCCTCCTGAACGGCGCTCGCCCAGCGTCTCGAGGCGCGGTAGGCTCCCAGGCAGACCAGCAGCACCGCCGCCATGATCACGGACAGCGCGGCGGCACCGCCGGGGTCGTAGCCGACCTGCCCGGAAACCTGAAAGCCGATCTGCGTGGGCAGGAGGTTGATCGAACCCTGGCTGAGCGCGTAGACGGTCGCGTAGGCACCGAACGAATTCGAGAACAGGAGCACGAACGATCCCAGGAGCGTCGGCAGCAGCACCGGAATCCCGACGCGCACCCAGAACATGATCGGGCGAGCGCCCAGACCGCGCGCCGCCTCGATCCAGGATTTGTCGATCGCGCTGAAGGCGGGCAGCATCAGCACGGTCATGAGCGGCCACTGGAAGTACAGGTAGACCCAGTGCAGGTTCTGGCGGCGGTAGATGTCCACCGTCTCGAGACCCAGCGCGGTGAACACGAAATTGATGATCCCGGACGCGCCCAGCAAAACCACGAACGCGAACGCCAACGGCACGCCCGCGAAGTTCGCGGCCACGCCAGAAATCGCGGTCACGAAACCCCTGACTCGAGCGTTCCGGCTGCTCCAGAGCGCCCCCGCCGTCAGCGCGCCCAGCACCGCACCCTCGAGCGCGGATTGCAGGCTAAGCGTGAGGCTGTTGCCGAGCGCCCGCAAGAAAAGCGGCTTGGTGGCTTCCGCCATGTGCGCGAGCGTGAACCCGGCCTTGTCGGTGAAGGCCCGCACGACCAGCAGTGCGCCGGGCAGCACCTCGAACAGCACCAGAAACGCGAGGAACAGTCCAGCGATTGCGAACGTCGCCCAGCGTAAACTCATGGATTTCTCCTCGAGAAGCGGTCGGTGGTTGACTTTGGCGGTCGGACTGAGCATCGATAGAGTCGCTGGCTGGACTGAGCATCAAATGTGCGTCTCTGGATTTATCGTGCTGCACAGCCTGCTTGAACCCCGGAAAATAGCGTCCAGAACGGTATTTTTATGTCGTAGGGGCGACGCATGCGTCGCCCCTACGAGAATTGCAATTTGAAAAATTACTGACCCAGAACGTCCGTGGCCCACTTGTCGCCAATGCCCTTGACGATGTCGGGCATCTGCTTCCAGGCCTTGATCGGGATGACCTTGGTGTACTGGTAGCTGGGGATCATCTGCGCTTTGATGTCGGCGGGCAGGTTCTTGCGAACCTTCTCGCGGATCGGCTGAGCGCCGCCCTTAGCGTACAGCAACTGGCCTTCGTCGCTGAACAAGAATTCCATGAAGAGCTTGGCGACGTTCGGGCGCTGCGTGAAGGCGTTGATCACGGGCGCGTACGGGCCGGTGGTCGTGCCGTCCAGCGGGATACGAATTTCCAACGGCGTGTCCTTGGCGAGCTCGCGCTTGAAGTTCAGACCGTTGTAATCCCAGTTGATGCCGATGGCGACTTCACCCTTCTGGAAACCGGCCAGGCTGGGCGTGGTCGGGATCAGATTGCCGGACTTCTGCAATTTGGCGAAGAAGTCGATGCCGGGCTGGATGTTGGTTTCAGATCCACCCATGGCCATCGCGGCGGCGATCACGGCGTACTGCGCGTTGGCAGCCTTGCGCGGGTCGTTGATGGCGATCTTGCCCTTGTATTCGGGGCGCAGCAGATCGCGCCACTGCTTGGGCACGTTCTTGACCAGCTTCGGGTTGACCACGAACGCGACCGCACCGTAGTACGCGGCAGCGTAGCTTCCGTCCGCGCCCTTGGCCCAGTCCGGGATTTCAGCCCACTTGCTGTTCTTGTACGGCAGGAACGCGCCCTGATCCGTGCCGATCGGGCCGAAGGCCAGGCCGACATCGCCGACATCGGCGACCGGCGCATTTTTTTCCGCCAGGAACTTGGCGATTTCCTCGGCGCTGCTCATGTCGGTGTCGGAGTGGGTCACGCCGTAACGCGCGGTGAAGACCTTCCACATTTCCTCGTAGTTGAGCCAGTCGTTCGGGATGCCGTAACTACCGATCTTGCCTTCTTCTTTGGCTTTCGCGGCCAGATCGGCCATGGTCTGTGCGACGGCCAGGCCCAGGCCTGCGACGGCGGCGGTCAGAATCAACGCGGTTTTCCTCATATGTTCCCTCCTGCGGGTGATCAACGGCAGCAGAACTCGAGGTTGTCAGCTAACCGTCATGGAACGCTGACACTCTACGACAGTTCAGATTGGCGAACGCAAGCGACAGCCGTGAGCCGCACGCTGTTGCTGGAGGCTTGAGGTTCGCGGTTCGCGGCTTATTCGTAAGATTTGACACGTTATTGGCCGACCTCGTAGGCTCGTGCATGTCACCTG
>CAXTKV010000171.1:5150-11675 GCA_964244895.1 uncultured Deinococcales bacterium
TTCGTAAGATTTGACACGTTATTGGCCGACCTCGTAGGCTCGTGCATGTCACCTGAGTACGCGCTTCAGCCATCCCCGTCCGCGCACGGTCGGGATGTTTGTCTGTCTGGGCGACTCGGGTGATCAGCTACACGAGGAGGGATGATGCCGAACGACAGGGAATCCGAGGTCATCGCGCAGGATGTCAAAACCCTGCACAGCATGGGGTACGCCCAGGAACTCTCGAGGCGGATGAAGGCGTTTTCCAATTTCGCCATCGCGTTCTCGATCATCTGCATTCTCTCGGGCGGCATCAACTCGCTCGGGCAGGCGATGGGTGGGGTCGGCGGTGCGGCCATCGGCATCGGCTGGCCGGTCGGTTGCCTGATCAGCCTGATCTTTGGCCTCGGCATGGCGCAGATCGCCAGCGCCTACCCGACGGCGGGCGGGCTGTACCACTGGAGCAGCATCCTGGGCGGTAAGGGCTGGGGTTGGGCGACCGCTTGGCTGAACCTGCTGGGCCTGGTGACCGTGCTGGGCGCGATCAACGTCGGCACGTTCTATTTTGCGGTCGGTGCGTTCGGGCTGGATTCCAGCCTGACGACGCAAATCATTTTTATCGTGATCATCACCGGAATTCAGGCGCTGGTCAACCATCTGGGCATCCGATTGACGACCGTGCTGACGGACTTTTCCGGGTACCTGATTTTCGCGGTCGCCACCGCGCTGACCGTGGCGCTGTTCGTGTTCGCGCCCAGCCACGACTTCAGCCGCCTGTGGACCTTCACGAACTACTCTGGCGATCTGGGCGGCGGCGTCTGGCCGCAGAATTCCAGCATGTTGACGGTCTTCTTGCTGGGATTGTTGCTGCCGATTTACACCATCACCGGTTTCGACGCGTGCGCGCACACCAGTGAAGAAACGGTCGATGCCCAGAAAGCCGTGCCGCGCAGCATCGTCTCGAGCATTCTGTGGTCGTCGTTGTTCGGCTGGATCATGCTGATCGCGTTCGTGATCGCCGTGCCGGACATGAACGCCGGTGCCAAGACGGGCTTCGGGGTGTTCTTCGACACGATGGGGAAGGTCATCCCCGGCGGCCTGCGCGAAGCGCTCTACGTCGGCATTCTGCTCAGCCAGTTCCTGTGCGGTCTGGCGACCGTCACCAGCGCCAGCCGCATGATCTTCGCCTTCGCCCGCGATGGCGGTTTCCCCGCCGTGCTGCGCGGCATTCACCCGATCTACCGCTCGCCCGTGGCCGCAATCTGGACGGCGGCGATCATTTCGATTCTGTTCACGCTCTACGCGCCCGTCTACACGACCATCGTGTCGGTGACGGTGATTTTCTTGTTCCTTTCTTACGCCATGCCGATCGCGGCGGGTTTGCTGGCCTACGGGCGCACGTGGACGCGCATGGGGCCGTGGGACATGGGCGGAGCCTTCCGCGTCGTGGCGGTGCTGGTGATCGCCGCGACCGTACTGATTTTCGGCATCGGTATTCAACCGCCGAACGGCAACGCGCTGTATTTGACGGTCGGATTTTTCTTGCTGGTCGCACTGATCTGGTTCGCGGTCGAACGCAACCGTTTCGCTGGGCCGCCCACCGGTGCGGACATCGAGAAGCGGCAAGCGGAGATCGCGCGGGCGGAACAGTCGCTCTCGAGTACGGATTGAAGCGAAGGCTGATGCTCCAGCGGTGATGGTGTAGCTCGAGGAAATGAACCATAAAAACCGTCCCAGACGATGTTCCCAAATCGAACACCGTCTGGGACGCGAGAAATAACAATCAAACCTTCAAGGAGCCGTCATGTTGAGTCTCGAGCAACTCAAAAAGGCCGTCCAGGACGGCGCGGTGGACACCGTGATCCTGGCCCTGACCGACATGCAGGGCCGCTTGATGGGCAAACGCTTGACCGCCGATTACTTCCTGGCGGAAGTCGCGGCGCACGGCGCGGAAGGCTGCAATTACCTGCTGGCCGTGGACGTGAACATGGCGACCGTCTCCGGCTACCGCATCTCGAGCTGGGAGACGGGCTACGGCGATTTCGTGATGAAACCAGATTTCAATACGCTGCGGATGGTTCCGTGGCAGGAAAAAACCGCGATGGTGCAGGCCGATCTGGAATGGCACAACCACGCTCCGGTCATCCAGTCGCCGCGCCAGGTCTTGAAGCACCAACTCGAGCGCCTCGCGGAACGCGGTCTGGATTGCCTGGCCGCGACCGAACTCGAGTTCATCCTGTTCAACGAATCCTACGAGAACGCCGCCAGAAAACGCTTTGTGGATCTGGAACCCGCCAACCAGTACAACGTGGACTACAGCATCCTGGGCACGTCGCGGGTCGAACCGATCATCGGACGAATCCGGCGCGACATGGCGGGCGCGGGATTGTACTGCGAGAATTCCAAGGGCGAATGCAACCTCGGGCAGCACGAGATCAACTTCAAATACAAGGACGCGCTGGCGACCGCCGATGACCACGCGGTCTTCAAGAACGGCGCGAAAGAAATCGCGGCGCAGATGGGCGCGGCCATCACCTTCATGGCCAAATACAACGAGCGCGAGGGCAATTCGTGCCACATCCACATGAGCTTGCGCCACGCCAGCGGCAAGAAAAAAGGCAAGGCGCTTTTCGCCGAAGACTCCAGCGCCTTCGAGCACTTCCTGGCCGGGCAACTGACCTACCAGAAGGAATTCACGCTCCTGTACGCGCCGAACATCAACAGTTACAAGCGCTACGCGGTCGGAAGTTTCGCGCCGACCGCAATTGCCTGGGGCCGCGACAACCGCACCTGCGGCTTTCGCGTCGTCGGGCACGGTGCTGGCTTGCGCGTCGAGAACCGCGTGGCGGGCGCGGACGCCAACCCGTACATGGCGCTGTCCGCCATGATCGCCGCCGGGATTCACGGGATTGAGAACAAGCTCGCGCTCGAGCCTGAATTTAAAGGCAACGCCTACGCCAGCCGCAAGCCTCGCGTGCCGTCAACCCTGCGCGCGGCGAGAGATTTATTTGCGAAATCGAAGATTGCTCGAGACGCGTTCGGCGAGGATGTCGTGTCCCACTACGTCAACGCCGCCGACGTGGAACTCGAGCAATTCGAGGCTGCCGTGACCGATTGGGAACGCGCGCGCGGATTCGAGCGGTTGTAAGAAGACCGTCCCAGACGCGGTTTCTCGAGTATCGAGAATTCGCGTGCTGGAGCGCGAGTAGCCCGGTAGGTGCTGTTTTACGAGCAAGAAGCGCGAGTAGCCCGTGAGGTGCTCTAACTTTCGAGCAAGAACGGTGTTCTCGAGATTCGAGCGGAATCTTTGGGATGTCGTAGGGGCGACGCCTGCGTCATCTCGACGAGAACGAGGTGGTTAAATTGAGACGACACAAAGAGGAGGCACACCCATGAGACTCGAGAACAAGGTCGCGCTGATCACTGGTGCAGCGTCGGGCATCGGCAAGGAATCGGCGCTGTTGTTCGCGCGTGAGGGCGCGAAGGTCGTCGTGGTGGACATGAACGAGGATGCGGGCAAGGCGGTCGTCTCGAGCATCAACGACGCGGGCGGGCAGGCCGTCTTTGCCAAGGCCGATGTCTCGAGAGCCGAAGATGCGAAAGCGATGGTGCAGGCCGCAGAGGATTCGTTCGGTGCACTACACGTGCTGTTCAACAACGCGGGCATCAGCCACGCCAAGGACGACGACGCCGTGAACACCGAAGAGGACGTGTGGGACTTGACGTTCGCCATCAACGTCAAGGGCGTGTTCCTGGGCTGCAAGTACGGCATCCCCGCAATTCTGCGCGCGGGTGGCGGAAGCATCATCAACACGGCGTCCTTCGTGGCGGTGCTGGGCGCGGCCACGCCGCAACTGGCGTACACGGCATCGAAGGGCGCAGTCTTGAGCATGACTCGAGAACTCAGCGCGATCCACGCGCGGCAGGGCATCCGCGTCAACGCGCTCTGTCCAGGGCCGCTCAGAACGGAATTGCTGATGAAGTACCTGGACACCGACGAGAAGCGCAACCGAAGGTTGGTTCACATCCCGATGGGTCGCTTCGGCGAGGCGATCGAAATGGCGAAGGCCGCGCTGTGGCTCGCCTCCGACGATTCCAGTTTCACCACGGGCGCGACCTTTCTGGCGGACGGCGGCATCACCAGCGCGTACACGACGCCGCTCTAAAAGTTCGATTCTCGAGAACACCGTCCGGGACGCGATTCTTGATGCCTCGAGAAAGCACGTCTGGGACGGTGTTCTTGAAGTCTAATCTCGAAACACGAAGGAGACACCATGTCCACATTGACTGTTCTCGAACCCGCCACGGAGCAGGTTCTCGCCACGATCCCGCAAGCTGGAATCGCGGAAACGGACGCCGCCGTAGCGAAGGCGAAAGCCGCTTTCCCCGCATGGCGGAAACTCGCGCCCGGCGACCGCGCGAAATTGATGCACGCCCTGGCCAACGTGCTCGAGTCGAACCATGAACGACTGTCCGTTCTCGAGGCCAGAAACGCGGGCAAACCGATCAACAGCGCCCGAGGTGAGATCGGCATGGTCGTCAACGTCTTCCGGTATTACGCGGGCGCGGTCGAGCGCAACACGGGCCAGACGATTCCCGTGTCCGGCGGCATCGCCATGACCTTCCGCGAACCCATCGGGGTGGTGGCGCTGATCACGCCGTGGAATTTCCCGCTCGCGATTGCGTCCTGGAAGATGGGGCCAGCCCTGGCGGCGGGCAACACGATCGTGCTGAAACCCGCCGAACTGACGCCTTTAACCGCGATTGAATTCGAAAAACTGGCGCTCGAGGCGGGCTTCCCGGAAGGGGTGGTCAACGTCGTCGTCGGGCCTGGGCGCACCTGCGGGCAGCGATTGGTGGATCACCCGGACGTGTCCAAGGTCGCCTTCACGGGCAGCACGGAAGTTGGGCGCAGCATCGCCGCCAGCGCGTCCGGCACGATCAAACGCGTCACGCTTGAACTCGGCGGCAAGAGCGCCAACATCGTCTTCGCGGACGCCGACCTGGAACGCGCCGCGGCTTCAGCGCCGATGGCGGTCTTCGACAATTCGGGGCAGGATTGCTGCGCCCGAAGCCGAATCCTGGTGCAGCGCAGCGCGATGGACAAGTTTCTGGAACGCATGGAAGTCGCGGTCAAGGCCATCAACGTCGGCGACCCGCTGCTCGAGGACACCGAGATGGGGCCGCTTATTTCAGCGGGACAGCGCCAGTCGGTTTCAGGCTTCCTGGACGAATCCAAGGTCGCGTTCCGGGGCAGCGCACCGACCGGCGCGGGCTACTGGTTTGCGCCGACCGTGATGGCTCCGATGTCGAACACGGATCGCGCCGCGACCGAAGAGATTTTCGGCCCGATCGCCTGCGTGATTCCCTTCGACGACGAGGACGACGCCGTGCGACTCGCCAACGACACGATTTACGGCCTGTCCGGTTCCATCTGGACGAGGGACGGCGCGAAAGCGTTGCGCGTGGCTCGAGGCGTGGACACGGGCAACCTGTCCATCAACTCGCATTCCAGCGTGCGCTACACGACGCCGTTCGGTGGCTTCAAACAATCCGGTTACGGGCGCGAGTTGGGGCCGAACGCGCTCGAGGCGTACACGGAAGTCAAGACCGTGTTCTACAGGACGGACGAATAAGAACACCGTTCTGCACGCAATATCAAGAATGCCGTGTGGGACGGTGTTCTCGAGATAAATAGAGAAATGCGAACCGATACTTCCTACAAGACTGCTGTGTAGGTTTGTTTCAGGAGACAACATGAGTATTGAAAGTGAGCCGAGAGAAGCACTGATTGAAACCTTAAAAGAAGCTGCAAATCTTGCAGGCGCTGTGGGAGGCTCAATAGCTGAAGAGTTTCCCATGATTTCTTTGCTTTTTTCGGCGAGTAATGCGATCGGTACTTACCAGAAGAGAGTCTTGCTTCGTAATGTAGAGGCATTTATTCGGGAAGTAGGTTCGAAAGACAAAAAATTGAAGCTAATTGAAAAACTTTATCTAAATGAAGAATTCGCAAATGAATTCTCAGATATTGTGTTCTACATAATTCAGAATAGCTCAAAGCCACTTAAAGCAAAACTTGTGGCTAAACTTGCAATAGGTTTAGCGGATGGATTTATCAGAGAGGAAGATTTTTTAACTTTATCTCATATTATTGAATCCGCATCAATGGCAGCTCTCAATGCGCTTGAGAAATATCTGGATGAGAATAAACCTGCAATACACAGGCGTGTTGACTCAGAACCACTTTTACTCAGTATGGGAATTGCACACCGTAATGGTACTATGTTTTCGATATCCAACCTTGGTCAACAACTATACAAGATTGGTTTTGGAAAGCCTCTTAAGTAATTTAGCTGACAAATATTGCAAACTCACCGGGACTCAAATGCTATAAGCTAGTTACGAAGCACCGCAATCACTTGAAAGACAGGACTTTGCACACAAAATCTCGAGGATGCCGTGTAGGACGGCACTCTCGAGTTCCATCCTCGGGGGCTTTGGTAGACTCGCGCATGCCAGACCTCATCTTTGATCCCGTTCTGGGTG
>CAXTKV010000172.1:0-11634 GCA_964244895.1 uncultured Deinococcales bacterium
CTCGAGCCGAGATCGGACGTGATCGAAAACCTTCTTCTCTGCGCTCGGTGGCCGAGAGGTCCCGCAAGATTTGGGCGTGTTACGGTACTCACGTAATGACCATCGCCGCCCGAACTCGCCTGGCTGATCTGATGATGGCGACGGCTGCGGCGACCGATCTGGGCATGGGTCAGCCCATCGGCAGCGCGGTCAAAGCCTGTTGGCTCGCCACGCGTGTCGCGCAATTGTTGCCGCTCGGATCGCTCGAGCAGCACGACGTGTACTACCTGGCGTTGCTGCATTTTTTGGGCTGTACAACGAACGCCAGCGCGTTCGCGGCGTTCACGGGCAACGATACGCTCGCAATGCAGCGCATCCTCGTGCACCACATGGGCGCGCTACCGCACGCCCTCGAGCCTCGCTTGCCGCAACCCTTGCCGATGATGAACCCAGAAACGGCGCTCGAGGCGAACCGCTCGAGTTGCGATATCGCGGCCCGGCTGGCGTTGTCGTGCGGGTTGAGCGCGAGCGTGCAAGCTGGACTCTGGCAATTGTTTGAACACTGGGATGGGACGGGCTTACCGTCCGGTCTTCGGGGCGAGTCCATTTTCACCAGCGTTCAGGTGGTACAGATCACTCGAGATTTCGTGACGTTCTCGGATTTGCTCGGCGTGGAGGCCGCGAGAACGGTGCTGCACACGCGTGCCGGGCAAAGTTTTGACCCAGCCTTAGTAGAGGCGTTCGACGCGTTGGTCGTGAACTTGATGGCGGAACTGAACGCGGTTCCGTCAGTGCGAGAGGCAACCGTCAAGCTCGAGCCTGCACCGCAGATGGAGGTGGACGCGAACGGCGTGAACGGCGTTCTCGAAGCGTTGTCCGACTTCGCCGCCTTGAAATCCCCGTGGTCGCGCGGCCACGCCCGCTCTGTGGCTGACTTGGCGGCTCGAGTCTCGGTGATGCTGGGCGAGGACGGGAATCTGCTGCGGCGCGCGGCCTTAATAAAGGATGTCGGACACGCAGCCCTGTCCGCGTCGCTGCTGAATAAGCCCGGACGCTTGTCGGACCTGGAGTGGGAGCAAATTCGTTTGCACCCGTACCATAGTGAACGGGTGTTGAACAGCGCATCGCATCTCGGGTCGCTCGTCAATCTGGTGGCGGTTCACCACGAGCGCTTGAACGGCAGCGGTTATTACCGCAGCTTGCCCGCCGCCATGCTGAACTTACCGGCGCGGATTCTGGCGGTCAGCGACGTGTGCCAGGCCATGTTCCAGGACCGTCCTCATCGGGCCAAGCTCGGCCAGCCCGAGATCAAACGCGCGTTGCTCGAGGGGTGCGAACGGGGCTTGTTCGATGTCAACGCGGTTGAAGCGACCTTGAGCGTTCTCAACCACGGCGTGACGCACACTCGAGTTCACGCGCCCGGCGGGTTGAGCCCTCGAGAGGTCGAGGTCTTGCGCCTGCTGGCTCGAAGCGAATCCAACCGATCGATCGCCGAACGGTTGGGCATCACGCCCAAAACGGTTGGGCATCACGTCCAGCACATCTACGAGAAATTGAACGTCAACACCCGCGCGGCGGCGACCCTGTACGCCATGCGGCATCATCTGCTCTGAGCGCGTATCGGGTGTTCGCCCGATGCGACGAACGGGATGCAGTGCATATCGTGATTCCAGGCATGAATGTGCCGAGGAGGAATCATGAAAGGCACGATCTTGGTGTTGGGTGTCGGTGCGATGGTGGTTGCGACCGGGGCGTTCGCATCGCTGAATTTTCGTCCCTCGAGCGCGGATCAAAACATGCAAGCCATGAAACACGCGGCGGTGGACCAAGGGCACGAGATGTATCAACCCGCGTATTTGAACAACCGCCTGGTGCAATTTGCCAATCTCGGCGCGGCCCCGAAGGGCATTCCGGCCAATAAGATTCGCACCATCTACGAGACGGAATACCCGACGGGCTGGCAGGAACTGCTCGCTCGCCCCTTGTGCGATTACTGTGATCATTTCGGCGATGGTGAGAACGCCTGGGACTATCACGATCACATTCTGGACGGTCTGCCGAGCCAAGCCGATAACGATGCGAAAACCGTCTACTGGAACGTGGTACATATTCAACCGTCGTACTCCAAGGACGCCACCAAAAACGCCCAGATCAGTCAGGCGTACGCGGCGCTGTTGCCCGCGCAATCGGTCAGGGATGTCAAAACACTGCTTTCGGCCAAGTTATCGGATGGTTCACCGATCGCTACGGCGATGGATTTGAAATACGTCTTCATCGCACCGTTGACCCGTAAATAATCTGCATCTCGCGCATGGCTGATCGAAAGCTCCAGCACCACTCTTTGGAAAAGGAAGAACACCGTCCCACACACGAATCCTGAATCTCGAGAAAATGCGTTTGGGACAGTGTTCTCGAGAATGCACGAAAAAGCGGGAGACTTACAGCCTCCCGCTTTACCTCGAGCCGAATTTACAGCCCCAGCACTTCTTTGGTGAGCGTCACGATCTGATCCATCGTGTCGGCCACAGGAACCTTGGCTTTCGCCATCGCGTCGAGTTTGCTCTCCGCCGTGCCGACGTTGCCCATGATCAGCGCGCCCGCGTGACCCATGCGCTTGCCTTTCGGTGCGGTGCGGCCCGAGATGAACGCGATCACGGGTTTGTTCATGTGCGTTGAAATCCACTCGGCGGCCATTTCCTCGTCCGCACCGCCGATCTCGCCGATCATGACGACCGCATCCGTATCGGGGTCATCGTTGAACATCGGCAAGAGGTCGATGAAGGTCGTGCCGATGATCGGATCGCCACCGATGCCGACGACCGTGCTGCACCCGACGCCCGCCGCCGCGAGCATTGCGGAAGCTTCATACGTCAGCGTGCCCGATCTCGAGATCATGCCGACGCGCCCGGCCTTGAAGGTGCTGGCGGGCATGATCCCGAGCTTGCACTCGCCGGGCGTGATCAGTCCGGGACAGTTGCCGCCGATCAATCGCACGCCGGGCAGTTCCTTGATTTCCTTGACGACGCGCATCATGTCCAGCACCGGCATGCCCTCGGCGATGTTGACGATCAACGGCACGCCCGCGTGCGCCGCCTCGAGCGTCGCGTCCGGTGCGGCGGCGGGCGGCACGAAGATGATGCTGGCGTCGATCTGGTGGTGCGTCCTGGCCTCACTGACGCTGTTGTAGACGGGAATCTTGTGACCGCCAGCCTCGAAGACCTGACCGCCCTTACCTGGGGTAGAACCAGCCACGACCTTCGTGCCATATTCGAGCATTTTTTCGGCGTGGAACGCGCCCTCGCGCCCCGTAATGCCCTGCACCAGCACGTTCGTGTCCTTGTTGACGAGGATGCTCACGATTTCGCCCCCTTGACTTCGTTGACCACGGCGGTCGCGGCTTCCATCATGGTCGGGTACATGTTGATCGGTTTGCCTTCCAGCAAGGCGTTGGCTTCCTCTACCGCCGTACCCGCCACGCGCATGGCCAGCGGCTTGGTCAGGATGCCCTCGTCCAGGGCGCGCAGCACGCCCTTGGCGACCTCGTCGGCGCGGGTGATGCCGCCGAAGATGTTGATCAGGATGCCCTTCACGTCGGCGTCCTTCAAGACCAATTTGACCGCGTTGTACACGACATCGGCTTTTGCGCCGCCGCCGATGTCCAGGAAGTTAGCGGCCTTCCCGCCGACCCTGGAAACCACGTCCAGGCTGGTCATGACCAGTCCCGCGCCGTTGCCGATCACGCCAATGTTGCCATCGAGCTTGACGTAGGCGAAGCCGTACGCGCTGGCCTCGACCTCTAATGGGTGTTCAGCCTCGAGTTCGCGGTAGGCCATCAAATCGGGGTGGCGGCTGAGCGCGTTGTCGTCCAGGTCAATCTTGGCGTCCGCCGCGATCACATCGCCGGAGGTCGTGATCACCAAGGGGTTGATCTCGGCCAAGCTGGCGTCCACACCAGCGCAGGTGTTCCACAGACCGACCATCAACGACGCGATCTTGTTGAGGTTGCCCTCTAAACCAGCCTTGACGGCGACATCCCTGGCCTCGAAGGGGCGCAGGCCCTTGATCGGGTCGATCGCGAAGCGCGTGATCGCCTCCGGGTTGGTGGCCGCGACCTCCTCGATGTCCACGCCGCCTTCCTTGGAGACCATCAAGGTGTAGGACTGCACGTTGCGATCCACGATCAACCCGCAGTAGTACTCCTTGGCGATATCGACGGCTTCCGCGACCAGCACCTTCTTGACGGTCAACCCTTTAATGTCCATGCCCAGAATGTCGCTGGCGCGTTCATAGGCTTCGTTGGCGTCCTTGGCGAGCTTGACGCCGCCCGCCTTGCCGCGACCGCCGACGTGCACCTGCGCCTTGATGACGGTCATCTTGCCGACGCCAGTGGCGATGGCCTTGGCCTCCTCGGGCGTGTAAGCGACCTTGCCCGCCGGTACGGGCACACCGAACTTGGCGAGCAGTTCTTTCGCCTGGTATTCGTGAAGTTTCAAAGGGTCCTCCTTGGTGAACGGCGTCCCTTGGGACGGCCTCAAACGCCCGCGAGTATACGCCGTGGACGGGTCTGAGAACCCGGTGTGCCCGACGCGGTAACGAGGCGCGGGTCGGGCGCTCGAGAAACGCCCCGTCAGATGGGTGAGGCGCGAAAGAATACCGTCCAGTACGCGCTTTCAGCTTTGTGTCGTGGACGGTGTTCCACCCAGCGCGTTCTCGAGACCCCGGCGATGGTCGCCGGATTCTTCTGGAAACCGCCAGCAGGAACCCTCGCGCGCGAGTTGCTACCGATCGCGAATTCAGCAGCTTCCGACCTAAGTCAGATAACCAACGACGGTATCCACGGCATCCGCGCGCTGCGTAGCGTAAGGCGCAATCCACCCCGGAGGGAAGCGCATGAATGCAAAACGGGCACTGATGGGATCGCTGGTCTTCGCAAGCCTGGTCGGAGGATTCTTCGTACCGAACGCCTCGGCGCGACCCGGTTTCAGGGCCGTGGTCGCGGAACAATTCAAGCTGGCCGACAAGGACGGCAAGATCGATTCAGTCACGTGTCAGTACTGCCACGCCAACGCGGGCGGCGGTGCCCCGTGGAACACATGGGGCGATACGGTGCGCGAGCAGATCAAGGGTGAAGCCAAAGGCAACATCGGTGACGCGCTCTACCTGGCGCTCAAAGCCAACAAGGACAGCGACGGCGACGGCTACCCCGACGCGCTCGAGGTGGTCGCCAAGACCATGCCGGGCGACGAGAAATCCAAGCCCACCCAGTCGGTCGCGGCGCTCGAAGACGAATTGGCGAAGATCGGCGGCCTGGACGCATTCAAGGCGAAAGCCAAGTAAATCCCGCCAGGGTTCTCGTCCCTGGAACCTCCGGTTCGTGCCGCTCCAGCAGATTGCCACCCCGCGAGTCTCGAGGCGCGACCCTCAATAGACCGTTTGGGACAGGTTTTATGAATCGGGTTCCGGACGGGCTTTTGAGTTGTGCCGCTTTGAAATTCGGCACCAGGGGCGCAACGAGACGCGCCGCTTTTGAATCCACCGACAGCGAGCCGCCTCAGCCCGACCAAAGTCTGGTTGCGTTCCGATCTCGAGCGCCGATAATGGACTCGAGGTGCGGCATGCGCGCACGACGAAGCCTGGTAAAACTCAGCCTCAGGCAGCAGTTCAACCTCTGGAGCCTGCTCGTGCTGGTGGCGGGTGCGCTCGGGCTGGGCTGGTGGGTCGGGCGCGAGATCGAGGTCAGCGTGGTCAACCGCACGGCGGCCACCACGGCGCTCTACATCAACAGTTTCCTGGAGCCGCAACTGCAGGAACTGGGAACCCAACCGTTCCTTTCGACCACCCGCTTCGCGGCGCTCGACCGCCTGCTGAACGAGACGCCCCTGCACGAACAAGTCGTCAGGTTCAAAGTCTGGGGTCGCAAGGGGCTGGTGCTGTACTCCTCGAACATCGCGCAGGTCGGGCAACGCTTCCCGGTCGAAAACGACCTGGGGCTGGCCTGGAAACAGGGGCTGGTGTCCACCGACATCACGACCCTGGACAAGGCCGAAAACATCGGCGAGCGCAAAGTGCGACCGCGCCTGCTCGAAACCTACGCGCCCGTGCGCTTGCGCGGTACCAACCAGGTGATCGCCGTGGCAGAATTTTACGCGATCATGGATGACCTCGAGCGCGAGATCTCAGCGGCCAAATGGCGCAGTTGGTTGGTGGTCGGGCTGATCTCGCTGGGGACGTACTTGCTGCTGATCGGTTTCGTTCAACGCGCCAGCAACACGATCCTGCACCAGCAGGACGAACTCGGCGCGAAAGTCACCGATCTGAACGCGGCGCTCGGGCGCAACGAGGAGTTGACCGAGCGCGTCAGGCGCGCCGCGACCCGCACGACCGCGCTCAACGAACGCTACTTGCGCCGCATCAGCGCCGAACTCCACGATGGCCCCGCCCAGGACTTGAGTTTTGCGCTGCTGCGGCTGGATACGGCCATGAACCACGCGGGCGAGCAGTCGAAGCTCAATCACGACCTGGAAGTCATGGAAGGTTCCCTGAAACGCGCGGTGGTCGAGATGCGCGCCATCGCCAGCGACCTGCGCCTGCCGGAACTCGAGGGCCTGAGCCTGAAAGCCACGCTCGAACGGGCTGTGCGCGACTTCGAGCGCCGCAGCGACGCCCGTGTCAGCCTGCGCCTGGGCGACATCCCGGAGCGCGCACCGTTGCCCGTCAAGATCACGATTTTTCGCATCGCGCAAGAAGCCCTCAACAACGCCTTTCGCCACGCGGGCGGCGCGAATCTGACAGTCAGTCTCGAGCGGGCGGCGGACGCGCTCCGGCTCGAGATCGCGGATCGAGGACCGGGATTCATCTGGACCGAAAGGATCGGCGAAGGACACCTCGGGTTGATCGGCATGCGCGAACGCGTCGAAAGTCTCGGCGGGGAATTCCAGCTTCAGAGCGCGCCGGGGCACGGCACCAGGGTGATCGCCCGATTGGGGCTGCTCGAG
Organism: uncultured Deinococcales bacterium; assembly: GCA_964244895.1. GTDB lineage: Bacteria > Deinococcota > Deinococci > Deinococcales > JAAFIG01 > CAXTKV01. Next base: position 6,975 of record CAXTKV010000172.1, read on the forward strand.
GCGCTGATCGAAGATTCGAAGCTGACGGAGGTCGAACACGCATGAACCCGACGAACGACGACGGCATCCGACTGGTGATCGTCGACGATCACCCGCTCTGGCGCGAGGGCGTGATCTCGACCCTTCAGGCGGACGCGAAAACCCGCCCCGCCATCCAGGTGGTCGGCGAGGGCGCGAGCGCCGATGAAGCCTCGCAGCTCGCCTCGAGTTTGCTGCCCGACATCTTGCTGCTGGATCTGAACCTGCCCGGCGGCGGACTGAACGCGGCGCGCGCCGTGTCTCGCGCCTTTCCCGTCACGAAAATCGTCATGCTGACCTTCAGCGAGCAAGAGGACGACGTGCTGGCCGCGCTCAAGGCGGGCGCCCGAGGGTACATCCTGAAGGGCGTTTCCGGTCGCGAACTGCGCGAGATCGTGCGCACGATTCACGCCGGAGAGGTCTACGTCGCGCCCGGCCTGGCCGCCGCGCTCTTGCGCGAGATGGCCTCTGGAGCGCCCAAACCGCCGGATGCCGCCAGCCTGCTGGACGAACTGACGCCGCGCGAACGCCAGATTCTGGAACTGGTCGCGGCGGGCAAGAGCAACAAGGAGATCGGTGGGCAACTGGATCTGACCGAGAAGACCGTCAAGCACTACATGACCAACATCTTGCAGAAGCTTCAGGTCAGAAACCGCGTCGAAGCGGCGCTGCTGGCCCAGAAGGTCGCTTCCGACCAGCGTTGAAGACCGTCCAGCACGCATTCTCAGAGCGTTCGGGAAGATCGTCCCGGACGGTTCTTTACCGTTCCTTCAGCCCGCGCACGAGCATCCTTGCACTGTTCTCGAAGTCCACCGAGAACACCTTCCGAACACCGCCGGCGAGCCGAACACGCGCCGATAATGCGAGTTCAGGCCGGGTTCAGCCCGAACACCGCCGAGGCTCAGGCCGAAGTTTTACCTTCAGCCAACCACGGTTCGAGGGTTCGCGGAACCCGCCGACGGTCAAACGAAGGAGGCTCAGATGAACGCCACCAACGTCAGCACGCTCGAGAAGATCAGCCAATCCAATCTGAAATTGGCCGACCAGAAACAGGACATTCGCGGCATGGACGTGTTGGACAACACCGGTCAGAAAATCGGTCGGGTTGACGACCTGATGATCGACTCCGACGAACAGAAAATCCGTTTCATGCAACTCGGCTCCGGCGGTTTCCTGGGGATCGGGCGCGAACACTTCCTGATGCCGGTCGAGGCGATCGATTACATCGATCATGACGCGGTTCACGTCACGCAATCCGGCGCGCACGTCGGCAGCAGCCCGGATTACGACCCGGATCTGGTACTCAATCACGAGTACTACGGCGAGTTGTACGGCTATTACGGTTACCCACCCTACTGGGATCCGAACTACAAGTACCCGCCGTTCCCGCCGTACCGAGACTGAGTTGTTGCCGAAGTCCTGCTCGATCACGAATCACCGAGCTCAACCAGCCGATCACGAGGCTCGAGAACCTTTCTCGAGCCTCGTGACGCGCTTCGGTGCTGTCTGGCGGAGAGAAGGGGATTCGAACCCCTGATAGACTTGCGCCTATACACGCTTTCCAGGCGTGCTCCTTCAACCACTCGGACACCTCTCCAGATGTCCCCACCGAGCGACCGCGAATGGCCTTCGGCAAAGCTAGGGAAGTTTAGCAGGGGTTCACAATCGCGTCAACGCGCGGTTTTTCGGCCAGACCACGCTTTCAGGGCGTGTAGAATCCGGTCGTGAAGCTCGCCATCGTCGGTGTCGGAAAGATGGGCGCGGCCTTTTTGGAGGGCGTACTCAACGCAAAATTGATCCCGCCAGAGGACATCGGCGTGATCGGTGGCAGTTCGCGCCGCGCGGCGGAAGTCGCGGCGCAGTACGGCGTCCGGTACGTCCCGCAGCAGGATGTCCGCAAGGCCGAACGCGTGCTGATCTGCGTGCAACCCAAGACCTTCCCGAGCATCGCCGAATGGGTCGCGCACCCGAACGCTGGCTACATCTCGATCATGGCGGGCGTCAACCTGAATACCCTGGCGCGGCGCCTGGGCTCGAGACGAATCGTGCGCGCCATGCCGAACCTGGCGGCCACGATCCACAAAAGCGCGACCGCCGTGGTCGGGCTGCCCGAAGCCACCGACGGCGGCGATCTCGAGTTCGCAGAGGAACTCTTCCGGGCCGTCGGGGATGTCTATCAGATCCCGGAACCCTTGTTTAACACCTTCACCGGCATGGTCGGTTCCGGCCCCGCCTACGCCGCGATCTTCGCGGAGGCCCTGGCGGACGGTGGCGTGCGCATGGGATTGGATCGCAAACTGGCGATCGAACTGGCCGGAAAATTGCTGATCTCCACGGGTGAATTGCTGTTGCGCCGCGTTCACCCGAGCATCCTCAAAGATGAAGTCGCCAGTCCCGGCGGCACGACGGTCGCTGGCATCGCGGAAATAGAGCGGTACACCTTTCGGGCCGCGCTGATCGAGGCGGTCAAGGCCGCCACCTTGCGCGGCGCGGAACTCGGCGCGGACAAACCGGAGGACAAGTGAAACAGTTATTTGGTATCGCACTCGTGCTGATCGCGCTGGCTGGGCTCTCGGCCTCCGCCCAGGGCGATTACTACGGCCTGAAGATGGGCAGCGTCTGGACGTACTCCAACGGTGAAACCCAAACCCTGAGCAAGGAACGCACCATCAAAGGCCAGACCTACCTGGTCATGACGCGCTCCAACGCGGGCAAGGTCACGTCCGAGGATTACTTGCTGGTCAACGCGCAGGGCATGCAACTGGCGGGCTCCCGGTACTCCGGCAAGGATTACATGTACACGCCGCCCCTCGTGATCTACCCGGTCGGCCCGATGACGGTCGGGATGCGCTGGTCGTCGAGCGCCACCAGCCCGTTGGGGTCATACGCTTTCGCCTCGAGCATTCAGCGCTCCGAGGGCGTGGCGACCCCGGCTGGGCGGTTCAACGCGCTGGTGGTTCGGACTTCCGTGACCACCTCGAGCGGCGCTTCGACCGTTCAGGACGCGTACTTTGCGCCCGGTGCGGGCGTGGTGCGCTTCGTCACGCAGGACGGCGCTGCGGTCGATCTGATCAGCCGCTAAGAACACCGTCTGGCACGTGTACTCGACCATGCGTCCGGGACGGTGTTCTCGAGCCGAGGTGGTCAAAGCGACCTCAGCCGTGAATCTCGGGCTTGAACGTCAAAAAAGACCGTCCTGGACGCAAATATCGAATCACGTCCTGGACGGTCTTCCTCGAGAATGCCAGCATCACCTCGGGCTGAACACCAGGTTGTACGAGGGCAAGAAACCGCTGTAACTGCCATCCGAGCGCAGATTGCTGGTCGGCGCTTGGAGCCGCGAGGACAGCGCCGGAAAATACGCGTAGGTCGGCAAATCCACCTGCGGCCCACCGTTTTGCGTCCACGATCCCGGAATCGGCACATTCGGCGCGAGCACTTCCAGACCCACCAGGTCGACGGCGGCCAGGGTCGTGGAATCGCTGGGCGTGCGGTCATGAACCATCGGGAAGTTCAAGGGCACGTTGGTGACGGCGTTCGCAGTCGGCGTGAAGACCGTTCCGTACTGCTCCGCCGAGCAGCACGCGCGGTCGTAGCCGCTGAAACCGTTGGTAAACAGAATCCGCATCCGCACGAAACGCATCGGGCCAGTGATGTTGCCCACCCGGATGTTGGCCGACACGACCGTCCCCGGCACGCTCGGTTGCGCCCCGTCGAAGAAGGTCATCACCAGGCACGATTGCGCGCCCTGAAGGTAAAACGGTTGCGGGAAGCTGGCGTTGACCTGAATCGGGAAGCCATCCTGGCAGGTCACACCGCTGTTCGGAGGGATGTTCAGGTTGGAACCGACTTGCGTGGGCGCTCCTCCGATGCCGTTGCAGGACGTGAAGAGCGCGGTGAAGGCAACCAGAAGCCAACCCGCGTAGCGCGGCGAGATTCGGCCTAGACGGTGCGCGATGGTCGCAGTTTCAGTCATGGTTTCGCTCCTCGGGGAACCGGGTTTCGGGTGCGGCTCTCCCCTGTTCGATCCGGACGCAGTCTCGAGCAGAGGGTCTTAAGCCAGACTTAGGCGAATGGAGCATTTCTCGAGTGTCGCGCTCTGGACTGTCTACCAATCCGACCTGAATGGCCCACACCGTACAGGGCGATAAGTAAAGGACACCGTTCTGGACGTTGTTCCTGTATCGCGATGAATTCAAGGCTCGAGATCCGGATTGTGCGTGCTCTCATCTCGAGTATCAAGTCTGAACACTATTGGCACAGGTCAACACTCCGAAGCTTCAGCTGTTTACGCAGACTGCTTCAGTCAAAAAATGTGGAGTTAGGATAGGGCTATGTCTTTCAAGGTTGGCGATAGAGTGTTTATACACGGTGATTCACAAATCAAGAATGCCCCGATAGGAACGGTTACAGGGAAGGCTTTTGACGGATCGAGTTACTATGTCAAACCTGACGGCAAATCAGGGTCGAGCCGCATTGATGTGAAATATCTGCAAATTGAGCCGATTACTGCTCTTCGTGAAGAAGCAACAAAACAAGATGAACAGTGTTCGAGTGACCTGTGAGACTATTTCTCGAGACGAAAAACCCCGCGTAGAGGCGGGGTTTTCTGGTGCGCCCGACTGGAATCGAACCAGTGGCC
>CAXTKV010000173.1:0-11632 GCA_964244895.1 uncultured Deinococcales bacterium
TTGCGTAATTCACGTGAAATGGGCCACCGGGGCTCTCCCGCAGTTCGCGTGCAACCCGCTTGAAATCACCCGTCAAGCCATTAGAACTCGAGCCCGTAACAAATCAAATTTCGCTCGACCAAAGCCAATCCGTTTGATCAACTTCAACCGAGTCACCTGGCCTTCCACCTGGCCGTTACTCCATTCCAAAGTCATGCTCGCCAGCACCGCCGCCTGATCGTTCACCACGCCATCCGCAAACCGACGTACCTCCGCGATGCCACACGCTCGAGCCTCCACAATCCAAGCCTCAAGTGCAGTCGCTGAACTCAGGCTTCGATCACGCAATAAACGAGCGAACCCCTGCACCATCGCATACAGCGTTTTTGCCTCTGGAACTTCACGTTCTAACTCGGCCAGTCGTTCTGGCTCTCCAGATTCAAGTTTTTCCGGTTTTCGCACGAACATCCAGACACCCTCTCGAGGTGAGTACCGGGCCTGAGATTCGAAATTCAAGGTTGCCGGATCAACGAACAGTCCGGCCCGCAACCGGGCGACCAGTGCGTAAACGGAACTCAACGATCCCTCGTAACCACGACCCAGTAATTCCCAGTACATCTGTTTGGTCGCCACCTCTGGCACATCAATCCGCTGCTTGACGTACTCGAAATGTGGCAGCAACCATTTGCGTCCAGGGTTGACCCGTCGATTCGGGACGATGCCTTTGACTCGCCAACGGTGCGGTAGTCCTCGAGTGAACCAATTGCCAATCGATGTTCTGGACTTCCCGAGTGTCCGGGCCACGCTTCGGGCACTGAATCCCTGCTCGCGTAACTGAATGGCTTTCTCGAAAACCTCGAGTTTCTTGACACGATTTTCGGCGGCATTCTGGTACGCCTGCAAGTACGAGTTTTTTCTTGAGGTTCGGTTTCGTCGAGGACCAATCGGTTTGGCTTGCTCGCGGTCAGCCTCGAGTTCAGTCACCGCGTCCGCAACCACGTCAGGCACGGCGTATGAAGCCATCTGAATGTTGGTTACTGGATCTTTCAAGTGTTTCAAATGCCTGCGTAACCAGTTCTCAACCGCCTCAGCCAGGTTCCGCAAGAGATGCCAACGATCTGCGACCTGCACCGCGCTTGGCGCTCCATCGGTTGCTCCCTGTGCATAAATCTGTCCACGATCCCGACTGATGATTTCCACACCCGGATGCACTTTCAACCAGGCTGTGAACGAGGTGGAATCTCGATCCGCCAGCACATCAACAACTTGATGTTTCTCGAGATCCACGAGAATCGTGCCGAAAACTCGGCCACGCCGGAACGAAAAGTCATCCACGCCGAGCACCCGTGGTGTGTCTGGCAGCGCGATTGGAAAGGCTCGCGTTAAACGCAGCAGCGTATCGGCGCTCGTACTGGCGTGCAATTTTTGTAGGAGTCTTACTCCAGCCTCCGCACCAACGGCGAGACTGATTTGGAGTTGCACGTTTTGCAATCGATTGGTGCGACGTGCTCGAGTGGCAATCAAATCCGGGAAGGTTTCAGCGAACGTAACTCGAGCGCAATCAGGATTTCGGCATCGGTAGCGGCGAACCCGTAAGTGCAGGGTCACGGATTTCTCGGCGATGGCGAGATCATCGGGTGCTCGAGCGTACCGGCTGTGCAAACTTTGGCTGGGTTGACCGCAGGCTGGACAGGTTGCAGTTTGGCTGATGCTGCCCGCGTGAATGATCATATGCTCTGGTTGCTCGAGAATCGTTTCGATTTCGAGGGTGGCTGGGAGGAGACTGATTTCCATCGCCAAGTTTGGGTGATTTAACGGGTGATTTCAAGCGGGTTGCACGCGAACTGCGGGAGAGCCGTTACCGGCCCAAATCAACGAAATACGCAACGATTGCCAGCGTTGTGCTCTCGCCATCTAACGGTCTTCAAAGCATTGAGGCAGACATCGTTTCATTCAGGGAGGTTGATGTGTGATCAAGCTCTTCGGCGACGTATCGGGACTGCGCAGGGACGTTCAAGTGGGCTCCGATAGGACACCGCTGGTGGTGGCCGTCCACGGCGGTTCGTACACATCGGCTTATTTTGACCTGCCAGGTCACTCTCTATTGGATCGTGCAGCCGTCAATCACATCCCAATCATCGCTCTTGATCGACCAGGCTATGGCAGCACGCCAATCCTTGCGACGGGCGAGTCCGGGATTTGGGGACAGGCGCGGTATCTTACGCACGCATTGAAGGGAGTCTGGACGGACTATGGGGCGGGCACGCGCGGCATTGTTCTCATCGGTCACTCGATTGGCGGTGCCATCGCGGCAGCAATTGCAAGTGAACCCGACGGTCTTCCACTCCTGGGCGTGGCGGTGTCTGGGGTCGGTTTACGGACGCCAACCGAGCACGGTCCGATGTGGAATGCACTGCCAAATCTTGCGCAAGTTGACTTGGCTGCCGAGATCAAGAATAACGTCATGTTCGGTCCAGAGGGGAGCTTTGATCCCGAGATGAAGGCGATGAGCCACCGTGCCGACGCACCAGCCGTGCGCGCGGAACTCATCGATATTGTTGGAGGCTGGCAGGATCGCGTCAACACGGTGCTCGCAAAGATCACGGTGCCCTTCCATTACCGTCAAGCCGATACGGACCACCTCTGGATCGTTGATGAGCACGAGGTTCAAGCATTTGCCCGTGCGCTGGCAAACTCGCCGCTCGTGGACGCAGCCATCGTGCCACATACGGGACACTGCATGGACCTTCACCACGTTGGCAGTGCATTACAGCTACAGCATCTCGGGTTTGCGATGCAGTGTGCCAGTTAGAAGCTGGTTTGAAGGGAGGGCAGGGGGTATGGATCGAAGTGGTTCTGTCCAGATTTTGATACCGCTAGTTTACTCAAGCAGCCTGCCGCAAGAGGCGCTCGAATGCCGCCATCCTCGTCACCGCCCGAGCCCGCCCAGCCAGATGATCCGCCACCCGCACCAAGTTCGAGGCCGAAGCCGTCGCCACATGCTGCAACCGCGTTTTCTCGAGACCCAAGTACCTCGAGCGTCTCACGACGAATGAGCGAACGCCGACAGATACGGTTCCCTCGATCCCAGCGCGCTTCACGTACAACGCCCTGAACTCGTCCGTTCTCTCGCGAGCCCGCGCCGCCTCGAGCGCCTCGAGCGGGGTTGCCTAGTCGTGATCCAGGCTCGGGATTTGGCCTTGCGGTTCGCAGGCAGTCTGCGCGATCGGCAACCGAAGGTACTTGTGCCCTGGCTGCTTGCGGCTCAAACCAGCGGGATTCCCGCGTTGAAGGAGTTCGCGGTGGGGCTCGAGCGTGAGATCGCGGCGATCAAGGCGGCGTTCGCGCTGGAATGGTCGAACGGGCAGGTGGAGGGCGTGGTGAACTGGATCCAGCTCATCAAGCGGCAGATGTTCGGAAGATCAGGGTTCGAACTTTTGAGACGGAGGGTGTTACTAGCCGCGTGGCGACCTCGTGCATCAAACTTCGGTCAGAGCCGGTTCGCTTGACGGCCCCGCGGAACTCCGCCTCGAGTGCGTGGCGGTGCGCTCGGCCAACGCTCGCGTCCTCGAGGTCGCGCTCGCGCAACACGGCGTGAACCGGGGCGAGCCTGGCTCGAACCTTATCCTGCGCCACGGCGGCGGTTGACTGGCGGGGCGCGGTCGGCGGTGCCGCAAGGGTGGCGGTGCCGTCTGGCACGTTCAACCCATTCCCCAACGGCCCCGAAACGCCTTGACGAACAGTGGGTCGCCGCAACGGCAGGATCGCGACTTGCGGCGTGGCTCGCGATCAAGACGGATCAGGTCGAAGGCATCCGCGACCAGCACGTTCGAAGGCGCTCGCAGCGGGGCGTTCGCGAAGTGCCTGGCTTTGACGAGCTCGGCCACCATGAGCACCCCTGGCAGGAATGAAACGAAACCGACCGTCGGCGTTGGCAGGTCCGGGCGCACGATCGCCTCCGAGCAGGCCACGCGCCGCGCTTCGGCGAAGGGCTTGCCGATCAGTTGCGCTGTGCGCTCCTCGGCCAGCACAGCGCGCCCGCGCGTGTGCATCGCCTCGGCGACCTCCTCGTCGAACACCCTCCGGCCCGAGAGCAGCTCGAGGGCCACGTCCTCGCCGACGCCGAACTGCCGGACGACGTCGGATAGATCTGAGGTCGGCTCTGCGGGCTCAGGGTACAAACAGGCCGCGCATGGTCCCTCCTCGAAGCGGTGTTTGGAGACCATGAAACCGCTGCCGCTCGTCCCGCCGTTGATCAGCTCGCGCGGCAGGGCGAACTGGAGGGCACGCCGGGATGCGCCCGAATCCGAGCCGCACAGCGCGATCTCGAAGGGGTCGTCGCGGCGGGGCCAGTCCTCGAACCTCACCGCCGACGCATGCACCTTGAGCGTCGGCGCGAGTGTGTTGAGAACGCTGCCCACCTGCTCGACCTTGAGGCGGTGGACGTCGGCGCGGGCCGAGACGAAATGTCGCTCGACGTTCGAGTCGGAGAGAACGTCCGGATCGATGAGGTGCAGGCACCCCCTGGGTCGCGGCAGGAGCGCGAGCGCGTAGGCCACCGCCGCCCCAATCGCGCCGAGCCCGAGGATCGGGACTTCGCCCAGGTCGAGTCCGGGCAGACTGGGGTTCTGGTCGCGACCGTCGGAGTAATCGAAGGCCGACAGCCACGCCCCATCGGGCGGCCCAGGAAGCGCGTCGGGCCTGGGCACGAGGGGCCGGAACAGCTCGGCGGCGACGAGGGCCGCGCCCCAGCCCGCGGCGAGCAGCGGCCCAAGGGGGTTGGGATCGTCCGGAGCACCGACGGCGGGCTCGAGGCCGGCATAGGCTCGCCAGCGGTCGCTGGCGAGATGGATGACCCGTCCAGCCTCCACCTCTGCCCCACCGATCGACAGCGCGACATCGTAACCGTCACGGCGCGCTACCGTTCCGTACTCGCCCTTGAAGCCTACCGGTGCGAGCGCCGATAACGAGGCTCCGACCGCCTCTCCGAGCAGTCGGCCCGGCTCGACCAGCGGCAGCCCCTTGCGGGCGGGAACCGGCGGGGCGAGGACGTCGAGCTGGGGGCAATAGCGAAAAAGCCGGGCGAGGACGTTCGTGCTGGCGGCGAGCATCACCTGACCGGCGAGCGAGGTCGCCCAGGCCGCTGAGACGCCGACTGCCACCCGCATTCCGCCGGGGCGGCCCTGGGTGGCCCCGAGGCTCTCGGCGAAGAGGTAGTTGCGGGACGGTTCGTCGTTCACGGTAGCGCATCCTTTGCCTGAATCTCGAGGCGATGCGCCCGAACTTCGAGGCGCGCTCGGCGCTCAGCCCGATCCCACTCGCGCCAGCCGCCGCCCGTCAGCTCGAACGCGGCCCACTCGTCGGGGCCGTAGTCGCGGTCGGCGTAGTTGGGCACCACGATCGAGAGGAAGCCGGGGTCTCCGCAGATCGCCCCGGCGTCGTCGGTCTCGGAGTGAAATGCGTCGCGGGGGTGGCTGTGTACCTGGGCCAGCAGGTACTCGCCGCGCTCGGCGACAGCCTGGTTGAGGCGCTCCAACACCCCCTCGTCGCTGATTTCGACCCAGCCGAAGTTGTTGCGCGTACGTGGCAGGTAGAGGGTGGTGACGAGGCCCACGCCCTCAGCGGAGACGAGGCCGCCCCAGAAGGCCCCCTGCTCGCGCCGCCGCCGGCCCGCCTCGCGCAGGTGGGCGAGCGTCTCGAGGTGAACGGTTTGCGGCAGCACCAGGTGCTCAAGCCGCTCCGGTCTGCGCCGCACCGAAAGGACGCGCACGACCGGCTCGGGCTCCGGGGCGCGGCGGCGGGCGAGCCGCTGGCGCAGGCTCATCGGTTGTACCCCGCGTACTCCGGCGCATTCAGGCCCACCGCCACGGCGGTCAGCGCGTGCTCGAGTTGCCACTCGTCCGGCGTCGGGCGCGGGTGTCCGTGCGTCTGCCAGGCGAGGAACGGCGGGGCGCAGACGAAGGGCGGCATGTTGCCCGAGCGGAAGATCGACTGCGTCCAGCCCTGCCCGTCGAAGCGCTGGTAGTCGCGCGGCCAGGCCAAAGGCGAGGGGGTTTCCGTACTGGGGTCGAGAAATTCCGCGTCGGGCGCGCGCTCCGGGTAGCCGGTGCAGTCGAGACGCAAAAGGTAGTGGTCGGACACCTCACTTCGTTCACGGGCCAGCATCCAGGCCAAGACCAGGTGGCCCCGGCGCTCGATCCGGCTGACCCGCAGGTGGCCTGGATCCGGAAGCTGGGCGAGGTCGCGCTCGATGAAGTCCTCGGACAGCACGGCAAGCATGGCGTTACCTCCAGCCAGCGGCGTACTGCTTCACCAGACGCATCTCGAGTTTGCGGGGGCGGCTCGGCTCACGCTCGGCCACCGCGCCCACTGCGTCCTCGGGCCGCAGCACCTCGCCGCGGTACATCAGATCCCAGCGGTCGCCGGGCTGCTCGACCACCCCTGCCGCTTGGAGCACCTGACGGATGACGGCGGCGATCTTGGCGGCGGGCTCGACCTCGAGTTCGACCTTGCCGCCGCCCTGGACGTGCACCTCGAGGGTGTAGGTGGCGGGTCGGGGGGACGGCTTCGTGTGTCCTGCGGTATCCATAATCTACCTCCGGGTGTCACTTGCCAGAAACGTCAAGAGAATTATACATTGAATTGCCATTCCCGTCAAGTATGAAGGGCCGTAGTGGCAATAGCCGTGGCAAAATTCCTTGCCGCTGCGGTAAGGTGGAGTCGATCCAAGACGGATCAAGGAGGACACCATGCCGCAGGCTCCGCCCCGCTCGACCGCCCCGCCGACCGCCCAAAGCGGCGAGAAAACCCCAGACCTGTACATGCAGATCGGTCAGCGCCTCAAGCGCGCCCGCGAGGCCAAACGCCTCAGCCAGGACGAACTGGGCGCCTTGGTGGGCGAGGGCGCGATCGCCATCTCGCGCTGGGAAACGGCCAGCCGGAAGCCCAACGTCGAGGACCTCGCCAAGTTGGCCGCAGCGCTCGACCAGAGCATCCTCTACTTCGTGGAGGAGGTCATCCCGCAGGATAATTTTGTCGCCCGACTCAACCGTCTCGCCGGAGAACTCGACGAGACCGACCGCGAGGATCTGCTGGCCCTCGCCCGGTTCAAACACCAGCGCTACGTAGAGCGCCGACTCCAGGCCGAAGAGGAAAAGAAGGTTTGAGCCATGGCCGAGCGCCAGACCTTCCTCGACATGAACCGTCTGGCGCTCGCGCTTCTCCGCGAGCACGGCGTCGCCGAGCCGCCGGTCAACATCTACCGGATCATCGAAGAGCGGAAAATCGAGTTGTTCTTTTGGCCGTTGACGCCCAAGCTCTCAGGCTTCTACGAGCACTGCCCGATCACGGGAAAAAGCATCACCATCAACCTCCGCGACGACCAGCGCAAGCAGCGCTTCACCGCCGGTCACGAGCTTAAACACGCGATCTGCGAACCCGATAAGGATCACGCCGCGCTCGAGCAGGGCAAACTCCGTCAAGTCGAGCGCATGGCGAACGCGTTTTCGGCCCGACTCCTGCTGCCTGAAGCGATGGTCAGACGCGTGATGCGGTCGATGAGAGCAGAGGTGTGCGTGGGACTCTTGGCCGACGTCTTCGGGGTGCACACCAACGTGGCGGTCTTCAGGCTGCACAACCTCGGGATGATCGGTTCGGGCGAGCGCGATCGCATCCTGGCCGATCCCGCCCTGGACCACGAACGGTACACGCGCTTCCGGCAGGACGGCCTGCCTGGGCCTTCCAGCGGATTTACCGCCGTTGACCGGCTTTTGACTGGCCCGGCGCGCGGTTCGGGGCGCACCTGCCCCCACTGCACCAGCCCATGGGTCGAAGCCCGCGCAGCCGTCTGCTGGGCGTGCGGGCGACACCCCGTGTGAGCCGAAAGGACGAACCTCGGACGGCTACAGGACTGTCCGTTCAGCCTGAGCGGTTGTAGCCCGAGTATTCCGGGCGGTTGATGCCGGTGGCGACCGCCGTCACCGCCTGCTCCAGGGTCCACTCCGCAGGGGTTGGGAACGCGTGCCCGCGCTCCCGCCAGGCGAGGAACGGCGGCGCACACACGAACGGAGGGAAGGCATCCGACCGGAAGATCGAACTGGCTCCGGACGGCAGGCGGTAGTCGCGCGGCCACCAGTTCGGGTCGTCCTGAAGCGTGACGGGGTTGAGAAAGCGCGCATCGGGCGGACGCTCCGGATACGAGCCGAGTTCCAGCCAAAGAAGGAATCGATCCGAACGCCGTTGGGCCGCGCCCCCGAGCATCCAGACGGCCACCGCGTCCCCTCGGCGCTCCACCCGCTCGAGGCGGAGGCCTGCCGCCAGTTCTAAGAGGTGTGTCACCTCGTTGTCCAGCAACTCGAACTTGAGCTGGCCTAGCACCCGTGTCCACCCCTTCATCACCCTACACACATGCCAGCCATAAGTGGTGTTCGGACGCACGCGGCATAGGTGGATGCCACCCCCCACGATTATGGAATGAAACTCATCCAATTTTGGAAGGGGATCGGATCACGAATCTAGACGGATTCGGAATTTTGTGAGAAACTACGGGGCAGGGCCGGGGAGGGTTTCGTGAGAGCGCTCACTTCGACACGTCCGATGACCTGCTGCGGGGGCGGCAAACCTGCCCGAATCCCGTGCGACAGGGGTCGTGAACCAGAGGCAGACGCGTGCCTGCCGGGCGTACGTTTGCCGAGCACAGAGCTTTTCGCCTCCCTCGCGGGGCATGGGGTTGGCTGATGTCGGCCCGCGAACACTCGACCGTCGTCGGGGCGAAGGCCCTGGCAGAACAACTGGTCTTCCATCTCGGCCTCGAGGCCGCGCCGGTCAACGTTTTTCACGCCCTCGAGCGCCGTGGCATCGACGTCAACCCCTTCCCGACCAAGGGAGAGAACATCCTCGGTGCGTACACCAACGAGGTGCCCTACGGCCCGACCTTGTCGCTGAGCAACCGGCTGGACAACGCCATGCGGAGGCTCATCGGTGCCGAGCTTCTCTACTACGACGTGGTCCCGAGACCGGCGGGGATAGTCACGGCGCGAGGTCGCTCGAGGCGGCTCCAACCTGTGGCTCGGGCCTTCGGCACCGCTTTCCTCATGCCAAGCCATCTGGTCCAGGAGATCGCGGAACTTGCGGATTCCAGGAACGCCGCCTTGTTTGCGGAAATTCTTGGCGTCCAGTACGACGTCGCCTGGCAGCGCCTGCGGTCGCTCGGTCTGCTTGCCGTGCATGCGCGTCCGCCGACACAAGGGCGTCGTCAGATCGACATTGACGCCCTGCGCGAGCGGCGCGTCCAGTTCGCCGCCAAGATCCGCGAGCGCATGCCCAGAGCCGCAAGGATTCTCGGGCCTCAGACGATGCCCGATTACTACGGATATTGCAGCACTTGCAGCCGCCCCAGGTTGGGTGACGGCCAGCCCTGGTGCTGGTCTTGTGGGGCGCGACTATAAGGTAGCAGGCAGCAACCGGATGGCCAGTGCGGACCCCCAGCGCGAGGGTTTGGCACGGATCAAGCCATACAACCAAACTGAACGATGGCAATCGGTTCCGAATCTATTTGTTCGCCGTCTATGGTGGGTGTCATGAACAATCTCTACGAACGTGAGCGCGCGCCACGGTGCCGCCGCTTTCGGGCACATCTGAACAAGCCACAAGCCATCGTCCCATGCCCGGACAGAACGCGAGGTTGCACATGGATCTGTTGACGAACGCGATTGAATCAATCCAGGTCGGCGTGGGGACTTCCAGGACGGCTCGCGACCGCGCCTCCTCTCGGCGGTGCGCAACCTTCACGCCGGTATCCTTCTCCTGTACAAGGAGGCGCTCAGCCGAATGTCGCCCGCGGGGAACGGCGCGAGGTTCTGATCAAGGCGCGCACGAAGTGGGTGCGAGGGGCGAGCGGACGGCTCGAGTGCGTGGCGGATGGCCGGAACACGGTGGACATCCAGCAGATCAGGGCGCACTTCAAGAACCTGGGCGTGGGACGGACTGGCAGCGCTTCGACCGGATCACAGCCGTCAGGAATGAGGTGGGACACTACTTCCCGGCGAACCCCAAGGCGATTACTGGGGTCGTCGCAGACGCCCTGACGATCATCCGGTCCTTCATCGCCGACGAACTCAACGACGAGCCCCGAACACTGCTCGGCCAGGCGACCTGGTCCGCCATGCTCCAGGCGCAAGAGGTGTATAACGCCGAGAAGCTGGTCTGCAACGAGAGCTTCGTTAGCGTCAGCGAGCCATCGGAGGAGTTCTTGGACGCGGCGCGGTCGCTCGCGTGCCTGTCCTGCGGATCCGACCTGCTCGAGCTTCACGAGGCCACGCGATCCCGCGAGGACTGGCGGCTGCGCTGCCGGGCCTGCGACGCAGAGGCCTGGGGCGCAGAGGTCTACGAGTCGGTCCAGAACGGCGGAGCGGTGCCGTACGTCGCCTACCCGGAATGCGGCACGGACGCATACGTGATGGAAGAGCACCGGTGCCTGTACTGCGGTCACGAGGCCGAACACGAGTGCAAGATGTGCGTTGCCGGGATACCCGCCGAGGAACTCGACCCCTCGCCGTACTGCGGGCACTACGCCTACATCATGGCCAAGGACGACTGACACCGTCCCGTCGAGCTGGACGCGGGAGCCCGCGCCGTAACGCCCGGACCTTTGACTTGGGTGTGGCGCAGGCCACCCGGACCTGCCCGCGACGCGAGCCTCACACTTGCCGCTGCGGCAGCGGCACTGGCCCTGCGCGGAACCTTTCGCCC
Organism: uncultured Deinococcales bacterium; assembly: GCA_964244895.1. Classification (GTDB taxonomy): domain Bacteria; phylum Deinococcota; class Deinococci; order Deinococcales; family JAAFIG01; genus CAXTKV01. The sequence goes on from CAXTKV010000173.1 coordinate 10,729, forward strand.
GCCAACCGCGTATCGGTCGCGTGCCGAGCATTACCGATTGGATCGGCTCGCGAACCAGACGCGCTCGAGCGCGATACAGACCAGAACCCTAATCTGGAACAAGGGCCATGACAACCATGCGTGCGAAAAGTGCCACCCGTAGTCAATTCACTCCGTACCAGACGAACACTTCACTTCAAGAAGCGTTTAACCTGAAGCGTAAACGCACTGGGATTGCGCGTTACACTCGCAGATGCCCTACGAATTCCTCAACGACAACCACCTCGCCCAGTACGGGCGATTCACCACCGACCCCACGCCCGACCAGTTGATCGACTGCTACCGCCTGACTAGCGAAGATCACAAACTCGCCCACGCGAAGCTTGAGGCCCACAACCGACTCGGACTAGCCGTGCAACTCAAAACCGACGAGGCGATCAGGCTCGAGCGCGTCAATGGCATCCTCACCCCAGTAGTGACGTCGCTCGAGAGCCTGCCGGAATCCCCGAGCCTCACCAGCTTGGACGCGAACATGACCTCGCGCCTGCCGGAGATCGACCTGTCGGAGTTGCTTTTGGAGGTAAACGCGGCTACCGGGTTCTGCGACGCGATGGTGCTGGCCAGCCAGGGGAATCCCAGGCTCGAGTACCACGCACAGGGCGTGTGTGCGGTGTTGGTGGCTCAGGCGTGCAACATCGGCTTGAAGGCGGTTTCGCAGCCTGGGAATCCGGCGTTGAACCTGGGTAGGCTCGCTTGGGTACAGCAGAATTATGTGCGATCCGATACGATCCTCAACGCCAACGCCTGGCTGGTGGAGGCGCACTCGAAGCTCCCCATCGTGCAGCGCTGGGGTGGGGGCGAGGTCGCCAGCGGAGGGTATAGAACGAAGTGTGTCTAACGGTCATCCTGAACACCAGCCCAGGAG
>CAXTKV010000174.1:0-11563 GCA_964244895.1 uncultured Deinococcales bacterium
GGGCTGTTCGCGCTTCTTGCTCACGGAATAGCACCTGACGGGCTGTTCGCGCTCCCAGACCCAAGCTCGAGAATGCGTCCTGGACGGTGTTTCTCTAGCCTTGAGCGTTTCGCCCGCGTTCTCGCAGGGGCGAGGCGCAAACATCAGAAGCATCTCGAGCCTCCACGACACCGAATCTCGAGACTCGAGGTGCGCGCGTGAACCGCATCTGGAAGGCGTACCAGCGCGAATTGGTGCTGCTCGGGCTGCTCATTCTGAGCCTGATCGCGGTCGGCATCAGGGCACCATCCTTCATCAGCCTGAAAACCTTCGATTCGATCTGGCAGGACAGTTCATTGCTGATCCTGCTGGCCCTCGCGCAGATGCCGATCATCATGTCGCGCGGCATTGATCTGTCGGTGGCCGCGAACCTGGCGCTGACCGGCATGCTGGTCGGGTTGATCGGCAAGGCCGCGCCGGGATTGCCGGTGATCGCACTGATTGCGCTGGGCGCGGTGATCGGGCTGGCGCTGGGTTGCCTGAACGGCGCGCTGATCAACCTGCTCGAGCTGCCCCCCATCGTGGCCACGCTGGGCATGCTGAGCGTCTACCGGGGCATGACCTACGTGGTGTCCGGCGGGCAGTGGATCAACTCGAACGAGCTTCCGCCGCAACTGGTGGCCTTCCCCAATGCGAGGTTCATCGGCGTGACGGGTCTGGAATGGGTGAGCCTGATCGGTGTGGTGATCGCGTTTTTCGTGATTCACCAGTCGCGCTTCGGGCGCGAGGTGCGCGCAATCGGCGGCAACCCCAATGCATCGAAGTACGTCGGGATTCCGACCACGCGGCGCTTGTTCGCGCTGTACGCGATCTCCGGGACGGTCGCGGGCATCGTCGGCGTGCTGTGGGTCGCGCGGTACGCGCTGGCCTCCACGGAAATCGCGGCGGGCTTCGAGCTTCAGGTCGTGGCCGCCTGCGTGCTGGGCGGCGTCAGCATCGCGGGCGGGGTCGGCAGCGTCTACGGCACGGTGTTGGGATCGGTCTTTCTGGTGACGCTTTACAACGCGCTGCCCGTGGTCAACATCAGCCCGTTCTGGCAGACCGCGATCGTCGGCGTGGCGATCCTGGTGGCCGCCGTGGTCAACCAGGGCGAGGGGCGCAGGAAGGGCAAGCAAATTCTTCGTCTCGAGAAAGCAGCCTGAGCCATGCAGAACGTCTCCCCGTCGCACCAGAGCTCAGGCGTCCAGCCCAAAGCGCCGTTCAGAGCCTCGAGCTTATTGTTCCGCTGGGAAGTCATCCTGGTCGTTTTGTTCATCGTCGTGATGATCGTCAACAGCCGCCTGACGCCGTACTTCTGGGACCCGTACAACCTGGGCGACGCGACCTTCAACTTCGCCGAAAAAGGCATCATGGCGCTCGCGATGGCGCTGGTGATCCTGTGCCGAGACATCGATCTGTCGGTGGCTTCCACCATCGCGCTCAGTTCGCTGACGATGGGCTTCGCCGCGCAAGCTGGCGCTGGGCCGTTCGTCCTATTCGCCGTCGGCATCCTGACGGGCACGATCTGCGGCGCGTTCAACGGCTTTCTGGTGATCCGCTTCGCCGTGCCGAGCATTGCGATCACGCTCGGTACGCTGTCCTTGTTTCGCGGCATCTCCCAGGCCGTGCTGGGCGATCAGGCGTTGACCACTTACCCCGCCAGTTTCTCGAGCATTGGGCAGGGGTACTTCTTCAAATACCTGCCGATTTCGTTCGTGACTTTTCTGGTTCTGGCCGTGATCGTCGGTTTCGTGCTGGCGCGCACGCGCTGGGGACGGAACCTCTACGCCATCGGCAACAACCCGGAGGCCGCGCGGTTTTCCGGCATTCCCGTCAGCGCGTACCGATTCGCCATCTTCACCCTGTCCGGCGCGTTCGCTGGCCTCGCTGCCGCCTACCTGACGGGCCGAATCTCGAGCACGAGACCCAACATCGCACAGGGCTGGGAACTGGATGTGATCACGATGGTCGTGCTGGGCGGCGTCAGCATCGCGGGCGGCACGGGCACGATCGCGGGCGTGGTGATCGCCGTGCTGCTTTTGGGCATGATCTCTTTCGGCATGGCTTTGTTGAACATTCCCGGCATCGTCGCCAGCATCGTGATTGGGTCGTTGCTGGTGCTGGCGATTGCGTTACCACCGATCATCAAGCGCTTCGTCAGACCTGGGGCGAAAACGTGAGAACACCGTTCTTGCTCGAAAGACAGCACCTGACGGGCTACTCGCGCTTCTTGCTCGTAAGACAGCACCTGACGGGCTACTCGCGCTTCTTGCTCGAAAGACAGCACCTGACGGGCTACTCGCGCTCCCACACACGAATTTTGGAATCTCGAGAAACACCGTCCTGGACGGTGTTCTCGAGCATCAGGATTGGTGGAATCTCGTGCTGACGGAGACGCCACCCAGGGCGCGGCACGAGGTCATCCTTCAGGAAGTCCTGACGCGCAAAACCGTGCGCATCAAAGACCTGGCGCACAAGCTGGGCGTTCACGAGATGACCGTGCGACGCGACGTGGACACGCTGGTCGAACAGGGTTTGCTCGAACGCATTCACGGCGGTGCGAGGTTGCTGACCCGCGCCAGCGACGAGGTGGCGTACAGCCTGCGCGTCAACGAACGCGCGGACGTGAAAGCCCGCCTCGCCCGCGCCGCGCTCGAGTTGATCCGCGACGGTGACACCATCGCGCTGGACGCGAGCACCACGGTCTTGTCTCTGGCGCAGATCGTGGGCGCGAGGGACGTGACCGCGATCACCACCAGCTTGGACGCCGCCAACGCCCTGGCGGGCGCGAACGTGCCGTTCACGCTGATCGGCGGGACGTTCCACGCTCGGGCACGAAGCTTCGTCGGGCCGCTCGCCACGGCGACGCTGAAGAAATTGCACCCGGACAAGGTGTTCTTCTCGAGCAAAGGCTTCACGCCCAAAGCGGGCTTCACGGACGCGCACCTGCCGGAAACCGAGATGAAAGAACGCCTGATTTCCAACGGCGGCCTGATCGTGGCGATGCTGGATCACACCAAGTTTGGACGCACAGCGTTGAACACGATTGCCGATCTGGACGCGGTGGATGTCTTGATCACCGATGAAGAACCCGAGCAGGACGTGAGGGATACGCTCGAGGCGGCGGATATTCGATTGATTGTGAGTGAATAGTATGACTCAAGAATCATCAGAAGGATTGACAAATAAAGACTTAATCAAACTAGCATTAAAAATGTGTCTCAAGACAGTTTCTATAGCTTCAATTTTGTACATCGCATTCTTTGTTATTTTCAATATATTTTCTAAACAGAATCTAGACTTTATAGAGAATATGGCGGGTTTAGCTTACTTCAATTCCACCGCAATACTTTTTTATACGTTCGTGATTTCCCAAGCGTTGACTCAAAATAAAAAACGATCTCCAGTCTTATTTATTCTGATTTTTCTTGTGATTCTTATTGTTTTTACAGCGAATCTAGGTGGAGTGACTAAAATAGTTTCGATTATTCTTCCCTCGATACTTTTTTCGATGGTTTTGTTCTGGGTAAATATTCGAGCCGCCATAAGAGCTTCACAAATAGCCGATTCTGAGGAGGTCTCGAGATGAACGTCCCTCAAACCGTGCGGGATACGCTCAAACGCCAACACATCGAAACGCCGTCGTGGGGGTACAGCAACGCGGGGACGAGGTTCAAGACCTTCCCGAGTCCAGGAGCGGCACGCAACATCCACGAAAAGCTCGAGGATGCGGGCATGGTGCAGCAACTCACGGGCATCGCGCCGAGCGTGGCGATTCACATTCCGTGGGACAAACCGGGCGATGGGCTCGAGAGTTTTCACGCGTTGCGCGAGTTCGCGGAATCAAAAGGCGTGAAGCTGGGCGCGGTCAACCCGAACCTCTTTCAGAACGAGGCGTACAGGTTGAGTTCCATCGCCAGCCCGGACAAGGCGGCTCGAGAGAAGGCCGTCGCGCACATGATCGAGTGCGTGGAGATCATGAAGGTCACAGGCTCGAGGGATTTGAGTTTGTGGTTCCCGGACGGCACGAATTACGCGGGGCAGGACGATCTGCGATCCCGAAAACGCCGCGTGCGGGACGCCTTGCAGCGCGTGTACGACGTGATGCCGGACGACACGAGAATGCTGGTGGAGTACAAATTCTTCGAGCCAGCCTTCTACACCACCGACCTGTGCGATTGGGGCGTCGCTTACGCGCACTGCGTGGCGCTGGGCGAGAAAGCGCAAGTGCTGGTGGATCTGGGCCACCACGCGCAGGGCACGAACATTGAAAACATCGTGGCGATCCTGCTGGACGAGGGCAAACTGGGCGGCTTCCACTTCAACAACCGCCGTTACGCGGACGATGATTTGATCGTCGGCAGCGCCAACCCGCTCGAGTTGTTCTGCATCTACAACGAACTCGTCGGCGCGGAATTCTCGAGCGACGCGGTGGCGTCCAGCACGGCCAAAAACGTGGCCTACATGATCGACCAGTGCCATTACCTCGAGAACAAGATCGAGGCGATGGTCGTGAGCGTGCTGAATTGCCAGGAAGCACTGGCGAAGGCGCTCTTGGTGGATCGGGATGCGCTCAAGGTTGCGCAAGAAAAAGGCGATTTGCTGGGTGCGAATCAAATCCTGATGGACGCGTACCGCACCGATGTGCGCGGTTTGCTGGCGGAGATTCGCGCCGAGAAGGGCTGCCCCGCCGACCCGTTCAGGGCGCTGCGCGAATCGGGTTATCTCGAGAAGATCATCGCTGAGCGCGGCACGGCATCGGCTGGCGGGGGCTTTCCCGAGTAGCGTTCTCGTCAGCGCTCGAGTCGTCCAGAGCGATTCCTCGAGCGTGCCCGATCCAAAGAACACCGTCCCACACGCAATATCAGTAACATCGTCCAGGACGGTGTTCCCGAGAATCACGGGGAGGAATGAGCGACATGCCGAAGAACTTGTGGAACGCAAAGGAAGCTCCGAAGGGTCAGGGACTCTCGAGCCTCGCTTACAGGTCGCGCTTGCTGGGCGCGGATCGGGCCGTGGTGAACATCTACGGCGGTAACACCAGCACCAAGAGCCTCGAGAAAGACCACACCGGACGTGAGATCGAGGTCTTGTGGGTCAAGGGTTCGGGTTCGGACATCGCGGACATCACGGAAAAGGGCTTCGCGGGATTGAAGCTCAGTGAAGTGCTGCCGCTGTTCGAGCGCGAGTCCATGACGGACGAGGAGATGGTCGCGTATTTAGAGCGCTGCGCGTTCGAGCCGGGACGCCCGCGCCAGAGCATCGAGACGCTGTTGCACGCGTTCGTGCCGTTCAAGCACGTGGATCACACGCACCCGGACGCCGTGATCTCGATTGCCTGCGCGCCGAACGGCAAGAAAGTTATGCGCGAGATTTTTGGTGATCGCGCGGCCTGGGTGGATTACATCCGTCCGGGCTTCACGCTTTCCCAGCAGATCGGCGCGGCGGTCAGGAAGAACCCGAATCTGGATTGCGTCGTGATGGGCAAGCACGGCCTGGTGACGTGGGGCGACACGCCCGAAGCCTGCTACGACAAATCCATCGCCATTATCGGTGAAGTCGAGGCGTACCTGAAGAAGCGCGCGCTGAAAAATCCGTTCGGCGCTCAGGTCGTGAAGCCCGTCACTGAGAAAACCAGGGCGAGATTGCTCGCCAAACTTCTGCCCGTGCTGCGCGGCGCGATGAGCGCATCCAGACCGGCAATTCTGATGGTGGATTCATCGAAGGAAGCGCTCGAGTTCGCGGGTGGCAAGGATTCCGCCAAGCTCTCGCAGGTCGGTGCGGCCTGCCCGGATCACCTGGTGCACACCAAGCGCACGCCGTTGTGGATCGACTGGAAACCGTCGGATGGCGAAGACGCGCTGGTCGAGAAGGCTCGAGCGGGCGTGGCCAAATTTGCGAAGGACTACGAGGCGTATTTCAACAAGAACAAATCCGAAGGCGACAGGATGTTCACGCCGATTCCGCGCATCACGCTGATTCCGGGCGTGGGCATGATCACGGCGGGAACGGACGCGATGGGCGCGGAGGTCTCGCGGCAGTTGTACCACCGCGCGATCAGCGTGATCAAGGGCGCTCGCGCGTGCGGCGGCTTCGTCAGCCTCTCCCCCGCTGAAAGTTACGCCATCGAATACTGGCCGCTGGAGTTGTACAAGCTTTCCCAGAAGCCCGCCCCTCGAGCGCTGGAGGGCAAGGTCGCGCTGGTCACGGGCGGCGCGAGCGGCATCGGCAAGGCGATCGCGTTGCGCTACGCGGCGGAGGGCGCGCACCTGGTGATCGCGGACTTGAACGGTGAGGGCGCGGAGGCGGTGGCCGAGGAAATCCGCAACGCGCGAGGCTTCCGCCGCGCCATCGGCCTCAAGATGAACGTCACTTCCGAAGCCGAAGTCCAGGCCGCGTTCGAGAAGACCATCCTCGAGTACGGCGGCGTGGATCTGGTGGTGAACAACGCGGGCATTTCCGCGAGCGCACCGATTGAAGAGACCAGCCTGGAGATGTGGAACCGCAATCAATCGATCCTCTCGACCGGGTACTTCCTGGTGGCGCGCGAAGCCTTCCGCGTGTTCAAAACGCAGGGCCGAATCGCGTCCGGTAGCGGCAACACCGAGGGCGGAAGCCTGGTCTTTATTTGCTCTAAGAACAGCGTCGCGGCGGGCAAGAACGCCGCCGCCTACAGCGCCGCGAAAGCCGCCGAGTTGCACCTCGCGCGCTGCCTGGCCGAGGAGGGCGGCGCGAGCGGCATCCGGGTCAATTCGATCATGCCGGACGCCGTGCTGCGCGGTTCGGGCATCTGGGATTCGAGCTGGAAAAAGGAACGCGCCGCGACCTACGGCATCCGCGAGGATCAACTCGACGATTTCTACAAGGCCCGCACGACGCTCCGGGTCAGCATCTACCCGGAGGACATCGCGGAGGCCGCGTTCTTCTTCGCGTCTCCCGCCGCCGCCAAGACCACCGGCGGCGTGCTGACCGTGGACGGTGGCGTGCCGCTCGCCTACGTCCGGTGAAGATATGAAGAACATCGTCCAGGACAGTGTTTCTCGAGCATCAAAGAACGCCGTTTGGGACGGTGTTCAGGCTTTCAAGGCTCGAGTCCAGGCGAGGATCACGGCGCGCTTTTTCGCCCTGGCGCACGGCGGGCTGCCGTGAAGAAACGAGGCGCGAGCGAGCGGCGGGACACCCGGAAATCGTTCAGGAAATCGGTTCCGACATCCACGGTCATGATCGCGCTCGGTGAGACGCTCACATCAGCCACGGGACAGGAAAAATACCAGCACATCCACGGCGAGATGCGGCTCGAGATCGGCGGGCGGGTCGTGCCGTACATGGGTTACCTGGGGCCGAAGGACGTGTGCATCAACGGTTGGGTTCGCGTATTGCGCTCCGTGATCGAGGTCTTCGGGCGCGACGGTCTCGAGCACACCTTCGACGAGGGCGAGCAGGGTCAGCCCGCGTACCGCTTCGAGCGCGACGGCGAGATGGCTTACCTGTCGATCGTGGATTCGCCGCTCTCCGAGGCTTCGGGTGACAAGAAATTCCAGCGCGTGCCGTTCAACTGGCGCGATCTGGAACCCGCGCTGCACGGCTTCCGCGATGCGTTACTCGGGCGGTTGGGAACGCTCGCACCCTCGCAGGTCGAACACTGGAAACGGGTCTTCAAAGCCTGAGAACGCGATCTACAATCGTCCAGCACGGGGTGAAATCTGATGACCGCAAATCACAACCCGATCCACGCCGCCATCGACTTGGGCGCTTCCGGTGGTCGCGTGGCGATCGGAACCGTCAACGACGGCAAGCTCGAGGTCGAGATTCTGCACCGCTGGAATCACGCGCCCGTTCCCGTGCGCGGCGGTTTGCAGTGGGACGTGCTGGGCATCTGGAGTGAGATTCTGGTGGGCTTGAAGCTCGCTTCCGCTCGAGCCATCGCGCTCGGTGGGCGCGTGGTGAGCGTCGGGGCGGATTCGTGGGGCGTGGATTTTGCGCTCCTGGACGAGTACGGCGCGATCATCGACGGCGTGCGCGCGTACCGCGATCCGCGCACGGATTCCATCTTCGAGCGCGCGTTCGATCGAGTCCCCAGATCCGTCGTGTTCGAGCAGACGGGTCTGCAATTCATGTCGATCAATTCCTTGTATCAACTTCTGGCCGTGCAGCGCGATACGCCCGAGCACCTGACTCGAGCCGTAACGCTGTTGATGGTGCCCGATCTGATCCACTTCTGGTTGTCTGGTTGCGCGGTATCCGCGCGCACGGATGCCAGCACGACCCAGTTTTACGACCCACGCAGACGCCACTTTGCCGTACCCATGCTCGAGAGCGATTTTGATCTTCCAGTACATTTCCTGCCCGAGCTGATCGATCCCGGAAGCGTGATCGCGCCCGTGCTGCCGGACATCGCGCTCGAGACGGGGCTGGATGGCGTTCTCGTGATCGCGCCGGGAACGCACGACACCGCAACAGCCGTGGCCGCGACCCCGCTCGAGCATCCCGACGCGGCCTACATTTCGTCCGGGACGTGGTCGCTGGTGGGGCTCGAGGTCGGCGCACCGATCATCACGGAGGCGTCCCTGGCGGCCAATCTGACCAACGAGGCGGGCGTCCACGGCACGACGCGGTTGCTGAAAAACGTCATGGGCTTGTGGATTCTTCAAGAATGCCGCCACGCCTGGAACGACCCGGAATGGAGCGAGCTCTACGCGGAAGCCGAAGCCTCAGCGCCGCTGGTGAGCTTCATCGACCCGAACGACGCGCGTTTCTTGCACACGGGTCACGACATGCCGGATCGCGTGCGCGCGTACTGCGCGGACACCGACCAGCGCGTTCCCGAATCTCGCGGCGAGATCGCGCGGTGCATCCTGGAGAGCCTGGCGCTGAAGTACAAATCCGTGCTGGACGTGCTGGAACGCGTGACCGGGAAGCGCGTGCCGGTGCTGCACATCGTCGGTGGCGGTTCGCAGGTGGCGCTGTTGAACCAGATGACGGCGGACGCGACCGGGCTGGAAGTCGTGGCTGGCCCGACGGATGCCACGCTGACCGGGAACATCCTGATGCAGGCCGAGACGATGGGCATATTGCAGCACGACCGCCGCGAGGTCGTGCGCCGTTCGTTCGAGTTACGCAGGTTCCAGCCGAAAGAATCTGGTGCGTGGGCGGAAGCCTACAACCGATTCTCGAGCCTGATCCGCTCGAGCGCGTTCTAGAGAAGATCGTCTGGCACACGGTTTCTCGAGGTTCGGGATTTGCGTGCTGGACGGTCTTCTCGTGGGGTGAATACGAGATTTGCCCTGTGCATTCCAGGTGACCATTCACTTCAGCAGCCCGAGCAATTCCTGAAGCTGCGCCCGATCCAACGGCCCGAGGTGGCGAGCCTCGACGCGACCATCAGCGCCGATCACGAAACTCGTGGGCAGACCGGACACCTGTAGCGCGGCGCGCAGGTTCTCGAGGTCGCGGTAGACGGTGATCGGCAGGTGTTCGCGTTCCAGAAAGGCGCGGATGGTGGCGGCGTCCTCGCCCGCATCGAGGAACACCAATCGCGCCCCTCGAGCGGCTTCGCGGGCCAGCACGGGCATTTCGCTGCGGCATGGGCCGCACCAGGTCGCCCAGACGTTGACCAGCACGGGTTTTTGAACGTCCTTCCAGGTGGTCGGCGTGACGGAGGTCACGTCCAGGCGCTCCAGGCGGGCGCTCGAGGGCAGCGGTTCGGCGCGATCGGATGCGGGTCGCAAGAGTTGCGGTACGAACGCGACGACAAGCGCGATCAATCCCGCCGGGACGAGCCTGGCGGCCTCGAGTCGGAGCGTCCAGACCAGTGCGAGAATACCCACCACGAGGCTCCAGGGCCACGCCAGACCGCCCACGCGCGGATCGAGCAGGTTCGGGCCGAGCGCGCCCGAACTCAGGCCGTAACCGAGCCTTCCAGCGACCAGCGCCGCGACCAGTCCGATCCACGCGCCGCGCTCGAGCTTCGGGTTTTTCGTGCGGGAGATCAGGCCGGTGAAGGCGATCAAGCCCAGGATCAGCGATAACCTTCCCCATTCCAGCACGAACGGGCCGATGACCAGGGCGTCCGGTGTCAGTTGCACGCCTCTCATTCAAGCAGGATTCGCGTGAGTCGCGTGCGGTGTTCTCGGCGGGCTCGAGCGAGAGCCGGGTGAATCAGTCTCGAGATCGCAAGAAGACCGTCCAGGACGTGTTTCTCGAGAACTCGGGAACACCGTCCTGGACGGTCTTTACAGCTCGTCCTTGTATTTGGTCAGCAGATCCTCGAGGCCCTCGCGCAGCAAGGATGCCTCGGTACGGTGCTGGGCGCTGGAGAGCTTCGAGAGGCGATCCAGCGTGGCCTTCGAGTAATAGTTGGATTTCAGCACCATCCGATCCTCGACGTAGATCGCGCTGCGACCGCGACCCTCGCGTTTGGCGCGGTACAGGGCTTCGTCGGTGGCGCGCATCAGGTCGTCGAATTCGGTGGCGTGGGCTGGGCGGGCGGCCAGCCCGATCGAGAGCGTCACCGGGCGCGGCAGCGTGCCGCTCAGCGCGCCGAAGGCCGTGTGGATCGAGTCGGCCTCGACGAGCGCCTGCTCGGGGCTGCGTTTGGGGAAGAGCATCATGAATTCGTCGCCGCCCATGCGAGCCACGATCACGTCGGATCGGGTCTGTTCGAGCAGCACGCCGGTCAGCGTCTCGAGCACCAGGTCTCCGGCGTCGTGGCCGAAGTCGTCGTTGATGCCCTTGAAGTTGTCCAGATCCAATGACGCGAGCGTGAACGGAACGTCTTCCGGCAGGGCTTCGGTGACGGTGATGAATTCCTTGCGGTTGAGGATCGAACGTTTTCCCATGATGCTCCTTACGTATGCTTAACAACATATATATATCATAGGTAACATATATATGTCAACCCTACGGCGTATCTCAACCCGAGAAACACGTCGCGGCAGCAACTCGAGAGCACCGTCCCAGACGCATATTCTTCGACAACGAACCCACCTTCACACTGTTTCAGACGCTGGAAACGATAGACTCGAGCAACCACCAGAGCCAGACGCACCAGATCGGCTCGGGCGTCAGACTTCAGATCTCAACGGCTCGCGCCGTCAAGAAAGAAACCCCGAGGGAAAACCATGCGAACCCAAGGCATCCGATTCGACAACGGCCCGAAACTCCACCCCTTCGACGTGCCCAGCGAAGCTTTCGCGCTCCAATCGCGCGTCGTGGTGCAATCCAGGCGCGGACTGGAACTCGGCACGGTCAGGTCGGGCACGCACAACGCGCCGCGCGGCGCGAGCGCCGGAACCGTGCTGCGCGTCGCCACGCCCGAAGACCTGGAACGCGCCACGGAACTCGAGGTGCAAGCCGACGACCTGAAATGGTTCGCCAGATCGCGCGCGCGCGACCGCAAGCTGAACCTCAAGATCGTCGCCGCCGAATTCACGCTGGACGGCTCGAGCATCACGGTGTCCTACTCGAGCGAGGAACGCGTCGAGCTGCGCCCGCTGGTACACGACCTGGCCAGCCGCACCAGCGCCCAGATTCATTTTCATCCGGT
>CAXTKV010000175.1:0-11526 GCA_964244895.1 uncultured Deinococcales bacterium
CGTTGATCCTGACGTTCGCAATCAATTCCATCCTGAGCCTCGCGCTCGCCGGGAATCCGGCACAAGTTGCGCCGCTCAAGGTCGCCACCAGCTTTTCAATTTTAGAAGACATGGTCAAAAACGTCGGCGGCGAGAGGGTCGAAATCACAAATTTTGTGCCGCGCGACGGTGACGCGCACATCTACGAACCCGGAGCCCAGGATGTCAAGCACCTGGCCGACGCGAAGCTCGTCTTTATCAACGGCGTGGGGCTCGAGGCCTGGTTCCAGAAACTCGTCAAGAATTCCGGCACGCCCGCCCGCGTGATCGTGGCGTCGATGGGTATCGCGCCCAGCACATTCCAGGATGACGGTCGGGTTGTCGAAGACCCGCACCTGTGGTGGAACCCACAGAACACGATCCAGTACGTGCAGAACATTCAAAAAGCCCTTTCATCCGCCGACCCTGCGAACGCCGCGACCTACCGAACCAACGCGCAAAAGTACGCGCTCGAGCTTCAAAAACTCGATCTGTGGGCCAAAGCGCAGATCGCCACGATTCCTGCTGCCAACCGCAGGCTGGTCACGAACCACGATGCCTTCAATTACTTCGCGCGCCGATACGGGCTCAAAATTGTCGGGCTGGTCGTGCCGAGCGTCGGTACGGAGCGCGATCCGAGCGCCAGGGAAACCGCGCAACTGGTGGACACGATCCGTCGCGAGAAGGTCAGGGCGATCTTCACCGAGAACGCCATCTCGGTCAAGCTGGCCGAATCGGTATCGAAAGAAACAGGCGTTAAAATTGCGCCGCCGCTCTATTCGGACGCGCTGGGCGCGGCGGGAACGCCCGGAGAGACATTCTTGAAGATGTTCCGGTACAACGTCACGACGATCGTGAACGCGCTGAAATGACCGAAAACATCGCCCCACGCGCAATACTCAAGAATAGCGTTCCAGACGGTGTTCTTTGCGCCGCCTGGTGCGTCGGTCGCGCCGGAAGCGGTAGGCTGCCGACGTGATCGCCCAGGTGACGCGCGCGCCATTCCCGACCGATCACACGCACCCGCTGGTGGACGTGCGCGATCTGGGCGTGCGGTACGGCGAAACCCTGGCGCTCGAGGGCGCGAGCTTCTGCCTGTGCCCCGGTGAATTCGTGGCTGTGATCGGGCCGAACGGGGCGGGCAAGAGCACCTTGATAAAAACCATCCTGGGATTGAACACCCACCAGTCCGGCACGATCCGCTTTTCAGATGAACTGGGTGCCCACCCGACGCGCGCCATCAGCTACGTGCCGCAACAGCAGACCCTCGAGTGGAGCTTCCCGGTCAGCGTCTTCGATCTGGTGATGATGGGTCGCGTCGGGCGGCTGGGATGGTTCAAATACCCCGGCGCGCGCGACCGCCAGATCGTGCGCGAATCGCTTCAGGCGACCGCAACCCTGAACCTGGCCGACAGACCCATCGCGGCGCTCTCGGGCGGTCAGAAACAGCGCGTGCTGCTCGCGAGGATGCTGGCTCGGGAATCGCGGTTGTTGTTCCTGGACGAACCGTTGACCGGCGTGGACGCCGTCACCCAGGAAAGCATCTTCGAGATCCTGGAGCGCGAGCGATCAGTCGGTAAGGCGCTCTTGATGGTCACGCACGACCTGGAAGCCGCCGCCAGATGGTGCTCGAGCCTAATTTTGTTGAACAAAACCGTGATCGCTTCCGGCCCGCCTGCGCTCGTGTACACGCCCCAGAACATCGAGCGCACCTTCTCGAGTTCCCACATCGGGCATGCCCACGCCAGCGCATGAACGCCTCTTCCGAGACTCCAGACTCGAGCGTTCGTCCCATCGCCTTCGAACGGGCGAAACCCAAATTCGCGTCCTGGACGGTGTTTGCCGCACGAAATACCGTCCAGGACGCAGTTTTTGAGCCTGGAGGTTGGGTGTGAACGCGATTCTCGAGCCGTTGCAGTACGGCTTTATTTTGCGCGGCCTGATCGGACTGACGCTGATCTCGGCGCTGTGCGGCGTGATCGGCGTGTACGTCGTGCTGCGCGGACTGTCTTACATCGGGGACGCGATGGCGCACGCGGTCTTTCCGGGCATCGTGGCGGCCTTCCTGCTCAAAATCAACTTGCTGATCGGCGGCGTGGTCGCGGCGGTGCTGACCAGCCTGGGCATCGGTTACGTCACGCAGCGTTCGGGTTTGAAGCAGGACAGCGCCATCGGGATCGTGTTCGTCGGCATGTTCGCGTTCGGGGTGGTGCTGCTCTCGAGCGCCAGAACCTACGCGGTCGATCTTTCCAGGTTTCTGATCGGCGATCCGCTGGGCATTTCAAACGAGGCGCTCTGGACGACGCTGGCGGTCGGCGCGCTGATCGCGCTGGTGCTGGCGGCCTTCCACAAAGAGTTTTTGTTGCTGGCCTTCGATCCGACCGAGGCGCGCGTGATCGGCCTGCCGGTCGAACGCTTGAACAACCTCTTGTTGGTGCTGATCGCGCTGGCGGTCGTGCTGGCCATCCAGGTGGTCGGTACCATATTGGTCGTGAGTTTGCTCGTGACCTCGAGTTCCACGGCGAGGTTGCTGACCAGCCGCGTGCGCACCATGATGCTGGCCGGGGCGGGCATCGGGGCGCTGTCCGGGGCGTTGGGCCTGTACGGTTCCTACTACCTGAACGCGCCCGCCGGAGCGATGATCGTGCTGGTCAACACGCTGCTGTTCGTGATCGTGCTCTCTGCACGCCGCAGACGCGATCCAGCAAGGGTCTGAAGCCAAAGAAGACCGTCCGCGACGCGAATCTGCGAGTACTGTCCTGGACGGCGTTCTCGCGTAGACTGCGGGCATGAAAACCGGAACAGAGCAACACAGAGACCTCGCGCCCGAATCCGTGCGCGCAGTCGTGCTGACCATCAGCGACACGCGCAGCCTGGAAACTGACACGGCGGGCGCGTACCTGATCGCGGAACTCGAAGCCAAAGGCCACCGCGTGCTGGGCCGGGCCATCGTCAAGGACGATGCGACCGCCATCCGCGCCCAACTCGTCTCGTGGCTCGAGAACGCCGACGTGCAAGTCATCATCTCGACCGGCGGAACCGGCATTGCCAAGCGCGACAACACCGTCCAGACCATCGAATCCCTGCTGGACAAACCCATGCCGGGCTTCGGGGAAATTTTCAGGATGCTGTCCTACCAGGAAGTCAAAGGCGCGGCGATCCTGTCGCGAGCGCTGGCAGGACTGGCGCGCAACACGCTGATCTTCGCGCTGCCCGGATCGTTGAACGCCGTGCAGACCGCCTGGAACGGCATCCTGCGCGACGAGTTGCCGCACCTGGTCTGGGAGACGATCCGGTAACGCGAGAATGAATTCGTAGTCGCGCCATGCGGGGTCGTTCACATCGAGGCGCTGTCTGGTTCGTATGATTCGGGCATGAAAATGATCGTGTCGGCGGCGCTCGCGGTGGTGGGTTTGTCCGTCACGGCCTGCCAACCGGTCGGTGATCCCGTCTGTGCCATTAGCGATGGCTTCGGTCTTTCGAGCGACGCGCGCAGCGCCACGACTGCTCGCGCGATCACTTTGACGGCTTCGGTCTGTACCAACACTCCGGCACCGCCAGTCGAGTTCTACGACGGAAGCACCAAGGTCGGTACGCTCGCCACGCCGAGCGGAAACAGGTCGGATGGCCTCAACACTTTTGATCTGTACGGGTTCTCGCCGAGTTTTACCAAGGCGCAAAACGGCTCGCACGTGTACACCGCCAAGATCGCGTTGCGCGGCACAGTTCTGACGACCGATGCTGTGACCGTCACGGTCAACATCCCGTAACCCCCGAGAACACCGTCCAGCACGCATTCTTAGATAGGCGTGTGGGACGGTGTTCCTCTCGCGCGAGCTATCGCGGCCAGGTGCGGTTGAACCACTGCTTCGGATCGGTCGCCTCGCCGTCGACGCGCATCTCGAGGTGCAGGTGAGGCCCGGTGGCGAAACCTGTCGACCCGACGAGCCCGATCACCTCGCCGCGTTTGACCTTCTGCCCGACTTTCACCAGGATTTTTGACTGGTGAAAGTACAAACTGACGATGCCCGCGCCGTGGTTGATGCCGACCAGCCCGCCGCGAATCGGGTAGGTGCCCGCGATCACGACCGCGCCATCGTTGACGGCTTTGATCGGCGTTCCGGTGCGCCCCACGAAGTCCTCGCCGTAGTGGTAGTTCACGATGTCGCCCTTCTTGTAGAAGCGCGCCTGAGCGAACGGGCTGATGGAGGACACCACTTCGAGCGGCGCGCTAAAAGGGAGCGTCCAGGCTTTGGCGGTCTGCATGGACGTGCTGTAGGCCGCGTCCAGCATGGTGCGCTCGCGCATGCGGTTCTGGTCGGTCAGGGTTGAAAGCACCTGCTGGCTCATGAAGACGTTGATCACGGCTTGCGGGTCGGGCGTCAATTTGAGGCTCGAGGTCAAGGTTTCTTGCGGGGTGGTCACGGCGATGGTCACCGTTTTCGGTTTCGTGCCTAGAATCTCGCGCCCGACCGCCACCCAGTCCTGAGCGTCTTTGGCCACGACCAGCAACTCGTTGCCCCACGAAATCTGGGGTTGCTGGCTTGCGCCCGACACGCGCACCAGCACGGGATCGCCGGGAATGCAGACTGCGCGGTGCGTGATGCGCAAGGATGATGCCTTGCTCGAGGTCGTGATGAGCTTCTGCCCCTGCGATACGTCTCGAGCACCCGCGTTCGGTGGGAGCTTCAAGACTTGCCCCGGCTCGAGGGCGTCCGAAGTGAAGCCGTTGAGATTCCGCAGATCACCGACCGGAACCCTCAACGTCTTCGCGATGCCGAAGAGCGTGTCGCCCGGCTGCACCGTGTAGGACGCCGCCAGCGCCAGCCCAAAAAATGCCACCAGCCCGAACACCAACCTGAGAACGCGCCTCATCAACGATCGAACTTCGTGATGCCCGCCGCCCGACGGCGGTATTCGCCGCGCACGAAATCGAGCTGACCTTCCAGATCGTAGATGCGACCCTCGCGGAACACGCCCGCATCGACCCAACTGGTCAGCACGGGTTCGTTGTCGATCTGCACGAACAGTTTGCGGCTGCCGTCGTCCTCGAGCCAGAAGGTCAGGGTCTGAAAGCCGTTTTTGTCCGCCCAGCGCGCGGCTTCGGCGATCACGGCGTGGGCTCCAGTTTGTTCCTCGGCGGGGAACGAGACGGGTTCGTTGCTGTCCTGCATCAGGAGCTTGACTTCTGCCACAGCGCACCTCCGGGCTGAATCGGGCGTTACAGGCGTATCGTACACGCTTCCCGGCAAAAGCTCGAGTGGTGCATGGTTCCAGCTCGAGCGAGAGAACCGTCCTGGGCGCACCTCGAGAACATCGTGCTGGACGGTGTTTCTCGGGTTGAAATCAAGATCTGGTGCGTTCGGTGACGCGCAATTTGATGCCGTTCACCGGGAAGCCCGTGCCCTGATAGACCTGCTCTGGGCGTTCGGTCGGTTCCAGATCGAACCTGGAAAGGATCATGGCGGCCATCGCTTTGATTTCCACGGTGGCAAAATTGATGCCGATGCACACGCGCGGCCCGCCGCCGAAACCGACCAGGGCGTAAGGGTGCTTCTTGTCCTCTTCTCGGGGTGGCGCGAAACGATCCGGGTCGAAGCGCTCGGGTTGTGCCCAGATGGTCGGCAGCATGTGGCTGGCGGCGATGCCGTACACCACGCGCGTATCAACGGGGATCGTGTAACCGCCGAACTCGAAATCCCTGGTCGCCCCGCGCGGGCCGTTGGCCACGGGCGGGTACAGGCGTTCGGCCTCCGAGAGCGCGTAGCCCAGCACCTTCATGCGTTTGACGGCCTCGAGCGTGGGTTCGCTGCCTTCGGAAACCTCTCGAAGTTCCACCCGGACGCGTTCCAGGTAGGCCGGGTCCGAGGCCAGCAGGTACAGCAACCACGCGGACAGGGAGGTCGACGTTTCGTGCCCCGCCACCAGCAGGATGTTCGTGTGACCCAAGAGTTGTTCGTCCGAGAGCGCCCGACCCGCACCGTCCCTGGCGCGAACCAGCATCCCCAGCACGTCGTCGGTCGGCGCTTCGCGGCGCGCGTTGATCTGCTCCATCAGCATCGGGACGAGCTTGTTGCGCGCATTGCTGGAAGCCTCAAGGTACTCTTCATAAGAGGTCGCGCTCGGATCGCCCTGCAAGAGGATCGTGAACAGACGCCGGAACTCGTCCACCTGCTCGCCCGGTGAAAACCCCACCAGCGCCTCGGCGGCCACGTCGAAGGTGATCTTGCGCGCCTCGTCGTACACGTCCACCGCGCGCCCCGCCCAGTCCGCGATGCGCCTGAAAATCACGCGGTTCATGATCGGCAAGTACCGATCTATGTAATCGGTCGCGAAGGCCGGGTTCATCATCCTGCGTTGCGCGCCGTGATCCGGGCCGTCCATGTTCAACAAGCCCCGCCCGAGCATTTCCCCGACGATCGGCGTCCAGCCCTTATCGTGACTGAACGCGTCCCGGCCATCCAACAAGACGAAACGGTTGGCTTCCGGCCCGACCATGTACACGACCCGCCCGTGATCCCAGTCCGCCTTGAAGATCGGGCCGTGCTGAAGGTACATCTGTGCCAGGAACGGCCCCACGCGCGTCTGGTAATCGTCGGGAATCGTGATGGTCGGCAGGTCGGACAGGGTTTTCATGCGTCACCTCTGTGGGTCGGTCTGAGTCAAGCTACGCTTCGCGGGTCAAGGACGTTCCCGATGAACGCACAGATGTTGGGGAATACCGCCCAGCACGCAAGTTCGAGAATGCGTCAGGGACGGTGTCCTCGGGTATGACCTCCCGGCAAAAGTCAGCTCCGATGAGCTGCTCGCTCGAGACCAACCGTAAGTGTCGCCCGGTTTTTGGAAGGACAGGTCTGTGAGCTGCCCTTGGCTCGAGACGCGTTCGACGGCGCCCACGAAGAATTCTGTTCTCGAGGCTCGACGCGCAACATCCTCGAGACGCGCCTATCACGAACGAACCGCTTCGATCAGCCAGGCCACGACCTCGAGCCTGCGGGCGAAGTGCAGCAACGCGGGCGGATCGCGCAACTCCAGGCCGATACCCTGAGCCACCGTGTCGGTTTCCAGCTCGAGTTCGGCGGGTTGCAACGGCCATGGCCGGTGGTGAATCTCGCCGCGATAGATGCACCCACTGCGGTCGGCGCTGTACAGGCAGTAGCGCTCGGTCAGCCACGACTCGAGCGTGCCGGGGCTGGACTGGAACGCGCCACCGACGGGCGCGTAACGCCCTCGAAACTCGGCTGGCGGTTCACCCCGGTGCGTGCGGACGCTGGAGTACGAGACGCTCTGGCCGGTTCGCTCGGATTTCATGCGCGCATCCATGTACGGCAGGTGGAACGCCGCCCTCGCCAGCCGAACCGCCACGGCGTTGGCCGCGTCCAGGCTGAAAAACCAGACGCCCGCCCGACCGTCGGCGCTCACGTAGGTTCTGAGGTTCAATTCCAGGAAGCGCGATAAACCCGGCACGTCCGGCGCGAATCTGGGCGCGACGCCCGTCATGCCGAACGGAACCACACCCAGCCAGGCGTGCCCATCGAAGGTATCGAGCTCGAGCCCGCGCGGGATCAACTCGCGCAGCGCGGACGCCGGAACCGGCCAGTGCGCGAACAGCAGGTCGTTCCAGACCATCCGCATGGCCCACGGGCGCGCCGGGATCGGGTACGGACGGTGCGCGGTGTCCGACAGGAAAGCCGGGTTCACGCGTCCAGGAAACGCCGCCGCAACTCCGGCGTGGGCATCATGCACGAATCGCGCCGACCGAACAGCCGATACCGATGGCGAGCGATCAATCTGTACGCCCAATCTCGCAAACCCTGCGGCAGCACCATCAATGCGTAAGCCGCCGAAAACGGGAACCCCATGTCCCGCGCGATCTCGAGCGCCGCGTCCGACATGGTGAAGACTCGCCCGTCCCGCACCAGCACGACGCTCTCGGGTTGCAGGCTGTTCAGGCCGTGAGATGCCAACAGCGTTTTACCCGCCTGGGATTGCAACGAGGCGAACTGGAAATGACCGTCGGGATCGTGCCTGATGATCAGTTGCACGACCCAGTTGCAGAGGTTGCAGACGCCGTCGAAAACCACGATAGAACTCATAAAATCTATTGGATCGTACTCCCGGCGCGCTGGGCGAGATGTCCTCAAAGAGACGTTCCACAACCTTCGTCGAGCGCGGTGCGGGTCAAAACAAGCGTGTCGCGCTGAGCGCAGCGAAGGGTCTTTCGCCACCGTGTCGGTCGAGCACGGCGTTCTGCGCGATGGCAAAAGATTCTTCGTTTCGCCTCCTCGGAATGACGGAGGATTGGGGCTCGAGAACACCGTTCAGCACGGTGTTTTTCGTGATCCAAGAACACCGTCTGGGACGGTTCTTTCGTGTACAGTGACGCCGTGAACGACCGCGTGATCGGAATACTGCTGGCCGCCGGAGCCTCGAGCCGGATGGGATCGCACAAGCTGTTGATGGAACTGAACGGCGAACCGATGGTGCGCCGCGTCGCGCGGATCATGCTCGAGGGAGGATTAGAGGAATTGCTGGTCGTGCTGGGCCGCGATCCGGTCGCGGTCGAGGCGGCATTGGACGGTCTTCCGGCCCAGTTCGTGACCAACCCGAATGCCGTGGAAGGCGGCATGGAATCCTCGTTCCGCACGGCCCTGGACGCCCTGACGGGAACCGAGACCGCAGCCGTGTTCGGGCTGGCGGATCAACCGTTCGTGACGAGCGCCATGATTTCTGAACTGAAAAAAACGCACCTCGAGACCCGCGCCCCGATCGTCGCCTCGAGGTTCGGTGGCGTGATCGCGCCGCCGCACGTGTTCTCGAGCGCGTTTTTCGGCGCGCTGGGCATGCCCGGTCACGGCTTGAAGCCGCTGATTCAAAAAAACCTGGAACGGGTCGCGTTCCTGGACTGGCCCGAGGACGCGCTGTTCGACGTGGACACGATCGACGATCTCGAGAAGGCGCTGAGAAGAATATCCGACGAGCCGAGATGAGCGCGCATCTCCAGATCGCCCGAGCCAGCATTGCGCTCGCGTCGGCGCTTCGATGGTCGCCCCGAGCCGCAACGGTGCCTCGAGAATTGCACCGGGATTCGTCGGGCTGAACGAAAAAACGCGCTCTTTCAAAAGAGCGCGCCCTGGGTTCAACGATTCACCTCAGCGTCCGAAGACCTCGACCACCAGGCCGTCCACGCCCCCGGCGCGTTTCGCATCGACGGTCTTGCCGAGTTCGATCACGACCAGGTTCCAGCCGGGTTCGAGCGTCAGGTCGAACCCGCGATCCGCTTGCACGCGCACCCTGGATTCGCTCCAGATCACGACCACGCCACCTCGGGCGCGGGTCACAAAGCTCTCCAGGAGCGCATCGCCGGGCGTGAAGGACTTGGAATTATCGGCGTCCAGGTACGCTCGGAACACCACGTGGGCCACGCGTGCGGAACCGGACAGATTGACTTTCCCGACCAGGCCGGGCCAGTCCAGCGTCTCCGGGGCCAACCCCGAGATGAACGCGGCGGGCGGAGCGGCGTCCGGTACGCTCAGGTTGAAGGCGTTGCTGCCCGTGGCGCTCGAGGCGAGTTCTGCGGTCGGTCTGCCGTTGCGATCCGTCAGCATGGCGGCCACGCGCAGGTTGGCGGGTGCGTTGCCCTGAATCTTGACGGAACCCTGGACGCTCATCGGGGCAGCCAGGGCCGTGACGGTCAGGCTCAGAAGCATCAGCGCGAGGTGCGGCACGATTTGAACGGGACTGCGTTTCATGGGTTTCTCCGTTTCACGATTCGCAGACGGGTGCGGCTTGAATCGCGTGAGGGAGCCTCCGAAATCACGGTAGCACACGCGCGGGAACGTTCTGGTCTGGGTGAATGATCGCTCAAATCCCGATGAGAGGCGATGAAAAACCGTACTGTGCGGTTCGGTCAATTCGCGTGAGCCCACGCACCCAAGAAACGCGCCCCAGGCTCGAGAATGAAACCGATTGTTCCCCAGGAGGAACCCATGAAACGCACCACCCGATACTTCGGCATCGCGATGTTCGGTTTGTTCATCCTGCAAGCCACCAGCGCGGGCGGAAGCTGCGACCAGCCTTACTTTCCCGTGCGTTCCGGCGCGACCTGGACGTACACGACCGTCCTGAGCACCAACAAGACCAGCAAGCACACCGTCACGATCGAGAACGTCACCGCCACGGGTTTCACGCAGCACCAGGTTTTTGGCACGGGTACGGCCTCGAGCACCCTGGACGTGCGAACCAACTGGACGTGCGCCGCCGACGGATTAACCTCCAGCCAGACGGACGACAACACCGTTTCGACGCGCTCCACGCAGGTCAACGCCAAAGTCATCCGGCAGAGCGGTGTGGTGATTCCCGCCAACCTGCGCACCGGTTCAAGCTGGATTTTCTCTCAGCTCAGTTCGATGAAAATGGGCGGTCAGACCCTCGAGATTCCGAGCGAGGCCAGCTTCAAGGCCGTCGGTGAGGAACGCGTCACGGTCGCGGCGGGAACCTTCACGGCGCTCAAGATCACGGGCATCACCAAGATCACCATGACCGGCATGGGAGCCAGAACCACCACTTCGACCGCCTGGTACGCGAGGGGCGTCGGGATGGTCAAGACGGTCACGGATTCGGGCACCAGCACCGAACTGGTTTCATACAAGATTTGAATATCCAGCAACATCGTCCAGGGCGAGAGATTTAATATGCGTCCTGGATGGTGTTGATCGCTGGTCGAAGGTTCGAGATTGGGGTTTGTGCTGTTCGGCTCGAGCAATCCTCATACGAGCCTTCTCGAGAGCACCGTCCAGTACATGAGTTGAGATTTGCGTACTGGACGGTGTTTTGAGGTTCTCGAGCATGCCAGCCTTC
Source organism: uncultured Deinococcales bacterium (assembly GCA_964244895.1). Classification (GTDB taxonomy): domain Bacteria; phylum Deinococcota; class Deinococci; order Deinococcales; family JAAFIG01; genus CAXTKV01. The sequence goes on from CAXTKV010000175.1 coordinate 10,879, forward strand.
GCGCCCAGTGTTGGCACGAGCTGCGTCACCTCCAGAACCGTGAAGCGGTGCCCGGAACGGTATTTTGAACGCCCGAGGTCACGAACCACCCGCGCCCTTTCGGGCATTCCGCCCGCACATCCCGGAGGACCGATGACGCACGACCCGCCCGTACTGGAACTTCGAGTAGCCCTGACCACCGACGATTACGACCGCCTGGTGCGGTTTTACTGCGATGGGTTGGGACTGGAACCCGCCCAACTCTGGACGAACGACAACGACCGCGCCATGCTGATCGAGATGGGCCGCGCGACCCTCGAGATTTTCGATCAGGCCCACGCCGACGAGGTTGACCGGATCGAGGTCGGGCAGCGCGTGAGCGGCGCGATCCGGTTCGCGATCCAGGTTCCCGATCTCGAGGCTGCGATCGAACGCCTGCTGGCCAAGGGCGCGACGCTGGTTCACGAACCGATCACCACCCCGTGGGGCGACCGCAACGCGCGTCTGCTGGACCCGGACGGCCTGCAAGTCACGCTCTTTCAGGCACCGTGATCCAGCACGCTCGAGGCCGCCCATGAAACCTTCCGGGATCGCGGCCCGCAGGTTGCTCTCCCAACGCATCTCGGGCAGTCGTTTTGAACGCCCGGAGCAGGTCGTGCAGTGGATGGG
>CAXTKV010000176.1:0-2167 GCA_964244895.1 uncultured Deinococcales bacterium
AGCCTCGAGAAAAACCCTGGACTCACTCAGGCGAAAACGTATCCAGCGCACCCAACGACATCTGCCGCTCGAGCGAGGAATAGCACAGCGGTATTCGCAAGGGTTGACGCGCGAAAACCCGCGCCAACTGTTGGGGCGCAATTTAGTGCGCCCTGTGCGCCGCGAGAAGGGCGCAATTTATTGCGCCCCTACGAAAAGCTATTTTGCGTCAGTGTTTTTGCAACTCGCCGTAAGTCGCAACCTCGAGAACACCATTCAGGACGCGTTCTCGGGTTCACGTCTGGGACGGTGTTTTCGTGAATCCGACGCTGGCGATACTGACCTCCGGCGGGGATTCACCCGGCATGAACACGGCGGTCTGGGCGGCCACGCAACATCTGGATGGCACCGACTGGCGCGTGCTGGGCGTGCGCGAGGGCTTCGCGGGATTGCTGCGCGGGGATTTCACGCCGCTTCACGCCCACGAGGTGCTGCGGTTCGCGCGCTACGGCGGAACGTTCCTGGGAACATCGCGCGATCCGGATTTCCAATCCAAGATCGGGGACGCGAAAACGCAACTCGAGCGGGTGGGCGCGACGCACCTGATGGTGCTGGGCGGCAACGGTTCCCTGCGCGGCGCGGCAGCGCTGGCGGGTCACGAACTCGAGGCGGCGGGCATCAAGGTCGTGGGCTTGCCGGGCACCATCGACAACGACGTGGCGGGCAGCGAGGACAGCATCGGTTTCGACACCGCCGCGAATTTTGGCCTGCTGATCCTGGATCAATTCCGCGACACCGTCGAAGCCCTGCCGCGATTGTGCGCCCTCGAGACGCTGGGCGGCAACACGGGATTCCTGGCGGAACGGATCGGATCGGCGGGCGGCGCGGACATCGTGCTGGTGCCGGAACACCCCGTGCCGCCGGCTGTTCTCGAGGCCGTCACCAAAACCGCCATGAACCGTCAGGGCTTCGCCGTGATCGTCGCCTCGGAAGGCTACCCGAACCTGGAGAACACCATCAAGGAACTCGAGGCGCGCACGGGTGTCCGGCTGCGCTTTTCCAGGCCATCTCACGCCATGCGCGGCGGCAAACCGAGCGCCCACGACCGGATGCTGGCGCGCACGCTGGCCGTTCACGGTGTGGACGCGCTCGCGCGAGGTCAGTCCGGCTTGATCGCCTGGCGTTCCGGTCGACCGAGCCTGGTACCGTTCGATGAAATTCCAGAACGAAAATCGTTCATTCGCGAGTAACCCATCCAGCACGTATTTACTCGAGATCCATACATTCCGTCCCAGACGCCACTGCTCAAATTGGAGGTTCAAGTATGCCGCTCGTTTCAGGACTCGAAATGCTTCGCCCAGCCCGCCAACATCAGTACGCCGTCGGCGCGTTCAACTGCATCAACCTGGAATACGTCCGGGCCGTGATCAACGTGGCCAGAGAACTGAACAGCCCGATCATCGTGGCGCTCACGCCGGGAGCGCTCAAATACTCCGGCTGGGACGCGCTGCCCGCCGCCGTGCGCGCCATGGCGGACGCCTCGAGCATTCCAGTGACCATGCACCTCGATCACGGCACGAAAATCGAGGAAGTCGAGATGGCCGCCCGCGCGGGATTCAGCAGCATCATGATCGACGGCGCGGCGCTGCCCTATGACCAGAACGTCAAAATCACGAAAGCCGCCGCCGAGATCGCGCACGCGGCGGGCGCGAGCCTGGAAGGTGAGTTGGGCGAGATCGGCGGGCAGGAAGAACACATCGTGTCCGAAGGCGTCATGACCGACCCGGACGCCGTGGCCGGATTCGTGACCGAGACCGGATTGGACGTGCTGGCCACCAGCTTCGGCAGCGTCCATCAGAAAGCCAAACGCGACGCGGTGCTGGATCTCGAGCGACTGGAAAAAATTGCCGCCGCCACCGGCGCGCCGCTCGTGCTGCACGGCGGCAGCGGCGTGCCGGACGATCAACTCCGGGCCGTGATCGCCAGGGGCGTGGCCAAGGTCAACGTCGGCACGGAGATGCAGCGCACCTTCAGCCGCGTGCTGCGCGAAACCGCGATCGCCAGACCCGACGAGTGGGACACGCGCAAACTGCTCGGCCCCGCCACGAGCGCGCTCGAGGCCGTGATTCGCTCGAGGATTGAGCCGTTGGGCAGCGCTGGGCGGGGGTAAAGAGACATCAGCCGCAAG
>CAXTKV010000176.1:2267-11429 GCA_964244895.1 uncultured Deinococcales bacterium
AGCCGCAAGACGGAAGCAGTAGGGCAACAAGCGTGGCGCGCTCGAGAACACCGTCCTGGACGACGTATTTACTTACCCAAGAACGCTGTGTGGGACGCTGTTCCCAGCGAACCAAAGCTGAGATTCGAGAATGCCGTGCCTGACGGCGACGTTGGAACACCAACGATTCTCTCGAGGTATTCTCGAGGCATCTGGAGGTTCACATGAGTTTGAACGCGCGACTCAACCGGCTTCTCGCCGCAGACGGCAAGTGTTTCGACGTGGCCATAGACCACGGTTTTTTCGGCGAGCGCACGTTTTTACCCGGCATCGAGGACATGAAAAGCGCCGTCCAGACGGTGGTTTCCGCCGCGCCGGACGCGGTGCAACTGACCATCGGGCAGGCAAAATATTTGCAATCCATGCCCGGCCCGCGCAAACCGGGGCTGGTGCTGCGAACGGACGTGGCCAACGTCTACGGCTCCAGCCTTCCTCGGACATTATTTTCCGAGATGATCGAGAAACCCGTCGAGCAGGCGCTCCGCCTGGACGCCGCCTGCGTGGTGCTGAACCTGTTCATGCTGCCGGATCAGCCGGAGGTTCATCGGGCGTGCATTCAGAACATCCTGAAATTGAAACCAGAAACCGAACGGTACGGCATGCCGTTGATGATCGAACCGCTGGTGATGAAAGACAACGCCAAGTCTGGTGGGTACATGGTGGATGGCGATCTCGAGAAGATCCTGCCCCTGGTGCGTCAGGCCGTGGAATTGGGCGCGGACGTGATCAAGGCCGACCCGTGCGATGACCCCACGCAGTACCACCAGGTCATCAACATCGCCGGGGACGTGCCCGTGCTGGTGCGCGGTGGCGGCAGGGCATCCGACGCGGAAATTCTCGAGCGCACCTTCGAGGTCATGCGTCAGGGCGCGAAGGGCATCGTCTACGGGCGCAACGTGGTTCAGCACCCCAACCCCGCCGGGATGACGCGCGCCCTGATGAGCATCGTCCACGACGGCGCGACGCCCGATCAAGCGGCGAAATTTCTCGAGGGACAAAAGTGAGCATCCTCGAGAACACCGTCTGGGACGACGAGAATCGCACTCGAGAAACCAGCGTGCTGGACGGTGTTTCTTTTGTGCCTCCCCTATTTATGGGGGAGGTGGCTCGAACGTCACGCCGTTGGTGTCGTGACGAGAGAGGCGGAGGGGGAATGCGCACGACCCCTCCGTCATCAGCCGAGAACGAGCTGATGACACCTCTCCTACCTGACGGCAGGGGAGGACAAAAGAGCGGATTTCTCGAGGTGGCTCATGCGTGAATTGAGGTTCGGCGTGATCGGCTGCGGGCTGATGGGGCGCGAGTTCGCGTCCAACGCGGCGCGGTGGTTGCACCTGACGGGCATGAGCGTCAAGCCCGTGATCGTCGCGGCCTGCGACACGAACGAGGCTTTGCTGGAGTGGTGGAAGGACAACGTATCTAGCCTGAACTCCACAACCACGGACTACGAGACCCTGCTCGAGAATCCCGACGTGGACGCGGTTTACTGCGCGGTGCCGCACAACCTGCACGCGGGTTTGTACACCGACATCATCCGGGCGGGCAAGCACTTGCTGGGCGAAAAACCGTTCGGCATGGATCTGGCGCAGAACCGGCAGATCATGCAGACCATCCACGAACACCCCAGCGTGACCGTGCGCTGCTCGAGCGAGTTTCCGTTCTTTCCGGCGGTGCAAAAGATCGTGCATTGGGCGCAGGAGGGCAAGTTCGGGCGGATCATCGAGGTCGAATCGGGCTTTCACCATTCGTCCGACCTCGATCCGAATAAACCGATCAACTGGAAACGCATGGTCGGCATCAACGGCGAGTACGGCGTGATGGGCGATCTGGGTTTTCACGTCTGCCACGTGCCGTTCAGGTTGGGCTGGAAACCGCAGGACGTGCGCGCGGTTCTGTCCAACATCATCACGGAGCGTCCGGACGGCAAGGGAAACATGGTGCCGTGCGAGACGTGGGACAACGCCACGTTGCTGACGACAGTTGCGCTCGAGCCCATATCTGGCGAGGGTTACGAGTTCCCGATGACGCTTTCCACCAAACGCATCGCGCCCGGCGAGACGAACACCTGGTTCATCCGCATCGTCGGCACGCAGTTCAGCGCGGAGTTCAGCACCAAACGCCCGAAGACGCTGCGATTCATGGCCTTTGAGCCGGGTCAGCCGCAAACCTGGCAGGAACTCGACACGGGCTACGAGGGCGCGTACCCGGCGATCACCGGGCCGATCTTCGAGTTCGGGTTCAGTGACGCGCTGTTGCAGATGTGGGCGGCCTTCTGCGACGAGGTCGCGGGCAACGCGCCGAAATTCCAGTGCGGCACGCCATCGGAAGCCGCCATGAGCCACAGGCTCTTTACTGCCGCGCTCGAATCGCAGCGTTTGGGCAGCGTCGTGAAGCTCGAGTGGGACGGCTCATGAAGACCGTCCTGCACGCATCTTCTAACTTGCGTCCTGGACGGTGCTCTTATGGGGTGGGTCGTGGCTGACTCGAGGCTGGACGCGGTTTCGGTCGGCATCGCCGTGGCCGATTGCGTGGCGCGACCGGTCATCACCGTGCCCGAAAGCGGCAGGTTGTCTTTGGTGCAAGACATCGGCTTGTACTCGGGCGGCAGTGCGACCAGCACGGGCTACGGCCTGGCCAGGTTCGGCGTCAGAACGGCGGTCATCGGGCGCGTGGGGCGGGACGGCTTCGGGGATTTCATGGTCAACGAGGCCGCACGGCACGGCGCGGACTCGAGCTTGCTGATCCGCGACGAATCAGAAAGCACCAGCGCATCGCTGGTGCTGGTGGATGGTGACGGCGAACGCAGCTTCATTCACGCCCTGGCCGCGAACGCGAAGTTGACGCCCCAAGACGTGCCGCTCGAGAACTTGAAATCCAGGGGAGCGCAGCTGTTGCACATCGCCGGGATTTTTGCGCTGCCGGGCATGGAAGGCTCGGACGGCGCGCCGACCCGCGACCTGCTGGCTCGAGCATCGGCGCTTGGTTTCGTGACCTCGCTCGATAGCGTCTGGGACGCGACGGGGCGCTGGGCGCAGTTGATCGGCCCGATGCTCGCGCACACCGATATCTTCTGCCCCAGCATTCATGAGGCCCGCGCCATCGTCGGCGCGGATCAGGCCGCGAGCCCTCGAGAGATCGCGCTCGAGCTTTTCAAGATGGGCGTGCGAAAAATCGTGGCGCTCAAGATGGGGCCGGAAGGGTCGTTGGTGATGTCCAAGGACGGCGAGGCGCACCGCCTGGGCATTTTTGAGGTTCCAGCCGTGGACGGCACGGGTTCCGGCGATGCCTTCATTGCGGGATTGCTGACGGGATTTCTGAACAAAAAAAGCCTGCTGGAATGCGCCAGGCTCGGCACGGCGGCGGGCGCGATGTGCGTGCGCGCGCTGGGCGCGATGCCGGGCATCACGGATCGCGCGGAACTCGAGCGGATGGCCTCGAGCGTGCCCGTCCTGAATGCGTAGGCTGGTTCGCCGATCCGTCTCGAGCATCCGTTGGTATAGCGTGTTTTCTCTCCCGAGGTGGCCGTGGCGTGAGGAGCGAAAACCCATGAACGAATCCAAGATTGTCGAGTACATCACTGGCGCGTTCGATGGCGTCGAACTCGTGACCGCAGATGGCAATTCGTTCTTTTCCTACAACCCCGATCGCGCGCTTCCAGCGGATCAGGGGTTTCTGCCGTTCGCCACGCTCGTCACGAACGACCTCTCCGATCAGGCATCCAATCTCGAGCGTCAGGGCGTTTACCGACTGAACGTCGGTCTCAAAAAGGAAACGTTCCGGGAGTTGTTCGGCACGTCGACACCGGGTAACGACTACGATTTCACCTCGTTGGATCGACTGATGCCGCACCCCGTTTATGGGCAGATGTTCTGGGTTTGCGTTCTCAACCCCAGCGACGCGACGTTTCAGGCAGTGAAGCCGCTTCTTCTCGAGGCATACGACGGGGCGGTCGGGAAGTCCGCAAAACGTGCGGCTCGAGCTGAGCCCTGAGCATTTCTTTGAGCGGATGGCTTCGGGCGTGCCCGTGTTAACCTTCTAGTCCGAATGGTTCTTCAAGGCAAAGTGGTCTGGATCAAATTTAATTTCCCGCGAACACCGTTCCGGACGGTGTTCTCTCGAGATCGCGCTTTCGCGTCCCAGACGGTGTTCTCGAGTACCGGGACTTGGGCGTGACTGAACTGTTGCTCGGGCTCTCGCTGGGACTGGCGGCGGGCCTGAGTCCGGGGCCGCTGCTGAGCCTGACCATCACGACTGCCTTGCAGCGCGGCCTGCGCGCGGGCTTGACGGTGGCGCTCTCGCCCTTGGTGACGGACGCACCGATCATCGCGGTCTGCGTGCTAGTGCTTTCGGCCTTGCCGAAATCCGTGGAATCGCTCCTCAGCCTCGGCGGTGGTCTGTTCGTCGTGTACTTGGGGCTGGAAACCATCCGCGAATCGCGCCACGCCACGCTCGATCTGAACCCGAGCGCGCAGCCCGAATCGCGGGATTTGCTGCGCGGCGCAATCGTCAACATCCTCAGTCCGCACCCGTGGTTGTTCTGGATCGGCATCGGCGGGCCGACGCTGGTCAAGGCCGGGCGCGAGAGTTGGGTCGGTGCGCTCGCGTTCCTGGTCGGGTTTTTCTCGCTGTTGATCGGAGTGAAGATGCTGGCCGCGTTCCTGGCCTCGAGCGGGCGCAAGTGGTTGACGGGGCCGTGGTACGCGCGCGCGTTGGTCGGTAGCGGCGCGTTGATCGTTGGGCTCGGGGCGCTGCTGGCGGTTGGGGGCATCAAGCAGATCCTCAGTTCAACGTGATGCTCGAGAACGCTGTCTGGCACGGTCTTCTCGAGCATCACGAACTGAGCGATCTCAGAGAACACCGTCCTGGACGCTAGCCTTAAATCGCGTCCAGGACGGTGTTGTTTTAATTTCCGGTCGAACCGAGCGTGTAATTGGAGAGGCTGACACCCTGGTAGTAGTACCCGAGGATCTGCTCGTAACTCCAGCCCAGGGCCGCCAGTCCGCGCGCACCCCACTGGGACAGGCCCACGCCGTGCCCGTTGCCGGAACCGGTGATCACCAGCGGGCTGGTGGATTCCACGTTGATCAGGCTCGATTTCGCACCCAGGGCGCGCACGAAGTTGTAGGCGCTACTGCCGGACAATCGCACCGTGCCGCCGGAACCCGTCACCTCGAGCGCGCTGACCCGACCGGAATCGGTGCGCGCCATCACGCGCAGGCTGCGGTACGCGCCCGCTCCGGGAGCCATCCGCGCGATGGCGCTCGAGATCGTGCCGGGGTTGGGTTGCAAGCGCCAGTTGGAATCCGGCGCGGTGGAGGTCGGGTCGGGTCGGGCCACCAGGTACGGCAAATCGTTGCCCCAGATCTCGCGGCTTGAGGCGGTAAAGCCGCCGGAATCGGCGGAAAAGTACGTCTGGGCGGGCTTGTTGCCGTAGCTGACGATCAGCCCATCCGTCGCCTGGGTGGCGGCGTTGGCCGGGCCGGATTCGCCGGTCGCGCCGTTGTAGACCTGGCAGCGTTCGCTGGCGCAGATGTCGTAATCGCCCGCCGTGTTGAGCCGCGAAATGGCGTAGGTGCGCGCGATCACGGCCTGGGCTTTGAGGGCTTCGATCGGCCAGCCGGAGGGCATCTCGCCGGGCAGCACGGCCCGAACGTAATCCTCGACCGGCAAGGAATTGACCAGTTGCAGCGCACCGGATCTGACGCTCACGACCGCCCAACCCCGGTAAGCTCGAGCGCCGTACTGAAAGACGCCCTGCGGCGCGGCCTCGAACACCAATCGGTCGCGGCCCGTGTCATAGGGGCCTTGCTGGGATTCGATCCAGATCTTGTTGTTGCGCCCGACGCTCATGCGCCACTCGAGCGCCGTGTCCGAACGGCTGAAGACGCTGCCGTTATCGAAGTAGGCCGTGTGCGGCTCGGCGAAGGTCAGCGACAGGCTCGGGGCGGTGTTGAGCCAGACGCGCATGAACAGGCCGCTCGGTTGCGCCAGGGCAGTCGAACACGAAAAGCTGATCAGGCAGATGATGAGGGCTTTCAAGCGCACGCGTTCAGGATAGCTGGTCAACGCAGTTCAGGGCGTTCGGAAATCGCACGAAACCCTGAAAAGACCGTCCCGCAAGGACACCTCGAGGCATGTCGAGCGAAGCTCGTTCTCGGCGCGAGAAGCCGTGCCGAGTGCGCTGCAAGGCGATCGCACACCGTGGCGAAAGCTCGAGCGAGGCTGAACCATTCGGTGCGCGGTTGGTTCTTCAGGGAAACCCGAACGTCTCCTCGAACCCATCGAGGAGCCTCAACCGGACGTTTAGAAAGGCCGTCCCTGCAGGGAATGACCAGGATTTTGCGCGTTTTTCGGACACGATGGATGCGGAAAGCGCGAAGATCGAGATATCACCTTGACCGGACGAATACCCGAAATGATGACCACCGAAAGAACATCCCAGATGTCCAACCGAGCCGAGCGCCAGCAACGGCTGGCGGTTCTGGTGTCTCGGGGGCGGGAAGCGATGTACGCCGATCCGGTCGGCGCACTCGAGATCGCGGAAGAGGCGCTCGCGTTGGCGCGTGAACTCGGAGATGGGCCGTCGCTGTCGAGCGCCCTGCCGTTTTACGCGATCTGCCAGTATCACGTGACGGATCACCCGGCGGCCCTCAAGGCGCTCCTGGAGGCCGTACCGATCCTGGAAGCGCAGGGCGACCGCTTGGAACTGGCGCGCAGCCTGAACACGCTGGCGCTGGTCAACCTGGAGCTGGGCGATCTGGACGAGGCGCTCGGGGGGTTCGAGCGCGCGCACGCGCTGTTCGTGGCGCTGGATCACTCGCACGGCTGGGCGGCCACGGTCGGGAACATCGCGCTGGCCTACGACCGCTTGGGCAACCGCGAAAAAGCCCTCGAGTTCTACGCGCACAGCCTCAAGCGCCGCGAGGAACTGGGCGACTGGCACGGCGTGGGCGAGGTCATGAACAACCTGGCGGGCTTGCAGGTCGAAGTCGGCGAGCACCTGGAACGAACCGGTGATGCCGAGGGCGCGCGGAACGCCTTCGAGACCGCCGCGTCCTACACGCACCACGCCCTCGAGATCGCCTCTCGGCTCGAGGATGCGCGTCTGGCAGCGATGGTCACGAACAACCTCGCGTGCCTGCACGCCGCCACCGGCGAACGCGAACGCGCCCGCGAGGACTACCGTCGCGCCCTGGAACTCTCGCGGCAGACCGGTGATCGGCAGCTCGAGGCGGCCTGCCTGGCGGATCTGGGGCGGCTGGACCACAGGAACGAGGATCACCGCGACGCGATCAGCCACCTCGAGACGGCGCTGGTCTTGTTTTCGGATTTGGGCATCAAGGATCAGGTCTCCAAGACGCACCGCGACCTCTCGAAGGTCTACGAATCGATCCAGGAACCGCACTGGGCGCTGGTGCATTTCAAGCATTTTCACGAGACGGAACTGGAGTTGCGCTCCGAGACCGCCGCGCGGCGATCCCAGGCGCTGGCGACGCGCTTTGAACTGGAAAAAGTGCGCCAGCAGGCCGAATTGCACCGTCTGCACGCCGTGGAACTCGGCGAGTTGAACGCGCAGTTGCACGCCCAGACCGAACTGCTCGACCGTCAAGCCCGAGAGGATTCGCTGACGGGGCTGGCCAACCGCCGTTCGCTCGAGACGTACCTCGAGCAGACTTTCTCGGATGCGCTCGCGCACCAGACTTCGCTGACCGTGGCGATGGCCGACGTGGATCACTTCAAGCAGGTCAACGACACGTTCTCTCACGCCATCGGTGACGACGTGCTGCGCCAGATCGCGGCGATTCTGCGCTCTCATTGCCGCGCTCACGATCTGGTCGCCCGTTTCGGCGGCGAGGAATTCGTGCTGGTGCTGCCGGATTTATCCACCGACCGCGCTTTTGACCTGTGCGAACGCCTGCGGCTGGCCGTCCAGAACCACGACTGGACGCGCCTGCACCCCGAATTGCGCGTCACCATGAGCCTGGGCTTCTGCGACGACGTTCAGCACCTGGTCAACCACGAGCAGGTGCTGGCCGTGGCCGACAAACACCTTTACGAGGCCAAACGCGCCGGTCGCAACCGCGTCCGCCCGAACCCGCACCTGCCGAGCTAAAAATAGTCAGGAGTCGGGGGTCAGCGGGAAAAGCGGGCGCTCGAGCGTCAGGGACACCGTCCAGGATAACGTTTTTAGAAACCAGGGAACACCGTCTGGCACGGTGTTCCCTCGAGTCCAAAAAACGAATCTCGCGCACTGGGCACGAGATTCTCTCCCCTCTGAATTCTGACTTCTGACCCCTGACTGCTTTACGCCGTGACCTGCACGCCCTTCCAGAAGGCGACGTGACCAGCGATCTGTTTGGCGGCGTCTTTCGGGGTCGGGTAGTACCAGGCAGCGTCCGGGTTGGTCTGACCGTCGACCTGAACGGTGTAGTAGCTGGCCGTGCCCTTCCACGGGCAGACGCTGTGGGTGGCGCTCTGTGCGAAGAATTCGGAGTGAATAGAGGATGCCGGGAAGTAATGGTTGCCTTCGACCACGACGGTATCTTTGCTCTCTGCGATCACGGTTCCGTTCCAGATGGCTTTCATGCGTGCACCTCGAGACACAGGTTAAGGGCTCGAGGTGCGAGTGACCGCCATCCGGGTTACATGACTGGGAGCTCGAGCGGCGGCTCGGAGCGTCAGCGCACCGACGGCTCAGAGCGTCAACGCACCGACGGAGCGACGCGAACGGCGTTCCTCGAGTGCGGCGCGGCGGTTCAGGCTGCGCTGGCGCAGGTACTCGTTCTCGGCTTCGCGTTCATCACCCAGCACGTCGGCCCACTCGCCGAGCGTCTTGACGCCCGCCTCGACCGCCTCGACCGGTGATTTGAAGCGCGTGCCCTCGAGAAAACGTCGGCTGGCTCGTTTCAGGTAACTCGTTCGCCTCATGACTGCCTCCTGTACGGTTTCGTCGCGTCCGTCCCGGTGCGCCCGGTGCAGTGGGTTTGGCGCGAATCAATCCTGTGTACAGGTATAGCCAGGATGCTCTGAATTCCCCCTGAAAACCGGGAACCCAGACCCTGAAAGTATAGTTTTGCGTGCCAGACAGTATTTTAATGACCAGCGAAAACCGTACAGGATGCG
>CAXTKV010000177.1:0-11174 GCA_964244895.1 uncultured Deinococcales bacterium
CAACTTTTGTTAACAATGGGTATTTTTTGATTTCGATGCGCCAGCCCTGATCTTCGGTCAGGTGCCAGTGAAAGGTGTTCAGTTTGTGCAGGGCCATCAGGTCGATCAGGCGTTTGACGAAGGCCAGCGGCATGAAGTGGCGGCAGGCGTCCAGGTGCAGCCCGCGCCACGCGAAACGCGGTGCGTCGCTGATGCGTGCGCCCCGCGCGATCCAGTTCGCGCCGTCGGTCGGGCTCGAGTTGAAAATGTCAGGCGGGAACAACTGGCGCAACGATTGGGCGGCGTAGAACAGGCCCGCCGCGCCACTCGAGCGCAAGCGTGCACCGCTCGAATCCACCTCGAGTTCGTAGCCTTCGGATCCCAGGTGCGCCAGGTCGGGCGCGATCTCGAGCGAGATGTGCGGTTCGGGAACGGGCTTGGTCTGCACGGGCAACCCGAAGCCCGTCGCGGGTCGCAAAGCTTGCGCGAGCTTTGCGGCCTCGGCGCTCGCGCCCGCGTCGGCGACGATCACCGTGTCCGCCAGAAGTGCGAACGAAGTCTCGAGCGCGGCGTACTGGATGGGCTGAGGAATGATCACGACTCTTTCTAACACTGCGCGCGTTTTGGCATCGTTTCTTCAGAGAACACCGTCCAGCACGCAAGATTAGAACTGCGTGCTGGACGGTGTTCTTGAGTCGTTACCGCGCGTGATCCAACAACGCTTGCCCGTAGCGTTCGACCTGGTCGGGTTCCAGGATCGACCGCAGGTTCTCGAGCGTCGTCGGGCGCTCTCGGGCGATGCGTTCGAGTTGATCGTTGCGGATCACGTCGGTCGCCATGCGCTGCTCCTGGCCGGCCTGTTGCGTGCGCCACGCGGCCAGGTGATCGAAGCGGATGCGGATCGCGTCGTCATCCTGAGGTGCGACCACGGCTGGTCTGGGGCTGCCCTGGCGTCCACGGTTGAGCAGGTACAACCCGCCTGCGATCAAGAGGGCCGTGAACAACCAGGCGTTCTGTGAGATCAGCACCATGCCCGCGATCACGCTCAGTGCGCCCGCAGGCCACAGCGCCCAGGCGTGAACCCGAGGCTCGAGGACGGTGATCAGGTAAAATCCGCCCGCCAGTCCCAGCAAGAAAATGCCATCGAAGGGCGTGATGTTTTCCAGCAGAATTCCGGTCGCCACGCCCGCCAGCACGCCTCCGGGAACGGCCAGGCCGGGTTCGTGGCGCGCCCGGTGACCGTACAGGAACACGGCGGCGATCGCGCCGACCCACAGCCATCCGGCATCCGCACCGGAGAGGTTGTTCAGCAGCAAGAGCGCGCCGAAGGCGAGCAGCATCAGGCCAACTTGTCGGTCTCTGGTGGTCATGGGTAGAACCTCCTCGGGTGTCTCGAGGTGGTTTACGAGATGGAATCCGGTTCAGTTCCCGTAAAGGAATCTGGTTCGGTGCCCGTGAAGGAATCCGGTTCGGTGCCCGTGAAGGAATCCGGTTCGGTTCCGTGGTTTTTGCGTTCCAGACCGGAAAATTCTCAACCACAAGATGTTGGGGGTCGGTACCTTAAGCCCACAAGTGTTTCGGTCGGAGCGGAATCTTGTGGGTTATTCCATGAGAACTTTCACTTTTGCCTTGGTACTTCTCTCATTTCAAAAAACCCGTATCAGACGAATTGAATAACCTTTTATCCTCATTTTAGATAAAGCCATCAACGCTCAAACATGAGTCTTCGAATCGGGGTTTGTCATTTTACACTCAGACTGAACGCCTAACCTTCAACGAGTTAAGGGGCGCTTGACACGTGCGAAACACGGCCCCCTTTCCCCGATCCGTTCCCTCGCGGATCAAAGGTGCGACCGAGACGAGCGCAACGTCTCGAGTCCACTGCACGAGGAGGCGAGTCATGAGCATCGGCGCTTACGCCCGAGCGAGCCTGGTGGTGATGGTTGCCCTGGTCTCGAACGCATTTGCAGGTTCCGAATCGGATTTCGATTCGGTCTTCCCGGACGGTACGATCCTTCCTTCCGCCCTCGTTCTGCCCGCCGCTGAACCGTATCAGGCGGACACCCAAACCGCGACCAGAGCGGTCGCGCCAAAGCCGGTCGCTTCCAAGGTGGTCGCGCCCAAAGCGAACCTTCCCAAGACGGCCACCAAAGCCTCACCCCGTCCTGCTCAGAGCATGAGTCCCGCTCAGAGCGTGACCGGTGCGAAGGCGACCACCAAAGCTGCTGCGACCCGCTCGAGCAACCAGACGGCGGCGCAACGCCCCAGCGCCCAACGCGCCATCCGCACGCTGACGGTCAGATCGACCGGGTACAACTCGCTCAGCGCCCAGACGGATCGCACGCCGCACGTCACGGCCACCGGAGCCCGCACGCGCTTCGGCATCATCGCCGTCTCGCGCGATTTGCTGCGCACCATCCCTTACGGCTCGCGGGTTCGCCTGGAGGACATGGGTTCGTGGTCTGGTGGCGGTCGCGGCAAGTACGACGCGATGCTGTCCGAGATGGTGTTCGTCGTCGAGGACACGATGCACCCGCGCAAGTCCGGCACGATCGACGTCTGGTTCCCCGCTCGCCGTCAAGCGATCCAGTGGGGCGTGCGCCGTCTGAAAGTCACGGTTTTACAACTCGGTCGCTGAGGGGCGAACAGTTCAGGCTCGAGGAAGAATCCTCGAGCCTTTTTTGGTGCCGACTGGGACTCGAGCTTCACGCGGTTGGATCGGTCTACGAGGGTTTGGCTTGCGGCAGCACGAAGCTCGCGCCGCCCGCGATCACACCGAGCACGGCGATAATTTCGCCGATGCGGTGGTGACCGATCAGGTACGCGATCACGCCGAGCACGATCAGCGCGACTCCGGCGATCAGGGCGAGGCTTTTGGTGGACTGGTTCATCGTGACCTCCTCGACTCGAGCCTGCGCGGACGACGTGGAACCCACATGAAGCGCCCCGAATGGTGTTCCGTGCTCGAGCAAGATCTTCGAGCTCGAGCGAGCAGGTGGCCGTCGGATGCGGTCTTTGCGTGGGTCAACCCTCGAGAACACCGTCCGGGACGCGAATCCTGAAACGCGTCCCGGACGGTGTTCCATCGAAGCGCCATGATCGCTCGAGCAATCCTGGTGCAGGCACGTCACGGCCATTCGTGCAGGCGCGATCTCTCGAGCATTCCGCCAGAGGCACAGGAGTTGCTCGAAATTCACGCTGGACTTTCGCAGGCGATCCATTCCCTGACCACCCAACGGTGCGCTCGCGCCCGTTGTCCCGAAGGGCGCAGGGTACGATTCGCGTGTGCCCCGATTGTCCGTCTTGCTGGCCCTGGCGCACCTGCGCCGCCGCCGAACGCAGAACATCCTGTCCGTGCTGGGCGTGGCCATCGGCGTGATGGTGCTGACGACCGCGCTGTCGTTGACGAATGGTTTCGTGAAAGCCCTGATCGAGACGACCATCAAGGCCCTGCCGCACCTGGACGTGCGCTCCTGGGACGCGCTCTCGGGCGGTGGCAACCGCGACGCGAAGCTCGAGGAGCACCTGACGCGAGACCCGGAAGTGGTCGGCTGGAGCCCGTACACGATCACCAAGGGCCTGGTGATCCGGCGGGGTTCCAGCCTGCGTTCGGCGGATCTGGATTTCGTGACGGTCTACGGCGTCGATCCGCCGCGCGAGGCCAAAGCCCTCGGTTTGAGCGCCGACGAAAAGCGCACGCTCGGCACGCTGCCCGAAGACGGCATCATGCTGGGCGAGGAACTGGCGCGATCCATCGGCGCGTTCCGGGGTGACACGGTGTTTTTGCTGGTGCCGACCGCACAGACCGCCTCGAGCCTGGACATTTCCAGCGCGCGCCGCAAAGCCTTCAAGGTCTGGGGCACGTACCGCACGGGCAACGCGCTGATCGATTCCGCGATCGCGTTCGTGCCGCTCCTGGCCCTGCAGCAACTGACCGGTCTGAGCGGCAAGATCATCGGCTACCACGTCAAGCTGACCGATCCGGAACGCGCCGAAACCTACGGCTACGATCTGGTCAAGACCTTCACGAATTTTGATCCGAAACCCTGGCAGCAGATCAACCGCACGCTGATCGAGCAGATGCAGCTTCAGCGCGGCATCATCGCGGTGGTACTGTTGTTGATCGTGATCGTGGCGGCCTTCGGGATCGTCAACGTGCTGGTCTTGACGGTCTTTGAAAAAACCCCGGAGATCGCCATTCTGCGCGCCATGGGCGCGAGCGCCCGATCGATTCAGGGCGTGTTCCTGATCGAAGGGTTGATCCTGGGCGGCGTCGGTCTGGTGCTGGGCAACCTGTTGGGTTTCGGGTTGAGCTACTACTTTCACGTCCGACCGTTCCCGTTGCCGGGCAGCCTGTATTTCATCACCGCCCTGCCCGTCGAGATTCGCGCCACGGATTTCTTGTGGGTCAGCGCCGCGTCGTTGGTCACGACCGTGCTGGCGGCTCTGATACCGGCCCGCCGCGCTGCAGGAATAGAACCCGCGCGAATCATTCGTTGAATAGACCTCCTGCAAAAGGGGTCGAACACGTCTCGAGGGCAGGGTAACCCTTGTGGTTGCCCTCGCGTCAACGCGTTCTGGGGACTGACTTTCGCAAGAGGTTCAATCGGTTCGAGCCGACCGGGTTTCTCGAGGCTGCGTCGGTTGCCAATCCTCGTTGCTCGAGACTGCGGCGCTCGGATCGGATTTTGCGAGCCAATTCGGACTCGAGACAGGCAAAAACGTGTGGAATTTTCGACAAACGCGGCCCGAGTGGAATGTCTGGTGCGCTTTCGGTTGAAATTCGAGGCGCGTGATGCGGTTCGAGGGCGCGTTTGAGGAGCGCCCTAATCAACTGAAAACACTGTCCAGAACGCGATTCTTGAGGCTCGTGGGGCAAATGTAATGTTTGATGAAGAAAAACCTGCATCAACTTCAAGAGTTTTGTCAGAGTTGTCTCGTTACACTCGAGGCGTGAAGAGAAACCAGGATCACGTAGAAGCCACGTTGCGCGTCATCGGTCGTAAAGGAACGCTCATGATCCTTCAGGATCTCCTGTCGGGCCCCAAGCGTTTTACCGCGCTCGAACGATCGCTCGGCGTCAGTCCCCGAACCCTCTCGGAGCGCCTCAAGGAACTCGAAGATCAGTTCATCGTCGAGCGCAAGGCGTTCGCGGAAGTTCCGCCGCGCGTCGAGTATACCCTGACCGCCAAAGGTCACGCGCTGACGCCGCTGATTCAGGCCGTGCGCGACTGGGAGCACTCGTGGGACGAAGGCACGCTCAAGCCCGTTCCCGCCGTCAAGCAGCAAGAACGCGAACTCGTCCCGGCCTGAGGAACCGCACGCGTTTTTCGACCTCAGGAACTCTCGGCTACTTTGGTGTAAAGCAATCCTGCACGATCCCTCCCGATCATTCTGTGTTGCACTATCTGACCGCTCCATATTGGAGCGGTCAAATTCTGCGGGCTGAAACACCGATTCATCCACGCGCCGGAACGCCGATACAGACGGTGTTCTTTGCAGTCACGCTGACCGTCTGGCGGGTTGCGCTCCGGTATGCTCGGGCTGTGAAGGTCGCGTGGTTGATGCTCGATGGTGTCGGGATCGCCGCGCACGGCGCATCCAACCCGTTCACCGATCAAAAAACGCCCGCGCTGGACGCCCTGGGCATCTCGAGGCCCGCGCACAGGCTCGAGCCCGAGTTCGTGGCCCGACCGATCGACGCGCGGCTCGGCGTGCTGGGATTGCCGCAATCCGGCACGGGCCAGACGACGCTCCTGACGGGCGTCAACGCCGCCGCGCGGCTCGGCTACCATCACGGGCCGTGGCCGGGGCCGACGCTCAAACCGCTCCTCGAGCAATCCGTGCCGGTGCGGTTGGCGCGGGCCGGGAAGACCGTCGAGCTGGCCAACCTCTACCCAGCGCGCTACCTCGAGGCGATTGAGTCCGGTCAGCGCCGATTGAACGCGATCGCGCTTTCCGCCACGCTGGCGGGCGCAACCCTGGAACCGGACGGCATTCCGCCACCTTTCGGGCAGCCCGACGATCCCGGCGGCGTTCCGCTTCAGATGGTGCGCGATTGGGGGCGCGACTTCGTGCGCGGTCAGATTCCGCCCGGTGATGCCGACCTGGTGATCTTCGATAGCTGGTGGAGCGATCACGTCGGGCACGCCATGGACATGCCTCTGGCGCGGGATCATGTCGTGCGGCTCGAGGCGTTCTGCGCGGGGGTTCTGGAGAACCGTACACCCGACACGCTGTTCGTGGTCACGTCCGACCACGGCAATTTCGAGGATCAGTCCATCAAGACGCACACGATGGCCGATGTGCCCTTCGCCGCCGTCGGAGCGGGCGCGCAAGCGTTTTCTGGCGTCACGGATCTGACCGGGGTCGCGCCCGCGCTCGCGCAGTTCTTTGGGCTCGAGCACATGAAAAGCACCGTCTAGCACGTGAATTTCAGAATGTGTGCTGGACGGTGTTTTTGCGCAGTGATCTCGAATGAGTGCGAGCGTACCGGATCGGCTCGAAAACCCGGCGGGGCTCGAGTTCTCCTCAGTGGGCTAGGCGGTCGCGGGTGCCCATCAACTGCTCGATGGCTTCCGCCAGGTGCTCGTCGGTGATGTGGTGATCGCCGCGCGCGACGCGCAACTGATGGGCTTTCATCAGCACGTCGGCGTCCCGGAAGCCGTCCGGGGTTTCAAACTTGTAGCAGGCCATTTCGACTTTCAGGCCGTTGGCATCCTGAAAGTAGATCGAATTCATGAAGCCCCGATCCCGCTCGATGAACTCGATGCCGCGCTGGTTCAGACGGGCCGGAATCTGCGTGAAGGTGGCCCTCGAGACGTTGAAGGCGATGTGTTCGACGCAGCCGATCTCCCGCGGGGCGGGACGCTTGGCATCCTGTCTGCTTTCGTCGGTGAAGACCGTCAGCAGGCGGCCATCGCCGGGATCGAAGTACAGGTGGTTCTCGTCGGGTTTGCCCAGGTTGGGTTGCTCGAAGATGAACGGCATGCCCAGCAAACCTTGCCAGAAATTGATGGCGCTTTCTTTGGTCGAGCCGACGATCGTGATGTGGTGAACGCCTTGAACCTGAATTCTGTTCATCTTCGGTTCCTCTCAATCTGAAATGTGTTTCGGGAATCTCGAGGCCATCGAATACCATCTTGTCGCATTCTCGAGGGACAGTCCGGAAGGTTCCAGGTTTGGGTTCCCGAAGGGGCGCTTGACATAATTCCGACTAGACAACTAGGATTACTCAGGATTCGCTTTTGCGAAGACTTCAAACCTAAAAAACCGCGTCGTGTGCGCGGTCGGAGGAACCCAATGCCGAAATCTACCCTGCTGAAATCTGTTGCGCTCGGCCTGATCGCCGCGCTGACTGCCGTCCTCGTCTCGAGCCTGAACGCCGACGCGACCGGTGAAAGCATCACCGTCTACGCGGGTCGCTCCGAGGCGCTGGTCGAACCCCTGGTGGATGCCTTTCAGAAGGATTCGGGCATCAAGGTCAACCTGCGCTACGGCACGGACGCCGCCCTGTACGCCGCCCTGCAAGAGGAGGGCGCGCGCAGCCCCGCAGACTTGCTGTGGGCCAACACCTCCGGCCTGCTGGTGACCGCCGCCAAGCGCGGACTGACGGTCAAACTGCCCGCCAGCATCACCGCTCGCCCACTCGAGTTCGTGCCCGCCAGCGGCCTGTGGACGCCGTTGTCGGTGCGCTTTCGGGTGCTGGCTTTCAATCCCAAAAAAGTCGAGCAGGCTGAACTGCCGGCCAGCGTGTTGGACGTGCCGAAGCTCACCAAATTCAAGGGGCGCATCGGTTGGACGCCGACCTACTCGAGCTTCCAGGATTTCGTGACGGCGCTGCGCGTCACGCAGGGCGAGGCCAAGACCAAGCAATGGCTGACCGACATGAAAGCCCTCGAGCCGAAGGCCTACACCTCGAATTCCTCGATGCTCGACGCGATGCTGGCCGGTGAGATCGATGTCGCCCTGACCAACCACTACTACATCCAGCGCATCGTGGCCGGAATTGCGGAAGGCGAGTTCGAGCAGAAGGGCCTGGCGGCGGCGGAAAAGCCCAAAAGCGGCCTGGGCGACGTGATCGGATCGCACTTTTTCAGGGCCGGAGATATCGGCAACCTGGAACTGGTGACGGGCGCGGCGATCCTCAAGACCAGCAAGAAGGCCGCGACCGCCCAGAAGTTCCTTTCCTACCTGCTGTCCGCGAAATCTCAGCAGCTCATGACATCCCGGATTCTCGAGTACCCGGTGGTGGGTGGCTTCAGCCTCCCCAAGAGCTTGCTGCCCGTGCAGGACGCAATCAAACGCAGCCCGAAGATCGATTTCGAGAAACTGTCCGACCTGGACGGCACGCTGAAATTGTTGCGCGAGGCCGGATTGATCTAAACCCGAAGACCGCCCCAGACGGTCTTCTCGAGATCGAGGAAACTGCGTCCGGGACGGTCTTCTTTTACCCATCTCGGCGGGACGTTTGACAGAATCCTGAGTGCGACACTAGGATTAGTCGGCTTTAAGAAGAAAGCCGCCAGGAACGCGATTTCCTCGATCTCAGGAACGCGATCCAACGCCCGAGACTCAAATCCTGAAACCCAGAGGACACCATCGCCCAACCCGCCGCCAAACCCAGAAGCATCGAGCGCCCGAGAACCAAGTCGGTGCGCGCTGGTCGCGGCGTACCGCGCGGATTTCTGGTGCCCGCCGCGCTGGCGGGCGCGGGCGTGCTGCTGCCGCTGGCCTACCTGGTTCTGCGCGCGCTCGAGGCGCAACCGGAGGCCCTGCGCGAGATCGTCTTCAGGGAACGCAACCTGTGGCTGTTGGGCAACACGCTCTTGCTGACCGTCGGCGTGCTGATCGGCTCGAGCCTGATCGCGCTGCCGCTGGCCTGGCTGGTGGCCCGCACCGACCTGCCCGGACGCAAACTGATCGTGCTGCTGGGCGTGCTGCCGCTGGCGGTTCCTGGCTACGTCGGCGCGTACGCGCTTTTGGGCGCGAGCGGATCGAACGGATTGATTCACGCCCTGATCGGCCTGAACTGGCCGAGACCGAGCGGCTACTGGGGCGCGGTCGGCGTGCTGACGCTGTTCGCGTACCCGTATTTGTTTTTGAACCTCTGGACGGCCCTGCGCGGCCTCGACCCGAGCCTGGAAGAAGCCGCCGAGAGCCTCGGGAATGGCCCGTGGACGGTCTTTCGGCGCGTGGTGCTGCCGCAACTCAGACCCGCCTTTTACGCGGGCGGGTTGCTGGTCGGGCTGCACGTGCTGGGCGATTTCGGGGTGGTCAGCCTGATGCGCTTCGAGACGTTTAGCTACGCAATTTACCTGCAATACAGCGCCAGCTTCGACCGCGTCTACGCCGCCTGGTTGTGCCTGATGCTGATCTTTCTGACGGTTTCGTGCCTGGTGCTGGAAGCGCGCCTTCTTTCCAGCTTGCGCTTCGCGCGCGTCAGCTCCGGCGCGGCCCGGATGGCGGTTCCCGTCAAACTTCGCGCCTGGCGCTGGCCTTCGCTGGCCTTCGTGGCGCTGGTGGCGGGTGCGACCCTGATCGTGCCGCTCGGGACGGTCGGGTACTGGCTGGCGCGCGGCCTGGAGCGGGATTCCCTGAACGGTCTTCTGGGGGCACTCTTGAACAGCGCCCAGGCCAGCGCCCCCGCCGCCGCGATCGCCGCGTGCTTCGCGCTGCCGCTCGCGTACCTGGGCGTGCGCTTTCCCGGCGGGCTAAGCCGCACGCTGGAACGCGTGGCCTACCTGGGCTATGCCACGCCGCCCCTGGCGCTGGCGCTGGCGCTGGTGTTCTTCACGCTGCGGGCCGCGCCGTTCGCGTACCAGACGCTGGGCTTGCTGGTGATCGCGTACGCGCTGCACTTCATGGCCGAAGCCATCGGCCCGATCCGCGCCGCGCTCTATCAGGCTCCGCCCAGGCTCGAGGAGGCCGCCAGAGGCCTGGGTTTGAGCGCCGCCGGAGCGTTCTGGCGCGCGACCTTCCCGCTGATCTCTCGGGGCGTGCTGGCCAGCCTGGCGTTCGTCTTCTTGAGCGCCATGAAGGAACTCCCGATCACGTTCCTGCTCTCGCCCGTCGGCTACGACACGCTCGCCAAGCGCGTCTGGGGCTACACCAGCGAAGCCATGTTCGCCGAGGCCGCGCCCTACGCTCTGGTGATCGTCGCCATCAGCGCGGGTTTCGCGGCGCTGGTGCTGCAAGAACGGAAACTCGAGAAAACCTGATCTTCAAAAAACACCGTCCCACACGCTATCATCCTTGAAAACACCGTCTGGCACGAAAGAAATCATGAGCCTGCTGACCGTTCAGAACCTGACCAAACGTTTTCATCCCGCCGCGCCGCCCGCCGTGAACGGCGTGTCGTTCAGCCTGGAATCCGGCGAGATCGTCGCGCTGTTGGGGCCGTCCGGCTGCGGCAAGACGACCACCCTGCGCCTGATCGCGGGTTTCGAGCGGCCAGACGACGGTCAGATCGCGCTCGAGGGGCGCACGCTGGTCGGTGCGGCGCCCGGTGGACTGATCGCGGACGTGCCACCCGAAAAGCGCGGCATCGGCTTCGTATTTCAGGAGTACGCACTCTTTCCGCACCTGTCCGTGCTGGAAAACATCACCTTCGGCCTGAGCCACCTGCCGCGCAAGGAGCGCCAGGAACGCGCCCGCGAGGTCATGGGGCTGGTCGGCATGACCGTCTTTCAGGACCGCAGCCCGCACCAGCTTTCCGGCGGCCAACAGCAGCGCGTGGCGCTGGCCAGGGCGCTCGCGCCGGGATCGAAACTGATTTTGCTGGACGAACCCTTCAGCAGCCTGGACGCGGGTTTGCGCTCCAGCACGCGCCTGGAAGTCAGAAAAATTCTCGAGCGCTCCGGTGCGACCGCGCTGATGGTCACGCACGACCAGGAGGAGGCCATGGCTTTCGCGGATCGGTTGATCGTCATGCGCGACGGTCGCATCGAACAGGACGGTACGCCCGAACGGGATTACATCGCGCCCAAAACCGCGTTCGTGGCCAGCTTCCTGGGGCGCACCAATTTGATTCCCGCCCGCGCTGACGGCACGCGCGCCATGTCCGCCTTCGGGGAAGTCGCGCTCAGCGCGCCCGCCACGGGCAGCGTCATGCTCTCCATCCGACCCGAAGACCTGCGCCTCGCGCCGCCCGAATCTCTGGGCGGTCTGAGCGCCACCGTGACCGCCCGAGAATT
>CAXTKV010000178.1:0-10993 GCA_964244895.1 uncultured Deinococcales bacterium
ATTCGATGGCGAACCGCTTGACTCGTACTCCATTGGCGTCGCGTTGCGGCTCGAAGAGTTGACACGCAAAGCCGTCGAGCTTAATCCGACGCCAGGGCGAGTCGTGGAACTCGAGTTTGCGTGAAGATGTTCAGGTGTTTGAAACAAGTGGATTTGAGCAAATCATCTATGGCAACCCTGGTGAGATCAATATTCATTTTTACTTTGATATCAGTTTTTCCGCTTCTCAAAGTCGAGGCGGAGCAAGCTGAATTTGCCAAGTTTTCTGTCAGTCAGGTTTTGTCTTCCTTTAAGGAATCTGGATTCAAGTTTAAAGTTACAGGAACAGGTTCGATTACCACAAAATCTGGTGGGAAAATCGAATCAAGAATGCTTTATGTGCCTTTGCAGAAATCCATTCCAAAAGATCCTTATAAGTTTGAACTAGGCACGAACATCGGTATTCTTGGAATTACTTCGTATTCCACCCAGGCTGATCTTGATAAATGGACGAGGCTCACCAAGTCGAACAACAGTATGCAGTGTGGTCAACCAAAAGCGAATTGTCATTCATTCCAAAAGGGAAATTTAATAATCGAAGCAGGTTACATGCTAATGCACTGTATGAAAGATACAAAGCTGTTATCGAGCAACTGAAATGAGGAAGCCATGACTCAAACCACATCCACCCCATTCACATCCGAAGCCATCTCATCCCTCAACCCTCCATCCTGGCTCGAGAAACTTCGTCTCGAAGCCCTGGAAATTTACCTTGACCGCAAGATTCCCACGACCGCCGTGGAAGCCTGGAAGTACACGAATTTGCGGCGTTTCAAGCCCGAAAACTTTGCACCAGCGCAACCCGTTCCCGCAGTCTCGAGTCTGAACGATCTGCCCGCGAAAATTCGGGATCGGTTGTCCAGCACGGACGCGGCGGGTCGGATCGTGCTGTCGGGTTCGAGCGTGGTGTACAGGGATGTGCCAGCGGAACTCGAGGCGAAGGGCGTGATCTTCACCGATCTGAAATCGGCGGTGGAGCAGCACCCGGAACTGGTCGAGAAGTACCTCTACAGCGTCGTGGGTGCGGCGTACCCCGCGCCGACCACGCTGCAACTCGAGCGGCACGAGCACATCCCGCACTTAGACGAGGATAAATTTACGGCCTTGAACGCGGCCTTGTGGGACAACGGTTTTTTCGTGTACGTGCCGAAGGGCGTGGAACTCGAGTTGCCGTTGGGTGGCTTCCGGTACCTGGATCAGGACGGCACGATGGCGGTCAGCCGCACGCTGGTGGTCGTCGAGGACAACGCAAAGGTCACCTACATCGACGAGCAGGATTCGCCGGACATCAAGGCCGCGAATTTCGGCGCGGTCGAGTTGATTCTGGGGCAGGGCGCGCAGTTGCGGTACGTCGCGATCCAGAATTGGGGTCGGGGTTTCACGCACATCCAGCGCATCAAGAGCACGCTGGCGCGGGATGCGACGTTGAACAGCTTGTACGTCACGATGGGCTCGAGCTTGAGCCGCACGGAGGTGCAATCCGCGATGAACGGCGAGGGCTCGAACAGCGAAATGCTGGCGGTGTACTTCGCGGACAAGGATCAGCATTTCGACCAGTACACCTTGCAGCATCACCTCAAGGGGCGCGCGCACTCGGATTTGTTGTTCAAGGGTGTGCTGACGGATCACGCGCGGGGCGTTTTTAGCGGGTTGATCAAAGTGGAACTGAACGCGCAGAAGACGGACGCGTACCAGAAGAACCGGACGTTGTTGCTTTCGGACGACGCCCGCACGGACAGCGTGCCGCAGCTCGAGATCAACGCGAACGACGTGCGCTGCAGCCACGGCAGCACGACCGGGCCGGTGGATCAGCAGGAGTTGTTCTATTTGCGATCCAGGGGTATCCCGAGGCCCATCGCGGAGAAGATGCTGGTCACGGCCTTCCTGGAGGACGTGCTGAACCGCGTGCCGTTGAAGAACGTGGTCAAGTACCTGGAAAACGTGATCGCGGACAAGGTCGGTGCGCCGAAGGGTTTCAACCGGATCGAGGCGGAGCAGAAGTAAGTTTTTCTCGAGCCGGGGCGTTCGCGTCCCGGCTTTTTCGCGGCCTAAAATCGGGAATACCGTCCAGCGCGCGCTATCAAATATGCGTGCGGGACGGTGTTCGTGAACTAGGTGCGATCCAGGATGGGCAGGCTCGAGGTGCGCGAAGCCGAGCGGAGATAAAGTCGTGTTTTGTGACCGAACGAGCTATTGGTGCAGGATTATTCCCGCCCTGCGCAGCGAGTTTCCTTAGACTTGAGCCAATGCGTGCAAGTACGGAATTCAAAGCATTGGTTCTCGACGACAGCGTGCCCGAAGATCGGCGGCGGCGCGTGTACCTGACGGCCTCGTTCCTGGGGCTTTCGAGCATGGCGGCGTTCTGGTTTTTGCGTCAGGGCGTGGATGTCTACGTGCGTTGGGCCTACCCGTTTTTTATGGTGAACGGCCTGATCTGCGCGGTCATGCTGGCCAACCGGAACGTGCGCGTGCGGGTTTCGGAACGCTATACGCTGGCGGTGTTCGTGCTGATCGTGCTTTCCAAGTTCGTGTACGAGGTCTACGCCAAGACTCCGGTGCAGGTCTCGAGCGCGGAACTGACCGAAAGCGTGTACTGGCTGGCGTGCATCGTGGTCTTGATGATTTACATGGTGCTGGAAACGCGCAAGGGCTTGATATCGGCGCTGTTGCTGGTGGCAGCAATGGCGAGCATCGGCTTGCCCGGACTCATCTCGGAGGCGCTTTCGGGCGACGGAAGCCGCCTGATCGGTTTTGCGCGCTTCCTGACCTTCATGGTGGGCGTGGTGCCGTTCGTGTACGTCATTTCCAGCGTCAAGGAGCGGTTGGCGATCGAACGCTGGCACTCGAGCACGGATGTGCTGACAGGCGCGGCCAACCGGCGCAAACTCCTGGACGTGATCCAGTCGGTGCAGCAGGGTTGCTCGGTGATTTTGTTTGACCTGGATCATTTCAAAGCGATCAACGACACCTTCGGGCACGAGGTCGGCGATGCCGTGCTGCGCGAGGTCGCGGCGATTTCGAGCGATGTCTTGCGTTCTGGTCACGGTGACACGATCGGGCGTTGGGGCGGCGAGGAATTCCTGGTGGTGCTGCCGGGCGTGATGCTCCCGCAGGCGCTCGAGGTGGCGGAACGCCTGCGGTACAGCCTGGCGGCGCACGCCTTCGGGGCGGTCGGACAGGTCACGGCCAGTTTCGGCGTGGCGTGTTCGGTTGAACCCGGCGCGATGCTCGAGCTGATCCGGCACGCCGACGACGCGATGTACCGCGCGAAGCAGTCCGGGCGCAATCGGGTGGTTGGGGATCAGCACGTGCTGGTCGGTGGTGCGGGGGTTCAGCCGTCAGTTCTCGAGCAGAGTTCAGCGCAAGTGTGAAGACAACGTGAAGCGCGTCAGGCAAGTAACAATTCACTTCTTTAAAGTCTGCCAAGCTGAACCCTGAACCACAAGGGGGTCAGCATGATGGCAGAACGACAAGATCTGTTCCGATACGTCGTCGAAGAATTCGCAGAAGATTACCGGGAAGGCGAGATCGACCGCCGGGAATTCCTGAGGCGCTTGACGCTGTTGGGTGGCGGCATCGCGGGTGCGACCGCGCTGCTCGAGTCGGTCGGTGTGGCGGCGGCCAGCAACGAGGAATGGCAGCAGGCGTTCGCGGCCATCCCGCAGCGTCAGGCGTCCTTCAAGGCGCAGCAAGTTGACCCGGCAGACCCGGCCATCAGTGCGCAACCGATCACCTACCAGGCGCGCGGTTTCGAGAATTACGCGTACCTGGCGCGACCGGCGCAGGCGACCGGGAACCTTCCGGGCGTGCTGGTGATTCACGAAAACCGGGGTTTGCAGCCGCACATTCAGGACGTGGCGCGGCGCGCAGCCAAGGCGGGCTACGTGGCGTTGGCGGTGGATCTGATGTCCAAGCAGGGCGGCACGGCCAAATTCACCGATCAGGCGCAAATCTCGACCATCCTGGCGCAGACCTCGGGCGACGAGCACGAGGCGAACCTGCTGGAAGCCCTGAAAGTCCTGAAGGCCACGGCGGGCGTGGACGCGACCAAACTGGGCGCGGTCGGCTTCTGCTTCGGCGGCGGTCTGACGTGGCGCCTGGCGACGGCAGCGCCGGACTTGAAGGCCGCCGTGCCGTTCTACGGGCCATCGCCCGACCTGGCGAACGTCCCGAAGATCAAGGCCGCCATGTTGGGCATTTACGGCGGTCTGGACGCGCGCATCGACGCGGGCATCCCGGCCCTGGAGGAAGCCTTGAAGAAGGCGGGCGTCAAATACCAGATCAAGATTTACGAGGGCGCGAACCACGCGTTCCACAACGACACCGGCGCGAATTACAAAGAGGACGCCGCCAAGGACGCCTGGGCGATGACGCTGGCGTGGTGGAAGGCGAACCTCTAGAACCGGATTTCCTCGAGAACACCGTGCTGGACGCAATATCATTCTCGCGTCCAGCACGGTGTTCTCGTGCAGCTCGTAGCGAGTCGTCTTTGGAATAGTCGGCGCACCTTCAGACGATGCGAGCGATTCTCTCGCCCTGCGCGACGATTCCGAAAATCGCGCAGAGACAATTACACTTCGGGTACGGTTTGCGCGTGACACGGCGTCCGCGTGCGGCAGCTGGAGCAGGCGTGCGTTTTTCGACGGTGGTTTGGCTGCACCGGGCGTAATTTCACGTCATGAACGACGGCGCACACTGGCGACGACTCGGCAGAATGCCGCGGTTCGCGCTGATGCTTTCACTGATCGTGTCCGTGGGCTGTCAGATGCCGCCCACGACTCAACCTGCGCCACCTCAACCACCCGCTGCGCCGCAGCCGCCCCAACCTCAGCCGCCCGCGCCGTCTTCGACCCGGTACGTCGCCACGGACGGATTGGACGCGAATCCGGGAACGCTCGAGAAGCCGTACCGCACGATCCAGAAATGCGCCTCGAGCGCGAAGGCCCTCGAGGTTTGCGCGATCCGCGCCGGAACATACCGCGAGACGGTCAAGCCGAACGCCGGCGTGCGCTTCGAGCCCTACCAGCGCGAGATCGTCACGGTCGATGGCAGCGACCCCGTCGGCGGCTGGACGCTCCACGCGGGCAGCATCTACCAGGCGCGCGTGAGCCTCGAGCCGTCGCTGCCCGGCAACCAGGTCTTCGTCGGTCAGGACGCGATGCAGGAGGCGCGCGGGCCCAATATGGACGCCGATCCGTCCCGTCCGACGTGGGCCGCGATGGGCACCGGAACGACGTACACGACGGTCTACGACCCGAACCTACCCGACCTCGACTGGACGGGTGCGACGCTTCAGATGTGGTCGGGGTCGAACCCGTTCGCGCACCAGACGGCCACGGTCGCGTCGAGTTCAGTCGGGCGGGTCGCCACGGATTTCACCAACACGGGAGTCTGCCCGTCGCTGTGCGCCGTACCGGGCGGGCGCTACGCGCTGGTGGGGAAACTCGCGGCGCTCGATCGCCCGACGGAATGGTTCTACGACACCGGCGCAAAAATCCTGTACTTGTGGGCGCCGGGCGGTGCGAACCCGAACGCGCTCAAGGTTTACGCCAAGGCGCGCCAGTACGCCTTCGACCTGCGCGGTGCGTCCGGCGTGACGATCCGCGACATCCGCATCTTCGCCAGCACCGTGATCACCGACAATCGCTCGAGCGGCATCGTGTTGGACGGGTTAGATGCGCGCTACGCGTCCGCCTACAGCACCTTGCCCAGACCGAAGCCGAACGATCTGGCGTACTCGGAGGGTGATTTCGACGTGGTCGCCTCTCGGGCGCTCGAGAGCGGCATCGTGATCGAGGGCAGCACCAACACGATCGAGAACAGCACCATCCGGTACTCCGCCGGGAACGGCATCCTGGTGCGGGGCAGCGGTCACACGGTCACGAACAACCTGATTTCGGGTGCGGGTTTGATGGGCAGTTACGCGACGGGCATCAACGTCTCCGGGACGAACCAGAAAATCACCAGGAACACCGTCTTCGACACCGGGCGCGATGGCATCACCGTCGACTGGCACCTGAACGGTTTGCAGTTCAAAAACAACGAGATCGCGTACAACAACGTTTACAACGCGTCGTTGCAGGCGGTCGATTCGGGCGGTATCTACGCCTGTTGCCGATTGGATGCGGCGGGCACGAGCATTCACCACAACTGGGTTCACGACATTCCCTTCGGGAAGGTGGGGCGATCGAAACCGGCGGGCATCTATCTGGACAACGGTTCGGGTTCGTTCGAGGTCTACCAGAACGCGATCTGGCGGATCGAGGGTCACGGCATCCTGCTCCATGGGGACAGCATGCCGAGCCGCAACAACGTCATCCGCAACAACACCGTCCTGGGGCAGTCGGATGCCAGCATTTACCTGCTCGCGATTTCCGACGCCGAGGGAACCAGGGTCTTCGACAACGCCGTCTCGAACGACATCGTGACGCAGAGCGTCGCGGCGAACGCGTTCACGAACAACAACAAGCCCACCGCGCCCGGTGCGACGGACACGAATCCAGGCTCGGCGGGCTGCGCGTTTTCGGGCTGCGAGAGCGCGCAACCTCCACCGAGGTAGGCTGGCGCTCGAGAAACAGCCACAACGATCGAGAACACCGTCTGGCACGCACCATTCAACTCGCGTCCTGGGCGGTGTTCTCGTACATCTCACGGCATTTGGGGCATGATTGGCGCGTGAAGAGGCGCGGCTGGTGGGTGTCGATCGGGGTCGCGGCGCTCGTCGCGCTGCTCCTGGTGGGCACTTACGGCCCGAACGAACTCGTCTCGAGGGTCGCGGCGCCGTACCTGTACTCGAGCCTGAAGGACGTGCCCAGGAACAGCGTGGCTCTGGTGCTGGGCACGAGCAAACGCGCGGCATCGGGTGCGCCGAACCTGTTCTTCGAGGCGCGCATGGACGCGGCGGCGGCTCTGTACGAGGCGGGCAAGGTTCAGTACCTGCTGGTCAGCGGCGACAACGGCGAGGAAGCCTACAACGAACCCGGCGACATGCGGGACGCGCTGGTGGCGAGAGGCGTGCCCCGGAATCGGATTTACCTCGATTACGCGGGCTTCCGCACGCTGGATTCCGTGGTTCGCGCCCGCGAGGTCTTCGGGCAGGGCCGCTTCACGGTCGTCTCGCAGGCGTTTCACAACGAACGCGCCGTCTTTATCGCGCGGTATTTTGGGATCGAGGCCGTCGGGTTCAACGCCGCCGACGTGGGCGGCGCGGTCGGCGCTCAGGTCAACGCGCGCGAAGTCCTGGCGCGGGTTCAGGTGGTGCTCGACCTGTACGTTCTGAACACGCAACCCAAGTTTTACGGGCCTCGCGTGCCGATCCCTTAAGGCCATTCCAGACGCGAATCTCGAGCTCGGAGAAAATGCGTCCAGGACGGTGTTTCTATTGGGTTGACCGAACGCTACACCGTGCCCAATCCCGGTTCTCGAGCGTTCCGGGTCGTCGCGGTGAATCTCGAGAATTGACCGACGCCTGCGTCCTAATTGCACCCGACGGCCTGGAATTTGGCTCCGCTTGCGCTGCGCGGTTACATCGACTTCGCTTCGTACACCCTGATACTCGTGATGATCGGGCAGTCTTTGGCTATTTTTTCGGCTTCATCGAGGCTTTCTGCCCGAATGATGCAGTACCCAGTCAACGAATCCAGTCCGAGCGGCAATTCTTTGGTTCCGGCGTGCGAGATTTCTCTGCCGTTTCCCAGAGGACTTCCGCCATCGACCATTTTGTCGCCGATCGACGCGAACCATTTGCCCCAGGCTTGCTGGATTTCTGGGGTCGGTGTCTCAAAACCGTAGGAAATCAGGACAAATTTCTTCATTTCTTCTCCTCGTTCATGGCGGGTTACGCTCGAGTACCGAGCGTCGTTCTGGAAAGTCATCATTTTCGCGTTCCGCTCGCGCTGATCATACCTGCGGCGGTACATCAAACTACGCCGAATCGCGCGGAGGTCGGCGCACACTCCACGGCGCGTTCGCAGAACCCGTGACCCGACAGACCGCGTACTGAACGGTTTTTTTACAGCCAGCCTTCATGCTCGAGCGCTAAACTTTGGGCATGAAGTTCTGGATTCGCGCTTGCACCATCCTGATCTGCGCCGCGCTGGTCGCGTGCGCACCCGCCGCGCTCGAGGTCACGCGCGGCCCGAGCCTGTACGCCAAAAACGACGTGGTGACGGTGCGCGGCTTCCTGGTGACGGGTTTCGACGGGCCGCTCGGGGCACAGTTGCGACAGCGCGTGATTACCGCTCTGGAGACGCGGCGCTTCACCGTGCTGGACGCGCAGGCCGGATCGAAGAACGATGGCAGCGATTTCGCCGTGTCCGGCGTGGTCAACGCGCAACGCGCCAGCCTCACGACCACGAGTTATTCCGGGTCGCCCGGATTGGGCTTCGGCTACAGCACCACCAGCGATTCCTGGGACGTGACGGACGTGCTGGTGCGCGTCTCCTCGCGCCGCGACGGTCAGACGGCGCGCGTGCTGGAATTGCGCCCGAACCAGCGTTTGAGCGCGATCGACACGGCGGAATTGATCGCGGACGGCATCGCCCGAGAGTTCAGGCCAGCGCGTTAAAGGCCGTGCTGGACAAGGTTTTCTCGAGATGAAGGAACACCGTGCAGGACGGTGTTCTAAGAGGTTACGAACCCGAGGTATCAGCCTTCAACGCCGCGAAATGCTTGCCCCAGTGCGGTTTTGAACCGTCCAGATCGGTGAAATCGTAGAACTCCGATAAACCCCAGCTCGAGAGCGCCCGACCCGCGAAGCGTTCGACATCCGGGTCTGCGGCCAGCGCGGCCACGGCCCGACCGATGTAATGCGGCGTCTCTGAGGCGATGAAATTGGGGTCGCGCAGCGCGCCGTCCTTCCAGTTCGATTCGGTCACGCCGAAGTATTCGAGCATCTCCTCGGAGCGCAAGAATCCGGGCGTGAGCGCTGCCACCGTGATCCGTGCGCTGGTTTTCTCGGGTGCGACCGGATCGTGCGTCAGCGTGCCGCCCGCGAAGTCTGCGGCCATGCCCTTCGCCAGCCGGATCACGCCGTTCTTGATGAAGTCGTAGATCAGGTTGCCACGGTAGGAATCGTTGTCCCCGTCGGTGATCTCGAGGATCAAGCCCCGGCCCGACCGGATCATCAGCGGTGCCGCGTACTTGCTGGTGATGATGTGCGAGTGGATGGATCGTTCCATCAGCGCCCAGGCTCGCGGCAACTCCAGTTCCCAGAACGGCTTGCCCCATTCGACCAGTTTCTCGCCGCCCCAGATATCGTTCACGAGAATATCGAGTCTTTCCTGCTCGCGCTCGACCTGCTCAAACAGCGCGCACACCTCGAGTTCCTGGGTGTGATCCACCCGAATCGGGACGCCGATGCCGCCAGCTCGCGTGACCAACTCGGCGGTCTCGTCGATCGTCTCCGGGCGGTTCAGGTCGGACGCCTGGGCTCGAGTGCTGCGCCCCGTGCAGATCACGGTCGCGCCCGCCGCGCCCAGTTCTACCGCGATGCCGCGCCCCGCACCGCGCGTCGCACCCGCCACCAGAGCCACCTTGCCCGAGAGGGGTTTCGTCATGCGGGCAGCGTATCTCGAGCGCGGGATCGGGAGCTTCCGGCGAATGGCTTAGGGCGAATCAACGTAGACTCCCGGCATGAATCGCGTCCTGGCTGGCACCCTTCTGGAATTTCCCGAAGGCGCACAGAAATCCATCGAGTTTCACGACGAGTACGTGCTGGTCTTGCGTTCACCGTCCGGCTTCTGGGCCATCGAGGATCGCTGCTCGCACGACGACAACGAGTTGCTCGGCGGCCTGGTCGTCGGCAAGACCATCAAGTGCGTTCGCCACGGCGCGACCTTCGATCTCGAGTCGGGCGCCGCCCTGTCCATGCCCGCCGTTCGCGGCGTGAAATCGTACCGCGTGTTGATCGAGGACGATCTGGTCTGGGTGGAAACGAAAGACTGAGAGCGGGTTTCTCGAGCCTCGAGGAGTGCGAGTAGGTCGGAGGTCAAAGAGGTTGAAGGGTAAAAGGTGAAAGGAAAGACAGACGGCGCCCTGCGAGAAGGGTTTTTCACTTTTCCCTCTGACCTTCAGCCGTCCCACACGCTGTTTTCTCGAGGGTCGAATCTCGCGTGCTGGACGGTGTTCGGTTTCTCGAGCTTCAGGGGTACGCCGTTTCGCGTGCCGCCATGTACGCCGTTCGAGTCACGCGCGCGGCAGCCGCAACCTCTAGAGTTCTCATTCGGAACGGCGGCAGACGAACGCAGCGGTCGGGGTTCATTCGTGTTTGGCCGATACGACGCCCCGCTGGCGCACACAGGTTTCCTGGTGTCGCGTACCGCGAACGCGAGTCCATGTTCCAGGACGCGTAGCTCACTGGTAGAGCGCTCGAGATGGCTCGAGAGGACGACGGTTCGATTCCGTTCGCGCCCACCACAGGATTGGCGGATTGGTAACCGCTACTGACTTGAAATCAGTCGGGCGAAAGCCCATGCAGGTTCGATTCCTGCATCCTGACCCACCTGGTTTTAGCTCAGAGGTTAGAGCAACCGACTTGTACTCGGTGAGTCCTGGGTTCAACTCCCAGAAACCGCATCAGCGTAAACACATACGTTGAAATCCTTGCACCACGCGACGGTTGCCTCGAGCGCGAATCGTATCCGGATCGGGTTCGCCCGCGAAGGATTCGGCTCGCACCGCGCCCGAAGCCCGGACGTGACGTTCCGCCCCGCTCCTCGTCCTCGAGTCACGTTAGGCCTCTATCGCCCTCAACAGCGTGCGGCCCTGCGGCACATCCCGGATGTCGGCGGAAAGGCTCGGGTTCGCCCGAGTCCGGCGCAACCCACGGCCCACCTCGGGAACGGCAGTCTCGAGGCAACCAACGCGCCCTTTTGCATCAATCGCGCCCGGCGTCGCTCTTGAGTTGCCCGTCCCAGTCGCAATCACCAACGCTGAATGAAGGAGAGCCATGTTC
>CAXTKV010000179.1:0-10914 GCA_964244895.1 uncultured Deinococcales bacterium
GTGGGACGCGGAAACGGTGTTGCGGAGCGTCGCCAAAACCGGGCGCGTCGCGGTGATCAACGAAGCGCCCTTGACGAGCGGTTTCGCCTCCGAGATCACCGCCACCATCAGTGAGGAACTGCTCGATCAGCTCCAAGCTCCGCCCGCCCGCGTCGCGGGATTCGACACGCCCTACCCGTATGCGCTGGACAAGACGTACCTGCCCGGCGTCAACCGCATCCTTCGCGCCGCCGCGCGGGTTCTCGATTACTGAGATTTCAGGAACACCGTCCTGCACGCCGTTTTTTGATGCCCGAGATTTGCGCCCTAGACGGTGTTCGCAAAAAGGAACTGATGCCCAGAGAAATGCGAATGCCCGAACTCGCGGAAAGCGTCGTCGAGGGCGAGATCCTGAAATGGCTGGTCGACGAAGGCGACCAGATCCAACTCGACCAACCCATCGTGGAAGTCATGACGGATAAGGTCACGGTCGAACTGCCCAGCCCGTTCGCGGGCAAGCTCGAGAAAAAGCTCGCGTTAGAGGGCGCAATCGTGGCGGTTCACGCGCCCATCGCGGTCTTCGCCGACGCGATCCTGAACACACCGTCCCAGACGACTCCGAGCGACACGCCCCAAGAAGACTCCGGCGATTCCCAGAGCTTATTCAAAGCCTTCAACCGCGACGAAACCATCAAGATGCCCGCCCGCAAAAGCGCGAACGCGCGCTCGAGTTCGACGGCGCAGACCCAGGCCGGAACGAACGAGTTTGGGCGCGCGCTGGCCGTGCCCGCCGCACGCGCGCTCGCCAGAGAATTCGGCGTGGACATTTCAGGCGTGCCCGGATCGGGGCCGAACGGACGCGTGCGCGTCGCGGACGTGGAAGCGTACCTCGAGCGAGAAACCCCACCAGCGCCGCCCAGCGTTGAAACTCGAGCAGGATTGCCCGTCCCGCCCGTGCAGTACAGGACGCCCAGAGGCTACGAACACCTCGAGACGCGCGCGCCGTTGCGCGGCCTGCGGCGCGCCATCAGCAACCAGATGCTCGCCAGTCACCTGTACACGGTTCGCACGTTGACCGTGGACGAGGTGGACATGACGGCGCTGGTCGCACTGCGCGAACGCGTCAAGCCCAGGCTCGAGCCATCCGGCCTGAAACTCTCGTACCTGCCGTTCATCTTCAAATCGATTGCCACCGCGCTTCGAGCCTTCCCCAGCCTCAATTCCAGCCTGGACGAAGCCGCGCAAGAAGTCGTGCTGAAGCGCTACTACAACATCGGCATGGCGGTCAGCACCGACGGCGGATTGATCGTGCCTGTGCTGCGCGACGTGGACAAAAAAAGCATCCTCGAGACCGCGCGTGAGGTCGCAGACGTGGGCGCGAGGGCTCGAGAAGGAACGCTGAAACCCGAAGAAACCACGGGCAGCACCTTCAGCGTCACGAACATCGGCAGCATCGGCGGGCTGTTCAGCTTCCCGATCATCAACGTGCCAGACGCCGCGATTTTGGGCGTTCACAGCATCCAGAAACGCGCCGTGGTGATTGAAAAAGACGGTGAAGATCAGATCGTGGTGCGACAGATGATGTACCTGTCGTTGTCGTTCGATCACCGACTGGTGGACGGCGCGGAAGCCGCACGTTTTTGCAAGGCCGTGATTCGCTTGCTCGAGAATCCCGACGTGCTGATGCTGGAAGCGATTTGAAGACTCAAGACTGAGAGGATACCGTCCAGCGCGGCGTTCTCGAGATCGTAGAATTCATCGTCTGGGACGGTGTTCTCGAGGTCGCGACGAACCCAGTCGAAGACTAAGATTTGCTCTGCGCACTTACAGTCTAAAACCTTGAATGAGCTTATGCAAAGGCGAGAAACCTTTGATAACTTCTGTTTCAATTCCGTTCCTAGAGCAGTATGTTTGCCTATGACATAAAAGTGTCTGTAAGCAATTTAACGAAACTATGTCTTGCATTTCAAGGTTATAAACTTGGTTTTCAATGATTTTAGCTTCAGATTGAGCATCTTTAATGAAGAGAACATGTTTTGGATCGAGCGGAAAGAATATATCTATGCCTTCGAGTGTTGAGAGTTGCCGATTTTTAGGATTCATAACAATTCCCATAGGATCTGCTTCTTTAGAGTGGATTTGTACTGGCTGATCAGAAGTAACGAGAAGATAATCATTATTATTGACCTTACCAATTTTCCACGTCTTTTTCCAAAGAAATTGCCGAAACTCCAATTCGATCTCTTTTTGGAAAATACTTAAAACATGAAACGCTGATTTACTCAAACCGAATAAATCTTTCGCTACAATTCTTTCTCTATACCATTTTGTTCTAATAAATTGAACGTAAATGTGAACACAAACTTCACGTTTTAAATCATCGTCTATTTCTCCATTTGTTTTTGCAATTTCAATCAAGCGATTAATTGCTCGAGAAAATTGTCTCTCGAGTTCAGAAAAAACGTGCTCTGCGTACTGTGATTTTTCTGGATCAGCAATCGAATCTAACTCAGAATCATAAAACCTTCTTTGAGATGCAACGCCGGTTACATTTGAATGAAATAACTTGCTGTTTTCATGATCGAACACCCAAATTTTATTCCCAGAATCATCTGAGAATCTTTTCAAATAAAATCTAGGAACATAGTGTTGATTAATGACTTTATCCATAATTAACCTTATATCTACTACGCTAAACATTCAATTTATGTCATATAAATACTATTCTTGGGTAATTTACCATTAGCGCTTCCAATTTTCACCACCTGATGCATTCGGTGACAATTGAGAAACTCACGACGCTTTGAGGTGTTGTCGCGCCCGAGCTTTGACGAGCCGCATGATGTGCCCTAGCTGAACGTAATGATCGAGTTCGGAACGTTCCTCGCTGGTGGTTTCGCCGCGCTTCTCACCCTCCAGGAGTTCCTGCACGCGAGCGCAAGCCGTTTCAGACGGTTGGAAGTCCGCGACACGGCGCGAATCGCTGCCTGCTGCGATGAATTCGATGACTTCCTCGCAGGCTCGCGTCATGCTGAACTTATTCTAGGCTTTTGCAGAGGATTCGTGGCGATCCCAATTCTCGAAACCTGATCTATAGAGAACACCGTCCCACACGGCGTTTCTTTATCTCGAGAATTTGCGTACCAGACGGTGTTCTCGTGCAAGTCTCAAGAATTTCTCGATTCAGCCGCGCCACGAAGCAGCCTCGGGCGAGACGAATCGTTGATCAGTATTCGCATCTCGTTTTTCCAGAATCACCAGCGCAATTCCCCCCAGGATGGCGATGGACGCCAGCACCAGGCGCAGGGTGACGGATTCCCCCAGAAAAGCGATGCCGCCCAGGGCCGCAATCACCGGGACGCTGAGTTGCACGATCGAGGCGTGGGTGGCTTTCAACGCGGGCAAGACCGTGTACCAGATGGCGTACCCCATCCCCGAAGTCAATGCGCCAGATGCGAGGGCGTACCCAATTCCGGCGCTGTCCAGAGAGGCGCGGTTGTGCAGCAGCAAGCTCAAGACGGCGGCCATCGGGACGGCGCGCAGGAAGTTCCCCGCCGTGACCTGGGTTGGATCGCCCGCGTTTTTGCCGCGCAACGAATAGACGCCCCAGGCGATTCCGGCGCTCAGCATCAACAGGGAACCCAGCGCGGGCGGTGCGGCGAGTCCGGGCAGCAGCAGGCTGACCAGCCCTCCCAGGGCCAGCATCAGCCCGACGAGTTGCAGCCTGTGCAAGCGTTCTCCCGTCCAGATGCCGCGCCCGATCATGGTGGCCTGGACAGCCCCGAAGAGCAGCAACGAACCCGTGGCTGCGGGCAGGCTGACGTACGCGAAGGAAAAACCAGCCGCGTACACGAACAGCGCGAGGGCCGATAACCAGTTGCCCTTGCTGGCTTGCGGGCCGCGCCGGGTTCTCGCGATCAGCCAGAGCGTCAGCGCGCCGGAAATCAGTCGGATGGCGGTGAAGCTGGCCGCGTCGATGCCGGTGTGTTTCAGGGCGACGCGGCACAGCAACGAATTGCCCGCGAAGGCGATCATGGTCAGCGCGGTCAGGGCGACGATGCGCGCCGTTGGCATGGATTGATGCTTCGGGCCGCCCGATGTGGTGGGCGGTGTCAGGCGCGTTTCTCGAGCATCGGAGCCCGTTTCCATGCCGTTCATGATACTTCACGCTGCAGGAACACCGTCCAGGACGGTGTTCTCGAATCTCGAGAATTCGCGTGTAGGACGGTGTCGCTCGAGAATCATCTATGAGACTCGCTCGAAACCTTCCAGCACGTTGACGGCGTTCACGCCGATGGCTTCGATCGCGTAGCCGCCCTCCATCACGAACAGCGTGGGCGTTCCCAACCGTCCAATGCGCTCACCGACGCGCAGGTAATCGGGGCTCTCGAGGTTGAACTGGCTGATCGGGTCGTCTTTGAAGGTGTCCACGCCCAGGCTGACGATGATCGCGTCGGGTGCGTACTGTTGCACCTTCCGGCACGCGTCGTCGAGCGCCGAGAACCAGGTTTCAAAGCCCGTGCCGTGCGGCATGGGGTAGTTCAGGTTGTACCCTTGGCCTGCGCCCGCGCCGGTCTCGTCGGCGTGACCCAGGTAGTACGGGTACTCGACCATCGGGTCGGCGTGCAGGTTGATCAGTTGCACGTCTGCGCGCTCGAAGAATATCACTTGCGTGCCGTTGCCGTGGTGGTAATCCACGTCCAGAATCGTGACCCGAGACGCGCCGGAATCCCGGAAGGCTTGCGCGGCGATCGCGGCGTTGTTCAGGTAGCAGTAGCCGCCCATGTAATCCCCGGCGGCGTGATGCCCCGGTGGGCGGCACAACGAGAACGCGGCCTTTGAGCCGTCCCGCACGATCTTCGCGCCCGTCAACGCGACTTGCGCGCTGCCGTAGAGGGCCTGCCAGGTTCCGGCCTGGATGGGTGATCCCGCGTCCAGGCTGAAAAATCCGAGCTTCCCGTCGATCTGATCGGGTTCCGTGCGCTGGTTCATGCCGCGCACGGGCCAGGTCATCGGCAGCGCATCGTGGGTGCGTCCAGCCGCCGTCCATTGCGACCAGGCCGTCTCGAGGAAGCGCACGTAATTTGGGGCGTGAATGCGCAGGATCGGTTCCAGCCCGAAATCCGTGGGGGCGATCACCTCGCCCAGTTTCTGGTGTCGCACGCGTTCCAGCACGAGCTCCGCGCGGCGCGGCATCTCGAAGCACGGCACCAGCAGCCCGCCCGAGAGTTCGCTGTTGCCGTGGTGCAATGTGTGGCTTTCGGAATAGATCGTGATCACGTTGAACCTCGTTGGGCGCGATGAGTGGCGGCTTGCACGGACTGGAGTCGTTCGGGCAATCCTGACACGAGCGGGCGGTGGACTTCTCGCTCGAGCCACTTCCGATTCGCTCTTTCCTCGAGACGCGCTCGGGCGCGATGAATATATCGGTTTCATGAAGCCAGTTCTGATCCGTCATGTGCGCAATACTGGCGTTCTCTCAAGCTGAATTTTCTATTCTGTTCCAACACATCTCACGCGCCTTTAACGCAACCTGAACGCGAAGGCTCGAGCGTGGGTGCGCGCACTTCAAAAAGGGGAGGGGTGAACGTGCGTCGTATTTGGCTGCTGGTCGTCCTCGCGATGCTCGCGTCTTGCGCCCTGGTCGATGTCGATCCCGCCCCGAGCCTGTTTGACACCGTGCCGCGAGGCCCGCGCGCGGCCTGGTCGGGCATTCAATCCTGGATGCGGCAGGACAACGGTTGCGATTTCGATCACCTGGAGCGCTCAAAGTTCGATCTGCTGGCCATCGCGCCGCGTTGCGTGCGCGGCGAAGCGCTCGAGCGGGATGAGTTGGCGCGTCTCAAACGCAGCAAATGGGTGATCGCGTACCTGGACATCGCGCGGGCCACGCCCGCCGAACCCAGAGCCTGGCCGAAACTGGTCAACGAGCGATCCGCCTTCATTTCCGGGTCGCGCACCCCGTGGGATTCGTACCCGGTCGACGTGACCAGCGACGCCTGGTTCCGCGTCCTCGAGACGATCATCCGAGATGACCTCTCGCGCGGTTACGACGGCTTCTGGCTGGACGATTGCGCCGGGTACTGGGAAACCCGCGATGCCAACGCGGACGCCGTGCGCGACCACACGAACCTGGTCAGGCGCATCCGGCAACTGGTCAACGCCATCAGACCGGGCGTGCGCCTGGTCTGCAACGCCGACACGTACCTGATCGAACTCGATATCGGCAAGTCGGGCGCGCTGGGCAGGGCCAGCAACGCCCCGATGCCGGAATCGGAATCGGGCCGGACGGGTTTCCTGGCGGCGCTGGACGGCGTGGTGATCGAAGGCTTCACCTATCAACTGCCCGCGCCGGGTCAGTTCAACACGGACAACAATCCGGTCAACCGCGCCCGTCAGCAACGCTGGTTCGGTGCGGCCCACGAGCGCGGCGAGCGCGTCTTCACGCTGGATTTCGCGATGGATGCCGTCCGGCAGCGCCGCGCCTGGCAGGAAGCGCGGCGTTTCGGGTTCATCCCGGCGGTCAACCGGGGCAACGTCATCGGGGCGTTCGTCAACTGAAGCGCACCTTCGGCGCTCTTGCCAAACCTTTACCCCGTGCGGCTAGACTCGAGCCTGTAGCCTGCGGGCTGGAGGGAACATGCGTTTGCTGCTGGTAGAAGACGATCCGCGCCTGGCCGATCTGATCCTCGAAGGTCTGGCCGAGGATGGCTTGCGGGTCGAACACGCCGCCGACGCCACCGCAGGGTTGAGCATGGCCAGCCTGGAACCCTTCGATGCGATCATCCTGGACGTGATGCTGCCCGAAGGGCCTCAGGCGGGTTTCGAGATGGCGCGCAGCCTGCGCGATACCAGGCAGCACACGCCGATCCTGTTCCTGACGGCTCGCGCGGACATGGATTCAAAACTCTTGGGCCTGGAACTGGGCGGCGACGATTACCTGACCAAACCCTTCGATTTCCGCGAGTTGCGCGCGCGCGTGCGCTCCCTGGTGCGGCGCGCGGGTGGAAACTCGAGCAACCTGGTGCCGTTGCCGCTCGGGTACGCGCTCGATTTATCCGGTCACGAAGTCACCAGGGACGGCAGGTCCGTCAGCCTGACGCCGCGCGAATACGCGCTGATCGAATGCCTCGGGTTGAATCCGGGTCGGGCATACTCCAGGGAATCGTTGATCGAACGCGTCTGGCCGGGTGATTCCGGCGTGGACACGAAAGTCGTGGACGTGTACATCTCGAGCGTGCGCCGCAAGCTCGGCGAGGGCGTAATCGAGACGGTGCGCGGCCTGGGTTACCGGCTGGGGCGGATTCCTACGGTTTTGAAAGACCAGCCGTGAGCTTGCGCTGGCGGTTGACGCTGTTCTACGCGGTGGTTTCCGGGCTGATTCTGATCCTGGGCGGCCTGGTTCTGTTTTTCAGTTTGCGCTCGAGCCTGTACCGCCTGCTCGACCAGTCCTTGATGGAGGCGACCTCGATGATCGCGCGGCGTTTCGATGGAAATGGCCCGCATCCCGATTCGCCGAACGGGATGCGACCATCCACCGGTTCGCCGAATGGGATGCGACCATCCACCAATGACCCGAACGGCGTTCACGCGCCCAACCACCG
Organism: uncultured Deinococcales bacterium; assembly: GCA_964244895.1. Taxonomy (GTDB): domain Bacteria; phylum Deinococcota; class Deinococci; order Deinococcales; family JAAFIG01; genus CAXTKV01. Next base: position 7,584 of record CAXTKV010000179.1, read on the forward strand.
CGATTCCGACGGCTTGCGCCCCCGGCTTTCCGGAGACATTGCGCTGAGCGTCTTCGACGCCGACGGTCAACCGAACGACAGCCTTCCGGCCAGCCCCGTCGACGCGCCCCTGATGCCGGGCTTCGCGAGCATCGATGGCTACCGCGTGTTGAGTGTGCGCGCCCCGGACGGACGCTGGGTTCAGGCTGCGCGCAGCGAAGCCGATGCGCAAAACACCCTCAAGGGCACGCGAGATTTGCTGATGTTCGGCTTTCCGCTGCTCTTGGCGCTCGGGTTGGGGGCGGGGTACTGGCTGGCGGATCGGGCGCTCAAACCGGTGGACGCGGTGTCTTTGCTGGCGGCGCGCATCGCGGCTTCCGGCAAACCCGGCGAGCGCGTCCCCGAGGCGCAGGGCAGCGACGAGATGGCCCGTTTGACGCGCACCGTCAACGCCATGCTCGAGAAACTCGAGGCCCTGATCGCGCAGGAGCGCGCCTTCGCGCTGGCCGCCGCGCACGAGTTGCGCACGCCGCTGGCGGTCTTGCAGGGTCGGGTCAGCCTGAGCCTGGAGCGCGAACGCAGCCCGGAGCACTACCGTCAATCGCTGGAAACCGTCTCGCGCACCACCCAGGAGTTGACGCGCTTGGTCGAGGGCTTGCTGACGCTGGCGCGCACGCAAGCGCCGTCCCAACCGATCGCGCTCGACCTGGCGGACATCGGGCTGGAAGTCGCGGAAGCCCAGGCGGACGCGGCCAAAGCCAGAGGGCAACGCATCGCGCTGGAGTTGTCTTCTGCGCCCGCTTACGGCGATCCCGCCGCGCTGCGGCTGGCGGTCTCGAACCTGATCAGGAACGCCATCCGGTACGGGCGCGAGGGCGGTCGGATCGTGGTGCGCAGCGTGATTGATACCGACGCCCGGATCGAGGTCTGCGACGATGGCCCCGGCGTCGCTGAGGCCGATCTGGAACGCCTGCGCCGCCCGTTCCAGCGCGGTCACGGGTTGCAAGCCATCCAGGGTTCCGGCTTGGGGCTGGCGCTGGTGGACGCCATTGCGGAGCAGCACGGCGGGCGGCTCGAGCTCGGGCGCGCGCCGGAGGGCGGTCTGCGGGCCGCGATTCGCTTGCCCGGAACGCCGACTGAGCGCTCGAGCCAGCTCGTGAGCCGTTCGGTTTGAAGCGCGGCGCAGATCGGGCTCGAGCGTTTTGTCCGGGAAGACCGTCCCGGACGGTCTTTTGATGCCCAAAAAATACTGTCCTGGGCGGTGTTTCCTGGATCTGACCGACGTGAGTGCGCTTTGAGGATCACCTTTACCGAATCCTTGGAATTCAAGTCCGAAACCTTTACCTCCCTGCCGCAAACTGCATCCATCGAAGCCCACCGGAAGGTGGCTCGAGCAAGAAAAGGAGTCATCATGAACAAGAACTTCAAGATCGCCCTGGCCTCCATCGCCCTCGCGTCCGTGCCCGTGGCCGTCGGGGTGGTCAGCGCCCAGACCGCGCCAGCCGCGACTGCGCAGGCCACGAATTACGCCAACGTCTTCCTGGGCAAGCTCGCCAGCGCCTTGGGCGTCAGCGCCGACAAGCTGACGGCGGGCCTGAAGACCGCCGGGAACGCCACGATCGACGAGGCCCTGAAAGCCCAGGACATCACCAAAGCCCAGGCGGATCGTCTGCGCCAGGAAGTCGCCAGCGGTCAGTACGGCTTTTTCGGGCACGGCTTCGGCGGGGATCGCGGTATGGGCGGCCCCGGACGCGGCATGGGTGGCCGGGATATGGGTGGCCCCGGCATGGGCGATCGCGGTTTCGGTGGCGGACAGGCGATCTTCGACGCGGCAGCCAAAGCGCTCGGCCTGAGCGCGACCGACCTGCAGACGCAACTGCGCGCCGGTCAGACCCTGGATCAGATCGCCAAGACCAAGAACGTGGACATCAAGACCGTCCAGGCCGCGATGCTGGCCGCGCTCAAGACGCAACTCGACCAGGATGTCAAGGATGGTCGAATCACGCAAGCCCAGGCGGACGACGCGTACAACCGCGCCAAGACCGACCCGAACTTCGGGCTGCGCGGCCCCGGCATGGGTGGCCCGCGCCGATAAGCGTCGGGTTCACACATTCCCGAATTCCAAGATCGTAAAGTCTCGAGAACACCGTGCGGTACGCGGGCGCGTCGATGCGTCCAGGACGGTGTTCTCGAGGATTATTTCAAGAATCTGGAGGTAAACCATGAAACAGTTGGCTTTCGCCCTGATCGCCGCCGGTGTGGGCACGTTCGGCGCTCTCGCCGCCGTCACCGCGCCAGCCCAGGCGTCCACGCAGACCACCGCTCAAGTTCAGGCCGTGGATTTCCCGATCAACCTGAACACCGCCACCGACGAACAAATTCTGGCCGTGCCCGGCACGGGCCAGCGCATGCTGCGCGAGTTCAAGGAATACCGGCCCTATATCAACGTCGATCAGTTCCGCCGCGAGCTCGGCAAGTACGTGGACGCCGACCAGATCAACCAGTGGTTGCAGTACGTGTTCGTGCCGACCAACCCGAACACCGCTACCGAAGCCCAACTGAGTGCCCTCAAGGGCGTGGACGAGACGATGGCCAAGTACATCGTCTCCAACCGCATCTACAAGGACTGGGCGGCGCTCAAGGCGTCCTTGGCCAAGAAGTACGACGCCAAGACCATCGCAGCGCTCGAGCGCTACTGGTCGTTCAAGTAAATCCGGCTCGAGCCGCGCGCAGTTGATCAACGGGAGGTTTCTGATGGACAACGACGATCTTCCAGTAGGCCGAATTCTCAGCCGCCGTCAGGCGTTGCGGTTGTTCACGGTGGGCGGTGCCAGCCTCAGCGCGGGACTGCTCGGCAGGCGAGTGATCGCCCAGGGAACGAGCGCTGGCTCGAGCGGCGCGACCGGATTGCCCGGTTGCGTGGTGCGCCCCGCCATGACCGAAGGGCCGTATTTCGTGGATGAGAAACTCAACCGCAGCGACGTGCGCAAGGACTCGAAATCCGGCAAGACCAGCGCGGGCGCGCCGTTGGCGCTGACCTTTCTGGTTTCAAAAGTTGGCGCTGGCAAGTGCGAGCCGCGCGGCGGCGTGATGGTCGACATCTGGCATTGTGATGCCGACGGTCGCTACTCGGACGAGAGCGCCAACGGTACGGTCGGTCAGAATTTCTTGCGCGGTTACCAACTGACGGACGCCGACGGCAAGGCCAGCTTCACGACCGTTTATCCCGGCTGGTATCAGGGTCGGGCGGTTCACATCCATTTCAAGCTCCGCACCGTCGCCAACGGAAAGATCACGGGCGAGTTCACGTCGCAACTTTTCTTCGACGACGCTTTGAGCGATCACGTCTACG
>CAXTKV010000180.1:0-10722 GCA_964244895.1 uncultured Deinococcales bacterium
TTTTTGATGCGCCAGTTTTTTCTTTCGTTGCCGGTTGAACTTGAGGAGGCCGCCACCCTGGACGGCGCGAGCACGCTGGGAACCTTCACCCGCGTGATGCTGCCGCTGTGCGGCCCGGCGCTCGCAACGCTCGGCGTGCTGTCGTTCATGGCGTCGTGGAACAACTTCTTGTGGCCGCTGTTGATCGTCAGCGACCGCAATTTGATGACCCTGCCGCTGGCGCTGTCCACGCTTCAGAGCGTGTACCCCGGTCAGACGCAATGGAACCTGATCATGGCGGGCAGCGTGATCACGGTCGCGCCGATGGTGCTGGTTTTCCTGCTCGCGCAGCGCTGGGTCGTGGAAGGTGTGGCGACCAGCGGGTTGAAGGGGTGATGCGCGTGCCGTGACCCCAAACCGGATGGCTCGAGGAACACCGTCCCAGACGCGATTCTTGTGATTCAAAAAACGCCGTCCCAGACGGTCTTCCCAAAAAGCTCAGCTCGAGAAACCCCGCACCAGCCGACCGACACGAGATCCGTCCAGCCCGTTTTTCAGGAGGTTCGTATGAAACGATTCGCACTCGTCCTCGCCCTGTTCGCCGCCCTCGGTCTGGCGCTCGCGCAGCAGACCGTGACGCTGAACTTCTTTTCGTTCACCACGGATGCCGGTCACGTCAAGGCGCTCGATTCGATCATCGCGGCCTTCCAGAAAGAAAACCCCGGTATCACCGTCAAGTACACGACCGCGCCGTTCGACACGTACTTCACCAAGCTTCAGACGGACGTGGCCGCCGGGCAGGCACCGGACGTGTTTGAACTGAACTACGAGAACTTCGTGACTTTCGCCTCGAAGGGCACGCTGCGCGAACTGGGCTCGTTAATGCGCAAGGACAGCTCGCTGGCGCCCGACACCTTCTACCCGGCGGCGCAGAACGCCTTCAAGTACCGCAGCGTCCAGTACGGCCTGCCGATGACCTTCTCGACGGTGGTGCTGTTCTACAACAAGGATCTGTTCGACAAAGCGGGCGTCGCCTATCCGACAAAAGCCTGGACCTGGAAAGAGGAACTCGAGGCCGCCAAGAAACTGACCGACACATCCAAGAAAGTCTGGGGCGATTTCCAGCCCGTGCAGTTCTGGGAGTTCTACAAGGTCGCGGCCCAGGCCGGTGGCGGCCTGCGGGTCAGCCCGAGCGTGCAGATCGACACGCCCAAGAACCGCGAGGCGCTGCACTGGCTGGTGGACAAGGTGCTGGTCAGCAAGGTCGTTCCCAGCGCCGCCGAGATGAGCGGCGTGGGTGACGGCGACATGTTCGTGAACGGGCAACTCGCCATGATCCACACGGGCATCTGGATGTTCGATACCTTCTCCAAGGCGAACTTCAAATGGGACATCGCGCTCGAACCCGGCGGCGCCAAAAAGGGCACGCACTTCTTCTCGAACGCCGCCGTCATCAGTAAAACCAGCAAGAACGCCGACGCCGCCTACAAATGGGTCAAGTACCTGGCCGCCAGCCCCGTGACCGCCAGGACGCGCATCGATACGTCCTGGGAACTGCCCGCGTTTTCGCTCAGCCAGCGCGCCAACGTCGCGGCCTACCTGGAAAAGCCGATGCCCGCCAACCGCGAGGCGGTCTTTGAATCCCTCCAGTACGCGGTCACACCCCCGGTGATCGAGAACCAGTCGCAGCTTCAGGACATCATCAATCAGGAACTCGAGGCCGCCAAGCTGGGCACCAAGACCGTCGAGCAGGCCCTTGGGAGCGCGCAGCAGCGCGTCGCGGCCCTCCTGGGAAAGTAGGGGACGGAATGAACGCGCCCACCACCCGTTCCAATTCGTCACTCCCTTTGCGTCTCCTTCAGATCGGAATGGGTGGCTGGGGTCGCAGCTGGGCCGCCACGGTCGTTCCCGGCCTCGAGGCCGTGCAGGCCGTCGGATGGGTGGACGCGACCCCCCAGGCGCTCGAGGAGGCCCGAGGGGCGCTCGGGCTGCCGGAGGCGCTCTGTTTCAACAGTCTGCACGATGCGCTCGAGAAGGTTCAGGCGGACGCCGTGCTGATCACCGCTCCGGCCATCGTGCACGCCCCGATCGCGATTCAGGCACTCGAGGCCGGACTGCACGTGCTGGTCGAGAAACCCTTCGCACCCACCCTTCAGGACGCGCGCCGGGTGGTCGAGGTGGCTCACGCACAAAAACGCAGGCTGATGGTCAGCCAGAATTACCGCTTTCATCCCGCCCCGCAGCTCGCGGCGCAGCTGATTCGGGATCAGCGGCTGGGTCGGGTCGGGGGGGTTCACGTGGACTTCCGGCGCGACAACGTTCGGGCCTCACCGACCTCGCCGCACCTGCTCTGGCCGCAACCGTTGCTGCTCGACATGGCGATTCACCACTTCGACCTGATGCGTTTTGTCCTCGGTCGGGAAGTGCGCGAGATGCATTGCCGCGCCTGGAATCCGGCCTGGAGCCTCTACCGCGACCCCGCCAGCGCCGTGGCGACCATCGACTTCGGCGAGGGTGCCGTGGTCAGTTACAGCGGAAGCTGGGTCAGTCCGGGTAAGGTCACGCCCTGGGCGGGCGAGTGGCGCATCGAATGCGAGGACGGCGAGATCAGTTTCGTCAGTCGCGGCGACGTGGGCGTGCCGGACGCGGTTCGCGTGCGCCGCATCGGGAAGCGCCCACAACGGCTCCAGTTACCCGTCATGGCGCACACGGATCGGCTGGGAAGCCTGAACGCTTTCGTCGAGGCCGTCCAAACGGGCATCGAACCGATGAGTTCTGGACGAGACAACCTTCAGAGCCTCGAGATGTCCCTGGCCGCGATCCGTTCAGCCCAAGAGGAACGCGCCGTGCGCCCCGAAGCTGAGCTGGTCTGAACCTCAATGACTCGAGAAGCCGGTTCTTCCTTCAAGATTCTGAAAGGTAAACGCCAGGGCTGGCGCGAGTTGATCGCCCGGTCACACCACCGAGCGGCCCGTCAGGGTCGTGGTGGCCCACCTCGAGACCTGGACGATGATCGTCCTGGAGACAACGTGATGTCGATGAAAAACGCCCATCTGGATATCCAGCTCATCCGGCAGTTTCAACACGCCTCGGGCGCGTACCCGGCCAGCCCGAGCTTCTCGCAGTACCCGCACTCGTGGTTGCGGGATGGTTCGTTCATCGCGCACGCGATGGATCGCGCGGGCTCGCACGCGAGCGCTCGAGCCTTTCACGGCTGGATCGCGCGCACGCTCGAGCCGCACGTCGATCACGCCGAATGGTTGATCCGCCAGGCGAGGGTGGGCGAACCCGTCCGACCCGCCGAAATGCTGCCCGCGCGCTTCAGCCTGAACGGGGAATGGTTGCGCGACGACGGCTGGCCGAACTACCAGCTCGACGGTTACGGTCAATGGCTGTGGTCGCTGACGGAGCACCTGGGGCGCACCGGAGAGGACAGGCTGCCCGCAGCGCTCGAGGACGCCGTCAGGATCGTTGGACGGTACGTACAGACCTTCTGGCGCGAGCCGTGCTCGGATTGCTGGGAGGAAAAACCCGATCTGGTTCACACCTCGACGCTGGCATCGATTCACGGCGGGTTGAAGGCGATCTCTCGGTTCCTGCCGGAATTCGCCGCATCCGCCGAGGAGGTGCGCGCGTTCATCCTTAAAAATTGCGTGCAGGACGGTCATTTCATCAAATCCATCGGTGATGGCAGCGTGGACGCGAACCTGATCTGGGTCTCGACGCCGTTCGAGGTCGTGCCCGCCTCCGACCCGTTGATGCGCGCCACCATCGCCGAGATCGAGCGCACACTGGTGCGCGACGGCGGCGTTATCCGCTACGCCAGGGACGAATATTACGGCGCGGGCGCGTGGCTGTTGCTGACCGATTTTTTGGCCTGGCACCTGGCCATAGACGGAAACCTCGAGCGGGCGAGCGCGTATCACGCCTGGGTCGAATCGATGCGCGAGTCCGCCGGTTATCTACCCGAGCAAGTCCCCATCTCGAGCACCGACCCGGCGCGGCTCGAGCACTGGATCGCAGAGTGGGGAACGTCAGCATCGCCGCTCTTGTGGTCGCACGCCATGCACCTGATCGCCGCATCTGAGCTGCGTTCGCCTGAGCGTTCCTGAGCGCCATCTCTCGAGAGGATTCGAGATCGCTTCCGAGTGCTGAGCCAGGATTCAGTTCAGGTTCGCGGCGCGCTGAAGCTCATCTCTTGGTCAAAACTGCGATCACGAGGATGACCAGGAAAAACGCGCCGCCGACGATCATCAGCCAGGCGGAACCCGTGCGGCTCCGGTGCGGAATGATCGGTTCGACCAGCCCAAATTCGACCGTCGCGCGCGGGTCGTGCGCCTGCGCTGCTTCTGCTTGAATGCGGGCTTGATCCGCTTGGTTGAGTTTCTCGAGCATCGTTCACTCCCCAATGTGGTTTGAGACCAGACGTTATCACGCTCCGTGTTCCCTCGCCACCCCGAGATCGGATGCGTTCAATCCGACATCATCAGCACGTTGTCGCTCGCGCCAACGATCTTGTAGGCGATCACTTCGCCTTCGGCCACGACCTTGATCGGGGCGCTCATCAGGGCCGCGTAATTGTCCTGCGTCCACTCTCTGGCCAGGCTGGTGGATTCCTTGGCATTTTCCGCGTCCTCGAAGATGCTGACGGTGTAGCCGTGTTCGTCGTCCGCGACGATAGCGAACCAGCCCACGAAACCGGGCGCGGCGCTGACCACAGGCAGGAATTGATCGTAGAGCCGTTCAGCGGTCTCACTGATCGGGTAGCTCGGGTCGAGCGTAATCTTGCGAATCACGAGGTGCATATTTCCCCTGTTCTCGAGCTTTTAGGTGCGTTCCAGACGGTGTTTTCTCGAGTTTGAAAGCGCTGAACAGTCTTCTCCTCTATTCGAGAGCACCGTCCAGTACGATCAAAACTCGATTCTCGAGAACACCGTCCAGGACGGTGTTTCTAGATCAGTGCCCGTTTGAGCGCCTCGAATCGCGCGGCGTCCACAGCCGTCCCGCGCAGGGCTATGGGCGTCCCTGGGTTCATCCTGATGCTGTGCGATTGCGCATCGAAGGGCTCGCGGTCGGTGGATTCGTAGAAAATACCCATCGGAATCTTATCGCCCCACTCGAGGCAGCGCGCGAAGGCCGCCGCGCGGTCGTCCGGCGCGTGCCCAACGGCGTTGACATCGTAAATGCGTTCGCGGAACCACTCGTAGGTGTACTCCTTGCGGTTCCAGGTGACGCACGGTTGCAGGATGTCCACCAGCGCGTAACCGGGGTGCGCGATGGCGCGCTGGATCACGCTGACCATGTTTTTCAGGTCGCCGGAAAAGGTGCGCGCCACGAAGCCCGCGCCGGAGGCAATCGCCATCGCCAGGGGGTTGATCGCGTATTCCAGAAGCCCTTCGGGCGTGGTCGAGGAGATGTAACCGTGGTCGCTGGTCGGGCTGGCCTGACCCTTCGTTAAACCGTAGGTCTGGTTGTTCTGCAGGATGTGCGTGAAGTTGATGTTGCGCCGCATGGCGTGAATCCAGTGGTTGCCGCCCTCGCCCAGACCGTCGCCATCGCCGGTCACGGCCAGCACGGTCATGGTGTGGTTGGCGAGCTTGAAGCCCTGAGCGGCGGGCAGGGATCGCCCGTGCAGCGTCTGCCAGCCATTCGTGCGGATGTAATCGGGCAGTTTGGAACCGCAGCCGATACCCGAGAAGATCATCACGCGGTGCGGTTCGATCTCGGATTTCACCAGGGCTTGCTGCAAACCAGCCAGGATGCCGTAATCGCCGCACCCGGCGCACCAGGTCACGTCTTCGGAATAGATCGGTCGGTAATCCTTGACGGCGACGGTCACGAGCGCACCTCCCCTTGCGGTGCAGGGTTCGCCCGCACCTCTTCCGGCTCGAGGCGAGCCTGTAGTTTGCTTTCACCGAAGACCCGCTCGAGCACCTGATCCACAATCCACTGCGGCGTGAACGGTCGCCCGTCGTACTTGGTGATGTGGTGGTGCATGGCGATTCCCGTCTCCATACGGATCATCAGCGCGAGTTGTGAGGTGTAATTCTGTTCGACGCTGACGAGCTTCTTGGCCTTCTCGAGCATGGCTTGCGCGGAGGTCGGGAAGGGTTGAAGATCGCCGAACTGCAACAGGTTGGCGCGCCCGCCGAGCCGATCTACGGCCTCGCGCAGGCTCTGGTAGGTGCTGCCCCAACCGACCAGCGTGACCTCGGCATCGGCTGCACCGTAGAGTTCCGGCGCGCGCATCTCGAGTCGCGCGCCCTGGAGCTTCTTCATGCGCTTTTTCATCATGCGGTTGCGGTTCTCCGGGTCTTCCGTGATGCCGCCGTGCTCGGTGTGCTCGTCGCTCATGCCGTGGACGAAGGCTTTCGGGTGACCGACGATGGCGCGCGGGCTGATGCCATCGTCGGTCAGCTGGTAGCGCCCGTAAGAGTCGTCCGGCAGCTCGTCCAGCGCGGCGTAATCGAGCGTCTTGGCGCGGTCAACTTCCGACTGCACCTTCTCGAGGCTGAACGCATCCGGCTCCACGTCGTAGACCAGGTGCGAGAGGTGCAAGCTCGAGAGCACGATCACCGGCGTCTGGTATTTTTCGGCCAGATTGAAGGCTCGCGCTGCCGTCTGGAACGCGTCCTCGAGATCCTTGACGGCCAGAATGATGCGCGGGAACTCGCCGTGGCCCGCGCCCAGCATGGTCGTCAGGTCGGATTGCTCGTCGCGGGTCGGCATTCCGGTGCCGGGGCCACCGCGCTGCACGACCAGCACGACGATGGGAACCTCGTTGATGCCCGCCAGGGACAGGTGCTCGACCATCAGGTCGAAACCGCCGCCGGATGATCCGGTCATGGCCCGCAAGCCCGACCACGACGCACCCAGAGCCGCACTGATGGCCGCGATCTCGTCCTCGACCTGGTGCGCGACGATGCCTAAACCCTCCTTGGAGGCGTTGATCAAGTATTCAAAGGCGCTCGACCACGGCGTCATCGGGTAGCCCGAGATGAACTTGCAGCCCGCTGCCAGCGCCCCCAGCGCGAACGCCTGGTTGCCGTGAACCAGCATTCTGGGCGGCAGCGTCAGCGGCTTCGGCAGCTTGTACGGGAAGGCGGGCGCGGCGGATTTGGCCCACTCCAGCCCGGCCAGGCCGACTTCGATATTTTTTTCGGCCAGGTCGGCGCTTTTCTTGCCGAAGTTGCGGCGCATGATCTCCGCCATCGGCGTGAAATCCATGCCGGACAATCCCGCCGCCACGCCGAGCGCGGCGGTGTTGGCCATGATCTTGTTGCCGCCCACGTCCACGGCGAGCTTTTCCAGCGGTGCAGCCAGAGGCAGGTGCCCGCCCGCGATGACCTGGTTCTCGTCCACGTCGCTGCGGTTGGCGTCGTAGACGTAGGCCGCACCCGGAGCCAATTCGTGTTTGTGGTGGCGGTAACTGGGTTTGTCCAGACCGATCAGAACGTGCGTCTGGTGCGCGTGGGTTCGCACGATCTGGTCGCTGGCCCGGATGTGGTACGAGTTGTGCCCGCCCCTGATGCGCGATTCGTAATCCGCCACGCCGAAAACGTGATACTCGCGGGACAGGGCTCTGGCGAAGCCCGCACCGGAGCTTTCCACGCCCTGCCCGGCCTCGCCACCGATCGTGAAGACGACATCATTCATTCACGCCCTCCTTTTTCGACGGGTGGGCGCTTCAGCGACCCATCCTGGGTGCAGGGAAGACGATGCGAGGGCGATGCCTGCACGAATTGTCGAATCAGGGATCAGCTTACGCCTCGGGCCTGAGAAGGGGCTCCGGCTTGGCTGCTCGAGCGCGAGAAGACCGTCCAGCACGCGTTTTCTCAGATATCAAGATTCGCGTGCTGGACGGTCTCACCTGGACGTTGAGCCTCGAGCATCACCGCGTCAATCGAGCGATTCGAGCGATCCAAAATCGGGTTCCTGGAGCGGTGCGCGGGTCGGCTCACTGGAGCGCATCATCACGATCTGCTCGAGGTCTTGAAAGCTTCGGGTGGTCTGGAGGCTCATCGCACCGACCGGGCACGAAACCACGCAGGCATTGCAGCCGTTGCAGGCGGCAACCTCGAGATTCAAGCGAATCGTACCGTCGAGATGGGTTTTGCGGGTGATCGCGTCCGTTGGGCAAAGAACCTCGCAGACCTGGCAGAAGCTGCAGGATTCGTCGACTGCGGGCGCTGGCCAGTACTGGGGCGCGCCATCCGCAGGGCGGGGCTTGAGCGCGCGCCTGCGCCAGACCCATTCATCGCCGATGCGGCCCGGTTCGGGCAGCCCGTCCACGCCGGGTAAAGGCCGGTCGGGGATTACCTGCGCCAGACCCCGCCTGGCGCTGCCCCACAACGCGCCGAGTGCGCCGCGCCGCGAGACTGGCTTGGGCGCTGGAGCGCTCAATTTTGGAGCGGAGCCGGGTTCGAGATCATTCCAGGAGACCATCTGAACGCGATGGCGCCGCGCTGTCGGCGCGGCGTTGGGCAGGTTCTGGCGGTAGCTTTCGGCGGTCTTGCGGTTGGCGCGCACCGCGTCGGGAACGTCGGCGCTGCCAATTTTGCAGGCGCTGCACGATCCGTGAATCAGATCGAGATTCTGGCCCCAGGCGGCGCTGGCGAGCAGGTGCGCCGGGGTGATGCGCGCCAGGCACGCGACCTCCGGGCCATCGCCGGGAACCTCCGCGCAGCGCAAACTCGCCGGGACGGAGTTGCAGTCGGGGTTGGCCGTACCCTGATCCTTGAGCTTCCCCAAGACGGGCAAGAGGTCGTACTCGAGCGCTCCGCTCGGGCAGGCTTGCACGCACAACCCGCATCCCGTGCAGGCATCGCTGAGAATTTCGACGCGATCGGTTAACCGCACCGCGTCGTGCGGGCAGGCCCGCTCGCAGAGGTCGCAACCGCCGACCGCGTGCCGCTCGAGCAAGCAGCGCTCGCCCGTGTAACGCGGTCGAAGGTCGGAAAGTTGCAGTCCCGCATCCAGTAAAACCTTCAGCATAGAACGGGCCTCACGGACATTTCAGGCCCGAGGATTCGAGCGGGGCATCAGCTCGAAGGCTCAGAGGTCGACTCGAGCGCTTTTTTGGCCTCGAGCTTGCGGTTGGGTTTGGGCGGTTCCCGGTCCTGAAGGCCGAGATCCAGGTCGCCTTTGAGTTCGCTGACGCCCTTCTTGAATTCGCCGATGCTCTGCCCGAGACCCCGCCCGAGTTCGGGCAAACGCTTGGCTCCAAACAGCACGACGGCCAGCAAAACGATGATGGCAATTTCGGTGACTCCGAGTCCGAACATGGCGGTCTCCTTGTGATTCTGAAGATATCGGTGCAACTCTGCGCGAATGATCCGGGTTTTCTCGCGGCTCCAGGGGGTGTCATCCGTCGATCACACCCCCTGGGCTGGTTTTCTCAGACTTCAGGTCACTGCAAGTAGATGCCGTCCGTGAACGCCTTGATGACCAGTGCCGCCAGGGCGGTCTTGGCCGGGGCGGTCGGAGCCGCGCCGGACTCGAGGTTAAAGGTCGCCTGGTGGCACGGGCAGGTCAGCAGGTGGTTGGCATCCGGCCCGACATCGAGGACATCGCAGCCCTGATGGGTGCAATGGCGGCTGAACGCGATCAGGTTCATACCGTTGACCGCGATTCCACCGGTTTGCAGGGCACTCGAACGGTAGATGATCCCGCCGCGGTCGCTGCCGAGCGGTGCGGCAAAATCTTTCCACGAACCGACGCTCGGAAAGTCCGTCAGGAGCGCGACTTTCGTGCCCGTGGTCGCGGCGGGAATGTTGACCACGACGCTGGTGGCGGGCGTGCTGGCGCGGGTGTTCCCGGCGGCATCGTAGGCTTTGGCGGTGTAGGCGTGCGTGCCGTTGTCGGCGTTGGTCAACGCGACGCTCTGGGTGTACGGGGCGGCGGTCTTCGAGCCGAGCAGGGTCGCGCCGTCGTAGAACTCGACTTTCGTGACGCCGACGTTATCGCTGGCGGTCGCGGTCAGCGTGATCGAACCCGCCGCCGTGACATTCAAGCTCGAGCTCGAGAGGCTGACCGTCGGTGGCGTGGTATCGGCGGGCTGACCGATGTTGACCACGACCGCGACCGCCGGAGAACTGCTGGCGCTGTTGTTGGCGGCGTCAAAGGCTTTGGCGATGTAGTTGTGCGTGCCGTTGTTGGCGTTGGTGAAACTGACGGCCTGCGTGTAAGGCGCGCTGGTCTTGGTTCCGAGCAGGCTTCCGCCTTCGTAGAATTCAACTTTGGTCACGCCGACGTTGTCGCTGGCGGTGGCAGTCAGCGTGATCGTTGCGGCTGCCGTGACATTCAGGCTCGAACTCGAGAGACCGATGGTCGGGGCGGTCGTGTCCGCCGGATTGCCAGTGATGTTGACGACCACCGTCACAGACGGGGAACTCACGGCGCTGTTGTTGGCGGCGTCAAAAGCTTTGGCGATGTAATTGTGCGTACCGTTGTTGGCGGCAACAAAATTCAGATCGAAGCTGTACGGTGCGGCTGTCTTGGCTCCGAGCAGCGTGGCGCCTTCGTAGAACTCAACCTTGCTGACACCGACGTTGTCCGCAGCGGTCGCGGTCAACGTGACCTTCCCAGCGGCGGTCAGGTTGGCGCTCGAGGCCACCAGGCTGACCGTCGGCGGCGGGGTATCGGCGGTTGTGCAGTCTTTTTTGATCTTAACCATAATCTGTTCGGTGGACAATACCTTGCCGCTTTTGAGGTAGATCTTGGCGGTGAAATCCCGCTCGGATT